>JBPCLT010000306.1:0-7003 GCA_051003015.1 Rubrobacteraceae bacterium | reverse complement strand
TTGATCCGCTTCCTGCGAGACCTGATCCGGATCCCCAGCGTCTATCGTCCCGGTGACTCCGAAGGCAACGAATCCCGCGCCGCCCGTTACGTCGCCGAATACCTCGAAAACGCCGGCTTCGAGGTCTCCACGGAGGAAGTCTCGCCGGGACGCCCGAACGTCTGGGCAGTGTGGCACGGAGACCGCTCGGGGAAGACGCTCCTCTTCGAGGCGCACACCGATGTGGTGACCGAAGGCCACGCCGGGGAATGGAAGCATCCGCCCTTCGAGGCCGGGATGGTGGGACAGAGGATCTACGGTCGCGGCGCCTGCGACACGAAGGGCAACCTCGCCGCCGCCGTCATGGCCGTCCGGGCGATAAAGGACTCCGGCGTCTCCTTCGCGGGCCGCATCGTCCTCTGCCATCCCGTGGACGAGGAGGGCATGATGACGGGCATCAAGCATTTCATCCAGGGCGGGCACGCTGAAGGGGTGGACGGCGCCGTTATCTGCGAGCCCGAAGAGAACCAGCTATGCGTCGCACAGAAGGGCGCGATGCGCGTGGAGATACGGGTTCAGGGCCGGATGGCGCATGGCGCAATGCCAGAGAGCGGCGTCAACCCGGTGACGCGGGCGGCCCGGCTCGTGGTCGCCATCGAGGAGTTGGAGAAAGAGGAGATCTCACGCCACGGCGAAGACCCTCTCCTCGGATACCCAAGCATCACCCCGACCGTCCTGCTCGGCCCGGAGGGCGGCGAGCCACAGATAAACGTGATCCCCGCCTCCGCCTACGTCGCCCTCGATATCCGCACTATCCCGAGCCAATCCCACGCGGAACTCACCCACCGCCTCGAAGGCTGCATCGCGGATCTCCAGGCAGAGGACCCGTATTTCGATGCTTCGATGGAGGTGATCGAAGAGCGCCCCCCGACCGCCACGAACCGCGACGACCCCCTCGCGCTGGCGATGGCCGCCGCCTATACGCGCCTCACCGGCGAGCCGCCGCGCTACAACGGCGTCCCAGGCGCGACCGACGGCACCTTCCTTCACGCCTGGGCCGGCATCCCCATAATCACCACGGGTGCGGGGGACCGGGAGATCCCACACCACAAAGACGAGTGGGTGGACGCCGACGAATTATTGACGACCTGCAAGCTGTACGCCGCGACCGCCATGTATTTCTGCGAGGAGGAAGCCGATGTTTGACTATCGCTCGATGTTCGACATGACTGGAAAGACCGCGCTCGTCGTGGGAGCCGGAAGCGGGATCGGGGAGGCAGCCTCCCACGGGCTCGCCGCCTTCGGAGCCCGAGTATTCTGCGCGGACGTGGACGTGGAGGCAGCGGAGCAGACAGCCGAAGCAGCGCGGGCGGAAGGCTGGCAGGCGGAGGCGGTCGAGCTGGACATGACGAGTTCGGAGAGCGTCCGGGCGGCAGGGGAGCGGGTCGGGATGCCGGATGCGCTCATCTCCACGCCGAGCATCAACGTCCGCAAGCCCCTCTTCGGGATCACCGACGAAGAGTTCGACCGCATCATTGACCTGAACCTGAAAGGCACCTTCCGGCTGCTGCGGGAGTTCGGGCCGGGGATGGCGGAGCGGGGCTCGGGCAGCATCGTCGCCTTCTCTAGCATCCGGGGCGCGACCGTCGAGCCGGGACAGGGAGTGTACGCGGCGACCAAGTCTGGTACCGTGCAGATGCTACGCGCCCTCGCCGATGAGCTCGGGACTCGCAACGTCCGCGTCAACGCGCTTGCACCCGGCATAGTCGAGACGCCGCTCACCGAGCAGATAAAAGATGCCCCCGAGTGGTACGACGCCTACGCCCAGAAGAGCATATTGAAGCGGTGGGCACAGCCGCATGAGATGGTCGGCATGATCGTCTACCTCGCCTCCGACGCCAGCTCCTACGTCACCGGATCGTGGATGTTCGTGGACGGAGGCTGGACCGCCGCCGACGGCCGCTTCACCCCGCCCTTGTAGCCCATTTGACAGGTTGCACATAGGTGCCGATACTTCAGAAGCCCCGGTAGAGGGCGTTGGTCTGCGAGAAGGAGGCAAGTGATGGCGAGCGGCACGGGGAACGAGCGCGGTTCGAGGTTCGGCATTAGTACCCGTCAGATAGTTATAGCCGGCGTCATCGGTGGCATCGCGCTGTTCCTCGGGGCCACGCGCCTCGGCTTTGTCCCGGTGCCCATTCCCCTGGTCGGCAATGCCACCATAATGCATATACCGGCCGTTGTCGGAGGCGCGCTGGAGGGGCCGGTGGTCGGCCTGCTCGCCGGCGCCATCTTTGGCATCTTCTCCTTTCTCTACGCTGAGGTTCCGCTCTTCAAGGACCCGATCGTCGCCCTGTTACCACGGATGCTCATCGGCGTCGTGGCCTGGGCTGTCTTCGTTGGCTTGCGGCGGTGGAGCGTCGACCTCGCATCGGCCGCGTCTGGGCTGGCCGGGTCGCTCACCAATTCCATAGGCGTCCTGGGGCTGGGCCTGATACTCCCCTTCGGATCCCAGAGCTACCTGACGCCCGCCCTGGTCGTAGCCGCCGTGCCCCAGGTCATAGCCGAGGCGATAGTTGCCGCAGTCGTGACGGTCGTAGTCGTGCGGGGCGTCTTGCTGTACCGCAGCGGACGGACGACCGCGCCGGAGATCGGCTCCGACGAAGAGAAACGATACTGAGAGCCAGGTTTCAGGCGTCAGGCTTCAGGATATTGTCGGTTCTCGGTAGCCGCCGGAGTGTCTTCGGCGGTGGTAAAGCGGCCATCGTGAACGCCGTGCGCCCGGTCGGATTGTGATCGAACTACGGGGCGTCTCTTTCTCCTACCGCCAGGGCGAGACCGACGCGGTACACGCCCTGCGGGAGTTGGACCTCGAGATAGAGTCAGGCCGTCTCATTGCTGTCATCGGGCACAACGGCTCGGGGAAGAGCACGCTCGTGAAGCTGCTGACCGCCGTCCTCTACCCGACGGAGGGCGAGGTTCGGGTGGACGGCGTGCCGGTTCGCCACGAGACGCGGTGGGAGGTTCGCAGCCGCGTCTCGGTGGTGTTCCAGGACCCGGATGACCAGCTCGTGATGAACCGGGTCACGGACGACGTGGCTTTCGGGCCGGAGAACCTGGGGCTGCCACGCGAGGAGATAGCCGAAAGGGTCGAATCCGCGCTGGAAGCAATGGGGCTCGCGGAGCTATCTGAGCGGATCGTGGACGATCTCTCTCTCGGCCAGAAGCAACGAACCGCAATCGCTGGGGCTTTGGCGATGCGGCCCCGGTATCTGATCCTTGACGAGCCAACCTCGCTCCTGCCGGCGGTCGCCGCGACGCGACTGATCGAAGCGGCGCGGGAACTCAACCGCAGGGAGGGGATGGGCGTGATCTACGTTACCCACTCCATGTCCGAGGCCGTCCTCTTCGACCGCGTGATCGTGCTGGACACAGGCCGCCTTGTCATGGATGGCTCCCCGGCCGAGGTCTTCCAGCGCGCCGATGAGCTGCGCAACATCGGCCTCGACGTGCCCTTGGCCGCCAGCCTCGCCCACCGGCTCCGGGCGCGCGGTGTCCCGCTCGAAGGCGACATATTGACGGACGCGGACCTGAGAACGTCCATCGCCGCCCTGCCGCGTCCCGTGGAAGGCTCGGGGTGATGGATCGGCCCGAGCAAGCGCCGCTCGTCGAGTTGCGGGACTTCCGGTACACGTATCTGGAGGGCACGCCGCGCGCGGTCGAGGCGGTGCGTGGTGTTTCGTTCGAGGTCCGGCGCGGCGAGCGGGTCGGCATCGTCGGCCCCACGCAATCCGGGAAATCCACCGTCGTCCACGCCCTCGCGCACCTGCTGCGTTTGAAGGAAGGACAGGTCTTCCATGAGGGAGAGGACGTGGCAGCGCCAGGCTATGACCGGGCTGCTCTACGCAGGTCCGTGGGCGTGGTGTTCCAGCGACCGGACTTCCAGATCCTCGAAGACGTGGTCGGCAAGGACGTGGCGTTCGGGCCGACGGCGGCGGGGGTTCCGGCGAAAGAGACCCGCGAGCGCGTCGAGGAGAGCCTGGAGGCGGTGGGGCTCTCCTATCCTGAGTTCCGGCTGCGCTACGTGTACGCCCTCTCCGGGGGACAGAAGCGGCGGGTCGCCCTCGCGGGCGTGCTGGCGATGCGTGCGCCGCTACTCGTCCTGGACGAGCCTATGGCCGGCCTCGACCCTCGTGGCCGCGACGAGCTGTTCGGCCTCTTCGACCGGCTGCGCGAGCAGCGCGACCTCGCGATGGTGATGTGCTCATCCAGCCTCGCCGACGTGAGCCTGCTGTGCGAACGCCTCATCGTCCTCGAAGAAGGCCGCGTCGCGATGGACGGACCCGTCCGGGAAATCCTCGCCGAAGCGGAGCGGCTCGAAGCCCTCGGCATAGCCCTGCCCGAGCCCGTCGCCCTCGCCCGCGAGCTGGGGAAGGTCTTCCCGGACCTCCCCACCGGCCTCCTGACTGAAGAGGAGCTGGAGGAAGCGCTGCTGGAACGGCTGGGAGATAGCCGTGCTTGAGTTGCAGCGTAACGTCATCTTCGGCCAGTTCGTGGACACCGGCTCGCCGGTGCATCGCCTGGACGTGCGAGTAAAGCTTGTGGCGACGGCGCTTCTGGTCGTGGCCTCGTTCCTGGTGGACGGCTTCCTCGGCTTCGCGCTATTGCTCCCGCTGCTGGTGGTTCTGCAACTCGTCTCCCGCGTCCCGTTCGGATACGTGGCGCGAGGATCCAGCTTCTTCCTGTTCTTCCTGGCGATCATCCTCGTCTTCCAGGTCTTCTTCTATCCTGGCGAGGCACCGGAATCGAGCGTACTGTGGCGGTGGGGGTTCCTCTCGGTCTCCACGGAGGGATTGCGTTTCGCGGCGATCCTGGGTCTCCGCGTGCTGCTTCTCTATCACGCGACCACGATGCTCATGCTGACGACCTCGCTCGTGGACCTGACCAACGGGCTTGAGTTGCTCTTCGGACCATTGCAAAAACTAAGAATACCGGTCAACGAGTTGGTTCTCGTCGGCGTCATCGCGGTGAAGTTCGTCCCGATCTTCATCTCCGAGGTGGAGCGCCTGAGCCGGGCTTACACCGCCCGCGGCGTCCCGTTCGATCAAGGTGGCCCCCTCACCCGAGCGCGGCGTCTCGGACGGCTCCTCGTCCCCGTGTTCGTCGGCGGCTTCCGCCGGGCCGACCTCCTCACCACGGCCATGGACGTCCGCTGCTACCGGGGTGGCCGGGGCCGCACCAAGCTCCGTCGCCTGCGCGCCGCCCCTGCGGACTGGCTCGTGCTGCTGCTGGTCGCGGCCTGGGTGCTGGCCGCCTGGCAGTTCCCGAGTCTGCTGGGCGCATAAGCTCTCATGAAGATAGCCGCTCTGCAACGCACATCACACCTCGTGTGCCAAGACCTTCATTTCCGCTCGCAGTTCCCTATCTAACGGGAGTTGGTCTGCAACTCCTCCACGGTGAAGCCCTCGCCGGAGAGGTGGAGGTCCTTTCAGTTCCCTATCTGGCGGGAGTTGGTCTGCAACCTCTCGGCGCGGTGTGCGTCTCTCGGGTCGTAATCCTTTCAGTTCCCTATCTGGCGGGAGTTGGTCTGCAACATTGACAGCGTACATCGCGGGATTGCAGGTAGCGTGACTTTCAGTTCCCTATCTGGCGGGAGTTGGTCTGCAACAGCTTCGCCAGTCGGGGTACGTGGATCACTCTCCGGCTTTCAGTTCCCTATCTGGCGGGAGTTGGTCTGCAACCGACCTTGTATGAGCTTGTAAGGATATCATCAGCCGCTATTGGGGCGGTTTTCAAGGGGCAGACCCGCCGTCTCCGGGGGGTTAGCGCTTCGGGGGAATGGTAGCACGATGGTGTGGGCCAGGGTTCGGTTCGCAAGGCCATTTTTTGCCGGTGAGGCCAGGTGGTTTGCGAGCTGGGGGATCTTCAGATTTTGCAGGTAGAATATCGTCTGGTGGGGGATGGGGCGTTGGTGTTGGAGACTGTTCGATACGGCTTGTAACGGGGGTTTGCGAAAAGGGGTGGTCTGGTGGAGGACCGGATGGAGGCGGCGAGGGGCGTTCTGACGCTTCTCCGGTTGCTGGCGGAGCGGCCCAGGTCCCGAAGCGAGATCTCGGACCTCCTGCGGGAGGAGGGGCTGGAGCGCGGGGAGCGTTCTGTGCGGCGGTGGCTGGCCGTTTTGCGCTCTTCCGGGTTCGATCTTCGCAACTCGAAGGGACTCTACGAGCTGCAAGGCTCTCCGGTGCGGCTGGCGTTCGACGACTACGAGACGCTCGCCACTTTGAGCGTGCTCGGCTCCCTCGCCGCCAGGGAGCCTGTCTATGGGACTTACCTGGCCTCAGCGGTGAGGAAACTGCGGGCGGCGATCCCGGAGGACTCCCTGCGCTTCGCCGACGGCGGCGGCATCGAGTTCGCCTTCGACCCCGCGAGCGACCCGCCCGAAGACCCCGCCATCATGGACACGCTGCGCCGGGCCACCCGGCAGAGCCGGCGGGCGGAGATCTCTTACCACAGCCTGCGCTCGGATACGGTGCGCCGCAGGACCGTGGAGCCCGTCCGCCTGGCCCACGCTCAACGCGCCCACCGCCTCTACGCCTACGAACGCGAGGAGAACCGGGTCACGGAGTTCCGCGTCAATCGCATCCGCGAGGCGACGATGCTCCCGGAGAAGTTCTCGCCCGAAGCCCACCGCCACAGCCTGGAGGATGTCCGCGTCCGCCTAAGCGAGAAGGCGTTTACCGCCCTCGGCAAGACCATCGTCCCCGATGAAGACGCCACCATAGAGCGGACAGGCGACGGCGGAGCCATCGTAACCGGTACCACGCCGAGCATCTTTTGGACCGTGCGCGACCTCGCAGCCCTCGGGCCGGAAGCCGAGATCCTGGGCAGCCCGAAGCTTAACCTGAATTATTCACGGAGGTACTTGAAGAGAGGGAGCCTGCTCCTGTATACGGTCTAGTTGTTCTACGACTGACCAAAGGAGGTAAGGCTCCCATGCAAGATTGTGCCACACCCGCTATGCGTTTTG
>JBPCLT010000305.1:0-9223 GCA_051003015.1 Rubrobacteraceae bacterium | reverse complement strand
AAACCCCCGGAACTTGTCGTCCATTTCCGACGGCTCGAAGACGTATCCAGCATACGGCAGAACGTCCCCAAGCTCCCAAACCACGGGATAAACGCAACTATCCTCGCCTCGCGCACTCCTCAACGTGTTCAGCTTGCGCGTCGGCACGCCCTCCGCATGAATGACCCGCTCCCCGGCCTCCATCCCATACCGCATCGGGGCGAAGATGCGGAGGTTCTCGAAAGGCTGTATCTCCAGGCCGAGCGAAGCGTACATCTCTCTATCTTCCTGTGGCAGGCCCTTCTGACCGGCCCGCTCGTAGCGTTCGGCCAGATCCGGATCCTCCGACTGGTCCACCTCGACCGGCTTGTCCAGGAACAGTAGGTCCGCGCCTTTCACATTGCACATCAGGGCGGCGACCTTCTTGTCCTGCATGGTCTGGAAGGTGCTGGCGATGGTGAAGAGGGCGTGGCTGGTCTTGGTGGAGAGCCCGCTCATGCCGGTGATGTTCAGATGGCCGGCCTCGGGTCCGAGCAAATAATCTCCGTCCACGTATAGCGGCGTGCGCTGCGGCGAGCCGTCCTTCTCGTTGCCGTTCTCGTGCAATAGCATCGGGATGTGGTGCCCCGAGAACTCCTCCGCGCCGAGAGCGTATTTGATGGCGGCGCTCGTGGCGAAGAAGACCGGACCCGTCCTCACAGGGCGCTTGGACTTCTTCTTTTCGTTGCGGTGCTTCGTGGCGAGGACGCGGGCTTTGAAGACCAGAATCTCGACCCTCTCGGATAGAGCTTCCAATGCCGGGTCTCCGTCGTAGGCGTAGAAATCGTCGAGGAAGGACTGGAGGTCGGAGTAGCGTTGGGGGTCGTCGAGGACGGCGATGGCGGTGGCGTCCTCGGCCTCAGCGGCCACGATGTGCCCGATGTCCAGGTTCTGGGCGGCCTCCGTCTCGGCGGTCCAGAAATAGAACTCGTGGGCGGTGGCCGGGTTCTCCTCGCTGGTGACTACGCGGCCGATGGGGCCGAGGTCCTTGTCTAAATAGTTCGGGTGCAGCATCTAATTCCTCCCGTTCGCCGGTGAATCGTCGGCGAGTTGGCGTTCCAGCCTCGCATATGTCCGTTCGGAGCCCTGTACGAGGGGCTTGAGGATCTTCTCCACGTAGTGGATAGGGTAGATCATGGCGGGCCACCTCGGGTCGGGCTTCGCCAGCGGCGCGCGCTCCGCCAGGATCCAACGCGAGATCTCGTCTATCTGCTCCGGCTCCGTGTCCCGCTGCGCCTCGATCCTCATCAACGAACCCAGTGCGTCCGCGCCCTGTTGCGGCGACCACATCCGCAGGTACCACGAGGTCCGGTGCTTACTAAGATCCAGTCTGTGCCGCCAGTCGGGGACGAAGCTGGTCGTCCGCATCCCCGGTTCCAGATCGAGGAGCATCCCGACGTCTTTGCCCACGAACTCGGGGCGGGCGACGCTCTTTATGAGGCCGATGGCGCGCCGGTTGGACTCCCTGATATTTTCGAGTTGCCCGTCAACCGCGATCCAATCGTCGGAGTCGAGAACCTGGTCATCACCCTCCCACTGTCGGAGCATCCCGCCCTCCAGCCGCTCCCGCAGGGCGCGGACACGCACACGGGAACGCTCTCTCATCCCAACGTAATCCGAAGGGTCGGCATCGGCCATGTACTCCGCCGAGTCGAGGATCAGGTGTTCGGATGAGGGGACTTCGTCCGGGCCGAGCTCCGAGAATCCCGCATCAAGCAAGAGGGTCCAGAATGCTTCGACGCCGGGGTCTCCGGCGCTGCGCGGCAGGATCACGGCCTGCACCACGACCGGCGGGCTCTCCATGGGCATGCGCGAGAACCGCCTCTCGCAGCGGTTGACTATCGCGGCGGCGACGGTCGCGACGACGACGGGGGACATTTCTATGCGCCCGATCTCCCGCGCGCTCTGTACGCCGTCCAGGAAGTAACATAACCGTGACGTGCCGTCGTGGGAGCCGGGGTTCCTGGGTCCAGGCGGCGTCTCCAGGTGATGGGGCCGCCCCGGAGCCTGCTCCTCTTCCGACGAGAGGTTGGCGAATTGCTGGGCCTCCAGGTTGCAGGAGCCCGCGCCCGCCGTTATATGTATGCCCTTGCGGCGGGCGTTTGCCAGCGCATCGCCTATCTTCGCCGCGAAATCTTTGGAAATGCTCCCCGATAGCATTCTCCAGATTATACGCAGCGAGAGGGGAGAAGGCTAATCCGGCCAACCCTGTTCCTGCTATTCAGGGAGAGATACAGACAACTCGAAGTTACGTTCGGCCAGAGAGACGGCATTACGGAAGCCTCGGCGTTCTTCGGGCGTCTCCTGGTAGGCATCGCGGGCCATCTTGAGGATCTTCTTGGCCTCGGATCGCTGGTCCTGGCCGTTGGGGATCTCCTTCGAGAAGGCGTATGCGAGGTCGCCGCCCTCCGCCTCGTAGAAGTGGAAGTAGATGCTCTTCTGGCGGCCGAGGCCGGTGATGGCGGCATCGCCGGAGACCTGAGAGATGTTCAGCAGGGTCCCGGCTGAGAAGGGCTCGCCGGCTTCGGGGTAGACGGAGAAGGCCAGGCGGATGACGGGTCCGTAGAAGGTCTTGTAGAACTCGAGTTGGCGCACGATGCTGGCCGCGCCTCTGATGGCGTCTATCTCCACTTTCGGGGCAGCGGCCACGATATGGCACTGAGGGGGGCGCATCGAGTCTCGGCCCTGGGTGGAGATCACCCGCGCCTGCGCGCCCCTCGAATCCACGGCCGAGGCGATGCTGTGCCGGACCCGCTCTGGAAGGTCGAGGCCGCGCGTACGCTCCATCAAGCCCCGAACCTCTCGAAGAAGCTGCCGAAATAGCCGACAGCCCCGAAATAATCGTCGAGGCGGACCCACTCGTTGGGGGAGTGGAGGCGGCTGTCGGTGTTGGCGACGCTGCCGGTCATGATGGTCGGTATCCCAAGCTCCGTGGCGATGAGCGAGGTCGGGCCGGAGCCGCCGATGGTCGGGTAGACGACGGCCTCCTCGACGCCGAGGTTCTCCCACGCCGCGACCGCCGTGCGGACGATGGGGGAGTCCACGGGCGTCTTGGCCGCCTCGACGCCGTGAAGGTCTATTACTTCCACATCATCGAAGCCGCGCTTGTGGAGGTGGCTCCGGATAAGGTCCAGCACAGGCCCCGGACTCTGCCCGGAGACGAGCCGGAAGTCCATCTTCACGAACGCCTCAGACGGGACGATGGTCTTGGACCCCGGCCCCGTATAGCCAGAGAGGAAACCGGCGATGTTCGCCGTCGGACGGAGGAGCATCTCGCGCAGCGCCGCCTCGCCGGTGAGGTTCCGGTCGAATGCTTCCACATCCCAGGATGCCTTCAGCGTTGCCTCGTCGAAGGGGATGCGGCTTATGGCTTCGAGGTCTTTCCCGGAGGGCGGGTCGGCGAGTTCATCGAGGCCGTCGAGCGTGATCCCACCGTCCTCGTCCTTGATGGTCCTCAGAGCCTGGACGAGCCGCCAGGCGGGGTTGGGTGCGATGCCGCCGTACATGCTGTGGATGTCGTGGGAGGCGCCTTTCGCGCGCAGCTCGACGTAGGCCATGCCCTTCGTGCCGCAGAAGATGAGGGGGCGTCCCGCGCCGTCCTTCATCGAGCCTTCCCACAGGCAGGCGTCGGCGGCGAGAAGGTTGGCGTTCCTCCTCACGAACGGGGCGAGGTTAGGGCTGCCGACTTCTTCTTCGCCTTCGATCAGGAACTTCAATTTGAACGGGAGCGAACCGTGTTCCTCCATATAAAGCCGGAGCGCCTGGATGCGGGCGAGCACGTCTCCTTTGTCGTCGGCGACGCCGCGGGCGAAGATGCCGCCGTCCCGCACCGCGGGCTCGAACGGGTCGCTCTCCCAGAGGTCCAACGGCTCCGGCGGCTGCACGTCGTAGTGTCCGTAGGAGAGGAGCGTCCTGTCTCCCTCCCCGATCTCCGCGTACACGACCGGGTGGCCGTCCGTCTCCATCAGGTGGACATTCGCGCCGGTCTCTCGCAGCTTCTCGGCAACCCACCCGGCGCATTCCCGGAAGCCGTCCGGGTCATCTCTCCGGGCTGAGATCGAGGGCATCCTCAAGAACTCTTTCAGTTCTTCGAGTAGTCCGTCCCTGGCGCCGCTCACGCGCTTTTCCATGCTCATGCGTAAACCTCCATCCGGTCCACGATGAGGTTAGCACTTTCGCCGGTTCATTTCGTGAGCAAAAGGCGATCCGGCACGTGGTCTGCCATGAGCGCGGCTGGTATATTGGGACTTGCCTCATGCCTATCGAAAAGAGACCGGACCACGACCCGGAGCGCCGCGGGCGCCATCGCCACGAAGAACTCGAACACCGCCACGACCGGGACGAGGACGACTTCTTCGGACTCGACGTGCGCAACATGAGCCCGAGGGCGCAGGTCACGACCTCGCTTGCGGTCCTGATACCGGTCGTAGTCGGGGCGACCCTGGTCTTGACGTTTGGGTTGTGGTGGCTGATCTTCGTTTTCGGCTGGGCGGTCTTCCCGGCCTTCGGTTTGCTGGTGCGTGGGATCGCGGGTCTCTCCGAGGGCGGCGGCTCGAAGCCGCTGCCAGGGAACGATGGGGAACGGGAGCTTCTCGGTGCGCTGCGGGAACAGGGAGAGTTGACCCCCGCGCAGGCTGCGATAGAAACCTCGCTCACGGTGGCGGAGGCGGACGCGATGCTCAAAGGGCTGGCCGAGGGTGGTCATCTGGAGGTGCGGGTGCGTGGCGGCGGGCTGTTCTACGCACTCTGGGACCACGACGCCGAAGCCCGGCGGCGGGAGTTCGAGAACCCTCTGTAGGGGTTCTGCGGCGTCTCCATCATGATATTATTCGTGGTCCAGAGAAGGGGTTCTGTGGATAAACGGGAGCTTGGGACGGTCATCTAAAGTGGAAGATCACAAGATACCGGAGACACTCGAGGAAGCCTACCGCTTGCGGGACTCGGCCGAGTCATTGCCGGAGCGCGACTTCTATCAGGAGCAGGTGTTCCGGCTCCGGCGCGAAGAGTACCGCACGCGGGGCATACGGACGGAGATCTCCTCCCGCCGCCGCGAGCGTCAGAGCGCCATCGAGTTCTCGCGGGAGATGTTCTTCCTCGAGGTGGCGGAGATCTCCAGCCGCGGCGCCGGCAGTCGCCAGACCCGCTTCGTCCAGCACGAGGCCCGCCGCTACGCCACCCGCCTCGACACCCATGCCTTCCTCAAGCAGCTAGCCTCCCCGCACTCTGGGGCGGTGGAGATGTACCGGCGCAACTACCTTGAGCTTCTGCGGATCGGCAAGCCGCCGACGGAAGCATACTATCTCTCTCGGGTCATCGGACTCGCGGACGAGAGGGAGTTCAGGCACGCGGTCGAGGGCGTGCGGCAGACCGGATATCCGAAGGGACGCCTCCCGTACACGGTGGAGAAGGCTGCCATCCGGATTCGGGACCTGCCCGGTGGCATGATCCTGATCCTGCTCACCTTCTTCGCCTCGCTGTTCGCCTTCGTCTGGGCGACCAGGGGCTGGCAAGAAGGCGTGGACACGGGCACCGTCTTCTTCGTCACGCTGGGCCTCGTCGCAGCCGGAGGGCTGATGCTCATCTCCGCGGTCTTCATCGTCACTTTCATCCGTTCCATCAACAAATAACCCCGGCGGAAGGTCGCTTCCTTCGGCGCTGTTCCGGGCAAATCTCCGCCTGCTGTTCCCGTTTCGCGGGAAAAATTTCCAGAAATTTCTCGAAATCGCTAAAGTTCTTCTCTCCTTGGCCCGATAAAAGAACAACGCGGTTGCGAGGCTCATCGCCTCAACTGCGAAAAGGCAACCCCGCCGTGAGGCGGGCACGCAAAGCCACGGACCTCCGGTAAAGCCGGAGGCAGCCAGGATACCGAACAGGAGGGGGCAGAGATGGGTCGGATGTGGTTCGCAGCGGTGGTGGCGGTTCTCACCCTCGCGGGGATGGGTGTAATGGGGTTGTACTCTCCGGCCGCGCAGGCTTCCGGAGGCGGCTACGTGAAGAAGTGCAGCGGGGGCAAGATCAAGGTCAACGAGCAGGAAAAGACCATCTTCGCGGCGCACAACAGGATCCGCAAAAACCATAACCTGAAGCCTTTTTGCGCGCAGCCCGCCCTTATGAAGGCTTCCCGCTTCCATTCCGATGAGGAGCTCAAGCATGATTACTCGGACCACCGCTCCTTCAACGGAAACAGGTTCTACGAGAGCTCCGGCAAGCGCATCCAGCGCATGGGCTACACATCCCGGGGCTTCAGCTACTACATTGCCGGAGAGAACATCGCGATATGGTCGAATCCCAAAACCGCGAACAAAAAGGTGATGGATTTCTGGATGCACAGCAGCGGCCACCGGGCCAACATCCTCAACGGCAAGTTCCACCAGATCGGCGTAGGGGTGACCCGAGGTAATTATAAGGGCTCTAGCGGCTACACCACGTTCACCGTGGACTTCGGACGGCGCAAGTAGTCCTCCAAACTCCGAGCACTTCCGCACATACCACGGTCGATATAAACGGCCTGTTGACGAACCGGGGCTTGATGCGAGCCTCGGTTTTCTTTATCGTTCTTCGCGGCAGCCCACAAGCGGGCACGTTCACGCCCTGAAGCTATCCTACGGAGGCCGACATAAATCCGCCGGCGCCCCGAGATCCCGAAGAACATCAGAACCACCCCGCGCGCAGCGATAGTCGCCGCTATCTTCGCAAGGTCCGCCGTCTCCGCAGCCTGCGTTGGTTGGTTCTCTGCGTCCTCGCGGCCCTGCTGGCGTTCTTCGCCGTGGCCTGGTTGGTCTTGTTGACCACCTCGCCGGAGATCGAGAGCGTGTCGCGCCCCGCTGCGGTGCCTCCGCCCGCGCCGCCGGAGGCACCGCCGGAGGCACCGCCGGAGGCGCCTCCACGGAAGGCGTCCTCACAGAAGGCGGAATCTCCGGGAGATTCTTCTTCGAGCGGGTCTTCGCCGGAGACCGATCCTCCGGAAGCGTTCGCGCCGGTCGCCATGGCGGAGTTGGACCGCAGGCTACGGAAGATAGCCTCCGGTCACGAAGGTTTCTACGGCGTCGCGGTCTTGGATCCGGCCTCCGGGAAGACCGCGGCGCTGAACGCTGACGAGACTTTCGGGGCCGCGAGCATCGGCAAGCTGCCAGCCCTGATCACGCTCTACCACGCCGCCGCCCGCAGTCAGGTGAACCTCGAGGACAGCGTCTCCATCCGGCGCTCCGATTACCAGCTAGGCTCCGGCGTGCTGCAGAACCAGCCCGTGGGCTACACCGTGACGCTGCGCTGGTGCGCCTACCTCATGGTCAACGAGAGCGACAATACCGCCTGGGAGATGCTCCACCGGTATCTGGGATGGGACACCATCGAAGCCGAGACGTACGATATCGGTGCGCGCTCGACGGGATACTGGGATCCCAACACAACCACCCCGAACGACGTCCTGCTGATGCTGCGGAAGATCTCCGGTCCCTCCTTCACGACCCAAGAGATGTCCTCGGAGATGCTCACCGCCATGACCGACACCTACCTGGAGGATCGCATCCCCGCTCCTCTACCCTCCGGCGTGCGCGTGGCGCACAAGACCGGCTCCTACGGCGACAGCTTCGGGGACGCCGGAGTCGTCTTCTACCGGAGCCCCGGCGGCGACGGGAAGCGGTACTTCCTTGTCGTCCTGGCCGAGGGCGCGAGCGAGGCCGAGGCCCGCGACGCAATGCGCGATATGTCGCTCGCCACCTACGAAGCCTTCACCAAACCCGGCGCTCGAACCGCGCAGCGGTGACCCGCCGCTGGGTCCGTGCTCCGCGGCGTCCGGTGCGTTCCGCTAAAGTCTTCTCTCTCCCGTGACGATAAGACAGTTTAGCGAATGTCAACGATTCAGAGGAGGTTCGGCGCGCTCATGAGGTACATAGCAGTAATACTCGCTTCCGTCTTCCTAGCCACGGTGGCCGCCGTCGGGGTTTCGGCGGTGGACTCGCCGGTGGCGGAGGCTGCGGGTGGCGGGTCCGTCAAGAAGTGCGGCGGCGGTAAGATCAAGCTGAATGCCAAAGAGAAGGAGACCTTCCTCCGGCACAATAAGATCCGCAACAGCCGCAACCTCAAGCCTTTCTGCGTACACCCGAAGCTCCAGAAGATAGCCCGCTCGCACTCGAAGGACATGGTGAGGAGAAACTACTTCAACCACAACACCAAGGGCAGCGGCAGGACACCGGCCCAGCGGGCGAAGAGCGCAGGCTACAGGTACCGTGCCTTCGGCGAGAACATTGGTAGTGGCTACAATCCCGACGCCATGGTCAAAGCCTGGATGAAGAGTTCCAGCCACAGGAGCAACATTCTTAGCAAGAAGTATCGTGAGATCGGCGTAGGAGTGGCGGGAAAGAACAGCCGCACCAAGTACACCGTGGACTTCGGGACCAGACTCTAGCGGACCCACCAACCCCGGCGAGAAGAGCAACCTCCGGTGCGTGGGGGTTGCTCTTCTCACGAAAGCCCCCGTTCTCCTCGACATAATCGCCAGCGGAAACTCCATGCTCCAACATCTTGTGGCCGGATCGGGCACTACACCAAATATTAAGTAAATTTAAGAAATGGAGAAGAAATTAGAGTCTTTCTGTTGACTTGATAAGCCAAAGCTGAAAAAATTAGTAATTGTAAGCAAGCGACCTCGAATAGGGAGGTAATGAGTTGAGGAAGTTGATGTTGCTGGCGGCGATGCTGGCTATGGTGCTGGTGGCTGCTGCCCCGGCCTTTGGACAGGCCACGGCTGTTGACGACACGAGCGACGTAACCTACGACAATAGCTTCAACGAGATTTGTCCGCAGGTCGTGGCCGCGTTCGGCGCGCAGACCAACTATGGCGACGCCAACGCCGCCGCCATTGACGAGAGCGAAGCCGCCGCTGAGGTTGGCCAGGAGTTCGGCCTGAGCGTCGAGCAGGTCAGCGCCTGCCTCGGTGGCATCTCCGCTGGCGACGATGACGACGGTGACACCGTAGTTGTTGCCGATGACGACGATGGTACCGCGAGCGCCTCGAGCTCCGCTTCGGCTTCGGCCGCGACGGCGGTTCTGCCGGAGACGGGTGGCTCTTCGCTGCTAGCGCTTGGCGCTGGCGCGCTGCTGGTCGCCGGTGGTCTGCTGGCCCGCAGGATCGTCCGCTAGGTAACGTAACTAGCGCAACGAGCCCGAGCTAGAAGCATAGCGAAGGCTCTGGCAATGAGGCGGG
>JBPCLT010000304.1:0-2893 GCA_051003015.1 Rubrobacteraceae bacterium | reverse complement strand
GCCCGGCGCAACTTCTACGTGTGGAACGACGACTTCAGGAAATACGAGGACACCCGCATCATCTTCACGGACACCGAGACCTCCAACTGGACTTGGGACGAGGAGGCCGGACAGTACTTCTGGCACCGTTTCTTCAGCCATCAGCCTGACCTGAATCTGGACAATCCGCAGGTCTTCAAGGCAATCATGCGCGTCATGCGCTTCTGGCTCGACGCTGGCGTGGACGGGCTGAGGCTAGACGCCATTCCGTACCTCATAGAGCGCGAAGGCACCGACAACGAGAACCTCCCCGAGACCCACGATGTCCTCAAGAGGATGCGGGCGGAGCTGGACGAACGTTACCGGGACCGGCTCTTCCTGGCCGAGGCCAACCAGTGGCCGGAGGACGTGCTGCCTTACTTCGGGGACGGGGACGAGTGCCACATGGCGTTCCACTTCCCGCTAATGCCCCGCATCTACATGGCCGTCGCGCAGGAGGACAGGCATCCGGTCGTGGAGATCATGTCGCAGACACCCGAGATCCCCGATAACTGCCAGTGGGCCATCTTCCTGCGCAACCACGATGAACTGACCCTGGAGATGGTCACCGACCGCGAGCGGGACTACATGTACCAGACTTACGCCAACGACCCCAGAATGCGCATAAACATCGGCATCCGGCGCCGTCTCGCCCCGCTGATGGAGAACGACCGGCCCCGCATAGAACTCTTGAACAGCCTCCTCTTCTCCATGCCCGGCACGCCCATCTTGTACTACGGCGACGAGTTGGGTATGGGCGACAACGTCTTCCTCGGTGACCGGGACGCGGTGCGCACCCCGATGCAGTGGACCCCGGATCGCAACGCCGGGTTCTCCCGCACCGACCCGGCCCGCCTCTACCTGCCGCCCATCATGGACCCTGTATACGGCTACGAGGCGGTGAACGTCGAGTCCCAGAGCCGCAGCCCCGGCTCCCTCCTGAACTGGATGAAGCGTTTGATCTCCGTCCGCCGGACGCACAAGGCGTTCGGACGCGGCACCCTGGAGTTCCTACACCCAGGCAACCGCAAAGTTCTCGCCTACCTGCGCGAATACGAGGACGAGTCCATCCTGTGCGTCGCCAACCTCTCTCGTTCGGCCCAGCCGGTGGAACTGGACCTCTCACGCTTCAGAGGCCGGGTGCCGGTGGAGATGATGGGCGGGTCGAGCTTCCCTCCGCTGGGCGACCTGCCGTACATGCTCACCCTGCCGGGCCACAGCTTCTACTGGTTCCGCCTGGCGACCGAAGCGGTTGCCCCGAGCTGGCACGAGGAGAGCCCGCCGGTCTCCGAGCTTCCAGTCATCGTGCTGCCGGCCGGACGCGAGCCAGCCCGCAACGCCAGCCGGGCTCCCCTGCGCCTGCCCTCCCGCCAGGTCTCCCTGCTGGAGAAGGAAGCGCTGCCGAACTTCCTCGGCATCCGGCGCTGGTTCGGGGCGAAGGGGGCGAAGATAGCAGGCGTCGAGGTCGCCGCCCGCGCCGAACTGGGCCGGCACTGGCTCCTGACGCTCCTGCGAGTGAAGATCGGCGACGGCTCCCAGGCGGCCTCGCACACGTACTTCCTGCCGCTCTCGGCGGCCTGGGAGGACGGGGAGGAGGACCGGACCTCCGGCCTCGGCTCCCACGCCGTCGCCAAGCTCAGGCGCCGCGCCAGGATGGGCGTCCTCTTCGACGCGATGGCCGACGAAGGCTTCTGCCAGACTTTGCTTGCGGCGATGGAAGAGGAGCGCGAGTCCGGCATGGGAGAAGGAACGGTTCGATTCACGAAGACCACCTTCTTCGAGGAGATGTTAGGAGATGAGGAGACAAAAGATATCGCGGTGCGGCGTGCCGGGGTCGAGCAGAGCAACACGTCGGTGATCCTGGGCGAGCGGATGGTCTTGAAGGCGTACCGCCGTCTCCAGGAAGGGACGAACCCGGAGTTGGAGATCGGACGCCACCTCACCGAAGTGGCTGGCTTCGGCAACACCCCACCGCTCGGCGGGGCCATCGAATACACGGGTCCTGACGGGATGCCAACGACCCTCGCCGTGCTCCAGGGCTTCGTCCCGAACCAGGGCGACGGCTGGTCGTACACCCTCGACTACCTCGACCGCTACCTCCAGGACCGTCTCGTGACCACCTGGAGCCTGGATGAAGACGACGCGCAGCCCGACGAAGAGTTCGAGGCGCGGGAGTCTTTCTTCGCCAACCTGATGCACGCTTTAGGGCTTCGCACCGGCGAGATGCACGAGGCTTTCGCCGTCCCCACGGACGACCCGGCCTTCGCGCCCGAGGTTGCTACTTCGGGAGAGGTGGGAGCCTGGATCGAGACCGTCCTCGATGACGCGCGGCGCACCCTCACCGTACTGGAGAAGCGGCGGGATAGCCTCCCCGAGGATATACGCCCGGACGTGGACCGCCTGCTGCGGATGGAGGACAGGGTCTTCGACCGCCTCGAAGCCGCCTCCGGCGAGGGATTGGAGACGGTCAAGAGCCGGTTGCACGGCGACTACCATCTCGGACAGGTCCTCGTCGCCGGCAACGACTTCCAGATCATAGACTTCGAAGGAGAACCCGCGCGCCCGCTCGCCGAGCGGCGCGAGAAGCACTCGCCTCTGCGAGACGTGGCCGGGATGCTCCGCTCTTTCGACTACGCGGCCCGCTCGGCGGTACGGAATTTGAGCATCGAACGCGCAGATCAACTCGACACCCTGGAGCCGCTGGTCCGGGAGTGGGAGCGGCGCACGCGGCAGGCGTTCCTCGACGGCTACGCCGAGGGCACCCGCGACTCCTCGACGCCGCCGCGAGACGAGGGCAGGATGCGCTCCCTCGTCGAGCTGTTCACGCTGGAGAAGGCCCTCTACGAAGTCCGTTACGAGCTGGATAACCGCCCTG
>JBPCLT010000303.1:0-4807 GCA_051003015.1 Rubrobacteraceae bacterium | reverse complement strand
CATCGGGAACAAAGGGGCAAAGGTGTTAGAATCCGCCGGTGGAAATCATCGAACGCACGCGCAACTTCTGCATAATCGCGCATATTGACCACGGCAAGAGTACCCTCGCCGACCGGATGCTGGACCTCACCGACGCCGTCCCCGAGAGGGAGCGGATGGCCCAGATCCTGGACACCATGGACATCGAACGCGAGCGGGGCATTACCATCAAGGCGCAGGCGGTGCGTCTGATCTATAACCGCCCCGATGGCCCGTTGAACCTGAACCTCATCGATACGCCGGGTCATGTGGACTTCGCCTACGAGGTCTCGCGAGCCATAGCGGCGTGCGAGGGGGCGCTCCTGGTGGTGGATGCGAGCCAGGGCATCCAGGCTCAGACGCTGGCGAACCTGTACCTGGCGATGGAGCACGACCTGGAGATCATCCCCGTCCTCAACAAGATAGACCTGCCCATAGCCGACGTGGCCGCCGTGACGGAAGAACTCGTCGAGCTTCTGGGTGTTGAGGAGGAGAGCATACTCAAGATCTCCGCCAAGACCGGCGAGGGCGTCACCGAGGTCCTGGACGCCATAGTGGAGCGCGTCCCCGCCCCACAGACGGAGCACGCCGAGACGCGAGGTCTCATATTCGATTCCCACTACGACCCGTATCGCGGCGTCGTGTCGCTGGCGCGTCTGTTCGACGGCGAACTGAAGAAGGGTGATCGGGTGCGGGCGATGGGTTCGGACGAGGACTTCGAACTCCTGGAAGTCGGATGCTACTCCCCGAAGCCCACTGCGCTCCCGGTCCTCGGCACGGGCGAGGTCGGCTACGTCATCGCCGGTCTCAAGGACATCGAGGCGCTGCGCGTTGGTGATACCGTCACGAGGACGGAGGACCCTGCGGACGAGCCGTTGCCCGGTTATACGCAGGTACTGCCGGCGGTCTTCTCGGGGCTTTATCCGACGGAGGGAGACGACTTCGAGCGGTTGCGGGACGCGCTGTCCAAGCTTCAGCTCAACGACTCTTCGCTCTTCTTCGAACCGGAGAACTCGCGGATGGGGTTCGGGTTCCGGTGTGGTTTCCTGGGTTTGCTGCACATGGAGATCGTCCAGGAGCGGCTGGAGCGGGAGTTCGGGCTGGATTTGATCGCCTCTTCCCCCAGCGTGCGGTACGAGGTCGAAACGGACGGCGAGACGCGCGAGATCACCAATCCCAGCGAGCTACCTGAGTCCTTCGATGAAATCCGGGAGCCGATGGTGCGGGCGACGATCATCGCACCCAATGACTACATCGGCGCGGTGATGGGACTCTGCCACGAGAAGCGGGGCGTCTCGGTCGGGATGGAGTACCTCTCGACCCTGCGCGTGCAACTAACCTACGACATGCCGCTGGCCGAGATCATCACGGACTTTTTCGACTCTTTGAAGAGCCGCACCCGAGGCTATGCCTCCTACGACTACGAGCGCAAGCAATACGAGCCGGCGGACCTGGTGAAGGTCGAGGTGCTCGTCTCCGGGGAGCCGGTGGACGCGCTTTCGATCATCGCCCACAGAGACAAATCCTACGCCCGCGGCCGGGCCCTGGTGGAGAAACTGAAAGAACTCATCCCACGCCAGAACTTCGAGGTGCCGGTGCAGGCGGCCGTCGGCAAGCGGGTCATAGCCCGCGAGACGGTGCGGGCCTACCGCAAGGACGTGACCGCCAAGTGCTACGGTGGCGACATCTCCCGCAAACGCAAGCTCCTGGAGCAGCAAAAGGCCGGCAAGCGCCGCATGAAGCAAGTCGGTCGCGTGGAGATCCCGCAGGAAGCGTTCCTCGCGGCCCTTCGTATCTGAACTACGGCTTCAGGCGACAGGTTTCGGGCATCAGGATTTTGCGGATCGCGCCCTTCGGGCAACGGGGACCGGGATTCGTATACTTCTCTTCGACTCCCGACTCCCAGATTCCATGCCACGCTGGAAACGCAGCCCATCATGGTAAAATCACGGCGTTATGATGCTGTCTGAACGGCAACGCGAGATATTCCTGAAGACGCTGGAGCTGTACATCTCCACCGGCGCTCCGGTGGGCAGCCACGCCCTTGCGGAGGCGGTGGACGCTAGCAGCTCGACTATCCGGGCTGAGCTGGCCGACCTTGAGACACGCGGTCTCCTCACTCACCCCCACACCTCCGCCGGACGGGTGCCAACGGACGTTGGCTACCGGTACTACGTGGACGCTCTGATGGCCGGCGAGCCTGCGGTGAGGCCCCGGTTCGAGGCGCCGGAGGACACGGGCAACGTGGATGAACTCTTGCGGGGCGTCTCGGAGGGGATGAGCGAGGTGACACGCCTGCTGGCTGTGGTCGCCGGGCCGAGCGCGCTCGGCGATTCCCTGGCCCGCGTGGACTGCCTGCGCTTGCGCGAGGACGTGCTCCTGCTCGTCGTTTCGATGGAAAGTGGGGCGTCTTCGAGTACCACGGTGACGCTCCCGGCCCCCGTCGAGGAGGACGAGATACGCGAGCTGTTCGCCTCGCTGAACGCCTGGCTCGGCGGACGGCCCCTCGGGGTGGACCTGGAGCTTGCGACCGCCGGCAGGGCGCTCTCGGATCACAGCCCGCTCGTCGTCGGGGCGGTTCTGGAGGCGGTCCAGGTTTTGAGCCGGACCTCGGAGCGCGGGGTGTTCGTGCAGGGCGTATCTGCATTGCTCGCCCGGCTGGACGACCTTGACCCGTCGAGCCTGTCGGCCGTGATCGAAGTCTTCGAGCGCCGCCGCTGGTTGCTGCGCCTGATGGGCGATGCCCTCACGCGCTCGGTGTCGAGCAGCGGGGTCGTGGTTTCCATCGGGGCCGAGAGCGGCTTCTATAACCTGGCCGGCACGAGCTTCGTGGCCGCAGCCTATAGCCACCGCGAACGCCCCTACGGCGTCGTGAGCCTCATCGGTCCCAAGCGCATGGACTACGACGCCGCGATCACCACCGTCCGCTCGGCGGCGGAAGCCCTGACCCTCCGTCTGAGCACCAGCTTCTAAAGATGGCGGCGAAGCGCGACTATTACGAAGTCCTCGGGCTGTCTCGGGAAGCATCAGAGGCGGAGATCAAAAAGTCCTACCGCCGCCTCGCCCGCACCCATCACCCCGACGCCAACCCCGATGACCCGAACGCCGAGGAACGGTTCAAGGAACTCACCGAAGCCTACGAAGTCCTCTCCAACGCCGACTCACGCCGCGCCTACGATACCTACGGTCACCAGGTCCCTCGTGGCGGTGGAGCGGGCGGCTACCCCGGCGGCGGAGACCCGTTCGGCGGCGGCTTCGAGGATATATTCGAGGCGTTCTTCGGCGACCGCTCCTCGTTCGGTTCTTCGTTCTTCGGTACTGGAGCCCGTGGCCCCAGCCGGGGCGGGGATATTGAAGCTGAGGTTGAGGTTTCGCTTCGTGAGGCGGCTTTCGGGGCGGAGCGCGAGGTCAGGGCGCAGGCGGTCAGGAACTGCGGGGTGTGCGACGGGGTGGGGGGTACGGAATCCCATACGTGCGGAACCTGCGGGGGCGCGGGTGCGGTGCGTACGGTGCGGGAGAGCATCCTGGGGCAGGTGGTTAGCGCGCAGGCTTGCTCCGCGTGCGGCGGGCGCGGCAGGATCATTGACGTGTCCTGTGACAACTGCCGGGGGAGCGGCCGCGTCTCCGAGGTCGAGACACGCAAGCTGCGAATACCCGAAGGCATCGAAAGCGGCATGCGCCTCCGCGTTTCAGGCTCCGGTCATGCCGGAGAGCCCGGTGCGCCCGCAGGAGACCTGTACGTCACGATAAGGGTTAGTGAGGACGAGGATCTCATGCGCGACGGAGAGGACCTCGTGCATCGGTTGAGGATCAACTTCGTGGAGGCGGCTCTGGGGACGGAGCGGGAGGTCCCGACGTTGAACGGGGGGTCGGAGGTGAGGATCGAACCCGGCACGCAGCCGGGCGCCACGCTGCGGTTGCGGGGAGAGGGGATGACCAGGTTGAGACGCAGGGGGCGTGGGGACTTGAAAGTGCTCGTGGATGTGATGGTTCCGACACGGCTCTCGGGCGAGCAGCGGGAGCTTCTGGAGCGGTTCGAGGCGGCCAGCGGGCACGAGACGTACAACGGCACCGGCGGGTCTTTCTTCGACCGGCTCAGGGGCGTCTTCCGATAGGACCCGGTATCTCGCGCACCCAGATCACGCGCATCTTTCTCGACTTCGCCGTGGAGCCCGGCGGCGATTTCGCACTTCCGCTGGACGAGGCTCACCACGTCTCGAAAGTCTTGCGGGCCCGGAGCGGTGCCGTCTTCGAGGTCGTGGACTCCGCCCGCCGGTTGTTCGCCGCGAAACTGGGAAGCGGAAGGGAAGCCTTCGTGCTGGAGGAGTTGGCGGCCCGGAGGAGGATGCTCGCGTGGTCCTTTATCAGGCCGTGCCGAAGGGCCGGCACATGGATCTCGTGGTGGAGAAGGCAACGGAGATCGGGGTGGACCGTATCGTTCCCCTGATAACGGAGCGGGGCGTGGTCCGGTTGGAAGAAGGGACGGGCAAGGCCGGGCGGTGGCGGCGGGTGGTGGAGGCCGCGGCCCGCCAGTCGCTGCGGCTCCGTATACCCGAGGTTGGGGAGCCGGTTTCTTTCTCCGAGGCGGCGCGGGAAGCTGGCCCGGATGGAGTCTTGCTGCACAACGTCGAGGGACTGCCCCGGCTGGAGGAGGTCGTGAGACCGGAGATGGTGGGCCTTTTCGTCGGGCCGGAGGGTGGATGGAGTGACGCCGAGGTCGCGATGGCCGAAGAGAACGGCCTGGGGCTCGCGCAGCTTGGACCGTACCGGCTCCGCAGCGAGACCGCCG
>JBPCLT010000302.1:0-4202 GCA_051003015.1 Rubrobacteraceae bacterium | reverse complement strand
TCCCGTCGTCCGGTCTCAGGTATTGCTTGCGCCGGAAGTTTCGGCAGAGGGAGACGTACTCCGGATTAAAGGGCTCGAACACGAGCCGGTACTCG
The DNA here is from genome assembly GCA_051003015.1 of Rubrobacteraceae bacterium. Classification (GTDB taxonomy): domain Bacteria; phylum Actinomycetota; class Rubrobacteria; order Rubrobacterales; family Rubrobacteraceae; genus JACDGB01. Next base: position 4,107 of record JBPCLT010000302.1, on the reverse strand, counting down.
CGCCGGTGGTTGACGATCTCGGAGGCCCATGTTGTACCGCCCCGGCCACACCCCGCGATAAACACGGAGCGGCGATAATCCCTGTTCGAGTCCAGGTAGAAAGGCGCGAGCAACCGTTCCACGGTCCCGCCGCCGGTCACGGAGCCTAGCTCTCTCCCGGAAGGGCGCGTTATCCCTTCTCCTCGGCCGGTTCCCGCTCCTCCCAGGAAGCCATCTTCACGGCCATCGCCGAAAGGATGAAAAAGAAGAGGGTCGAGGGAGGCAGATACCAGTGCCATTCGATGACAGAGGAGAGGAGGTAGATCACCTCCGCCGCCACCAGCCCAGAGAGGAGCAACCTCCGGCTCCCGGAGGCTCGCCACGCCTCCCTCGCGGTGTATCCGAGCAGCAGCCCGGCGAACCCGACCATCGCCAGAAACGCGAACAGCCCCGTCTCCGTGCCCTGCTCCAGGTACAGGTTGTGGACCTGCTTGACACCGGTGTCCACGGGCCGCTCGCGCAGCCAGGTGTACTGGAAAGTTCCCGCCCCCGTGCCCGTCAGGGGTTGCTCCTTCCACTCCTCCCAGGCGACCATCCAGTAGTCTTCTCTGAAGCCAATGCTCAACGAAGCGAGACGCTGCCTGGCGCTCTCATCGCCCTGCGGGTCGCTCAGAAGCGCGCCGTAAGCCTGGCGCGCTCCACCATAATGATCCATGACCAGCAAAGCGCCCCCGATCACGGCCACCACAGCCCCTGCCAGGAAGATCCCGCCGATGGCACGGCGGGCCTGGGAGGTGATCTCGTACCGGTTGACGAACAGTGCGTATCCGCACTGAAGCACGAACGCCGCCGCGAGCGAGATCACGAGGTCGTTGCGCAGTTCCAGTCCGGCGGCGAGCTTCTGCTGGTCTGAGGCGCCGGCCTGCCGGAGAGCCTCGAGACCCTGCATCCTCCAGACAAGCCACGCCCCAGGCAAGGAGACCAGGAGCAGGTTGGAGACCATCTGCAGCCGGTGGTTGGAGAGGAGGACCATGACCCCCCCGGCTATCCCGAGCGAGGCGATGCCGCCGCGAGAAGCAGTGAGGTACATGGTGGCGAGGAAGGCCAGGATCAATGCCGCCAAAAGTCCCCGGATCGCCACGTTCCTGGATTGCGTCAGGCGCGCCAGCGTCAGCACTATTCCAATGCCCAGCACGGCGGCGAGGGTGTTCGAGTAATCCAGCGTGGAGTCAACGCTGACGTCGTCCACGGAGGAGACAGGGTACTCCAAAGGGCTGATCTTCTGCAGCAAACCGTACCCGGCTACTGTGGTCGTCACCAGCACGGCGGCGTCCATCATCGAGCCCACCTGCCGCCCCGATGAGAGCGCGGCCAGCGCCATGAGGAAGGCCGCCAGGTACATCGAGGAGCGCAGCACCTCCTCGATAGTCGCTATCTCGCTGACGGTCCACAACAAAGAGAGGCCCTTGACACCGACGAGCGCCCCCATCAGGGCCACCAGCGCCCATCCAATACGTGGCACGTCCTGATAGAAGCCCCTCGCGAGCAGGGTGAGGAACATCAGGGCCAGTATCCCCGCCGCGACGGGCAGCCAGAGTTCAGGGGCATAAAGGCCCCGATTTAGCATCCCGAAGGTGGTCACGGCTACCAGCGCCAGCAACACCACGGCCTTGAATACAGCCACCAGACGGCCCGGACGCCGCTCTTTCGGCCGTCCCTCAGCGGCGTTCCCCGGCTCCGTCATGCCGTTCATGCCGTACCTCCCGGAGATCCGTTTAGCACCACGCCGAGGAGGTTGACCCCCGCGTCGAGCAGGTCGTCGGTCACCTCGCGGGCGGTGTTCTTCGAGGTCCGGGAGGCGTGTACCACGAGCAAGACGCCGTCGAAACCCCTGGCGAGCATCGGGGACTCGAGGAGACTGCCAGCCACCGGCGCGTCGAGCAGCACGAGGTCCCGCCCCTCTCCCAGCCCGCGCACCGCCTCCACGAACCTTTCGGACGCCAGCGGAGCAATGGGCGCGGCGGGCACGGGCCCGGTGGGGACGGCAAGCAGCCCGGGCAAGACCTCGAAACCGTAGTTCTCCAGCGCCCGGTCGCTCTCCAAACCGGTCGAAAGGCCCAGGAAGTTCGGTTCGCCGAGCATCCGGTGCAGCCCCGGATCCCGAAGGTTGCAGTCCACCACGGCGGCACGTTGGCCCATCCCGGCCAGGGCGGCCGAGATCCCGAGGCACACGCTGGAGCACCCGGCGCCCGGCTCCGGCCCGGTTACGACGACGCTGAGGGGCCTTTCTCCCAGAGCCACGAGGTTGTTCGCCAGCTCTTCGAAGCACCGCCTGACAGTCGGGTCAGGGTAGAGAAGCCTTCTCGCCCCGGCATCATGGGCGGCGCCAAGATCCATCAGCCTTCCTCCGAAGAGTAGTCGGGGATGACCCCGAGGACGGGCGCCCGCAGGGTCAGTTCCGCGTCGCGGGCGTTACGCCAGCTACGGGCGCGGCTCTCCAACAAAAGGGCGGCGGCGCCCCCCACTATTACCCCGGCGACGGTGGCCGCCACGGCGAGTACCAGCGGGCGCGGGCTAGCCCAGCTCTCCGGGGAAGCATATTCCTCGACGCTGGCGTCCGCGGCCAGCACTCCTCCGGCGAGCCGCCGGTCGTTGAGCTGCTCGACCCTGGCGACGAAGACGTCGGCGTAGGCGTTCGCCAAACGGGTCGCCTCCGCCGCGTTCGAACCGGAGAAATGCACCCTGAGATCGAATGCTCCGTTCGCGCGGTCGTACCGCTCTACATCGTCGTACCGCTCCCGGAACGCCTCGGGGCCCTCTGTCCAGTCTGCTTCCCGCATGACGTCTTGCAAGAATTCCCGTGCGGTCACCGCCCTGAGCACTTCCTCCATGAAGGCTTCCGGGTTCTCTCCGGCCACGGAACCTTCCCGAGGCTGGACGCTCACGGTAGCCTCCGCCGTGTAGAACCGTCCTTCACGCAGACCGAAGACCGTCGCGGCGAGAACCAGGACCAGCACGACCCCAGCCACCAAGAGCCGCCGCTCCCACAGCACGTGCAAGACTTCTGGGAGGATGGGATCCTCCCCCCGCCTATCCTGCCAGCTCTGTCCGTTAGTAGATGGCACTATTAGCCACCGACTCCCGGTAACCTTCAGGGTTCGTGTTCAAGAGACGCAATATCGCGGGCGATTGCTCCGTGGGGCTATCGGAGACTATCCTCCGGGCTTTACCATACTTTCTCTGCATAACGAAGGCGTCGACGATAGCGAGGTCCATGGACACCCGAAGACCCTGGACGGCCTCGGATTGCCCCGTGGCCCGCAGGTCGTCGTCCACCCGCCTCTGGGCAGCTCTTATGGTCTTCACACCCTCCTCCGGCCGCCCGGAGCGGACGTATATCCTTCCGAGATCGTACAGTCCCTGGTAGGTGAGGTCGTTGGTTTCCCTGAGGTCCTCATAAGCCTTCCTGGCCTCCTCCAGGTTTCCCTGCCGGATGTACGCCTGGGCCAGCGAGCTCTTGCCGAGGATCAGCTTCGGGTTGCGCTCCAGGGCCTCCTCGTAGCTCCGCACGGCGGCGTCCAGATCGTTCAACTGATACATCTGGATATTCCCAAGCGCCAGATAAGGCACGAAGTCCGGCGGGTTCCGTCCCGCCGCGACCCTGAGCACCTGCTCCGCCTTTTCGTTCCTGTCCTGACGCTGCAACAGGTACGCCCGCGCCTCCAGCGCATCGGAGTCGAAAGGATCGAAGCGCGCAGCCAGATCCACCTCCTTCATGGCGCCGGCCACGTCGCCGGCCGCCGACAGATGCTGATACTCCTTGATGTAATGCTCGGAAAGGTAGAGAGAGGCAGCCAGCAAGGCTAGGGCAGCTACCAGAAACCCCGCGGACACCCTGAAAACAGCACGGCTCAAAGCTCATTCACCGCGCATGAGGATATCCGCGCCCCTTCTCGAATACAAGCTGGAGTCTGGACTTCACGCCCGTCCGGCGGGGACATGAAAAAGGCGGGCCCCCGAAGGGACCCGCCTCATTGCCAGAGCCTTCGCTATGCTTCTAGCTCGGGCTCGTTGCGCTAGTTACGTTACCTAGCGGACGATCCTGCGGGCCAGCAGACCACCGGCGAC
>JBPCLT010000301.1:0-7301 GCA_051003015.1 Rubrobacteraceae bacterium | reverse complement strand
CCTCCGCGTCGAAAACGCCGCACATCGGATGATCGTCGAGCTCGCGGCAGAGGTAGAGCAGCCCGCCACACTCGGCGACCACGGGACGTCCGCTCCCGGCGAAAGCGCGCACCTGCTCCTTCAAAGGTTCGTTGACGGAGAGGGCTTCTGCGTAGGTCTCGGGGAAACCGCCGCCGAGGTATAGGGCGTCCGTGCCCGGCGGGAGATTCTCGTCGGATGTGGGATCGAAGGCGACAATCTCCGCTCCCGCGCCTTCCATCACCTCCAGGTTCTCGCGGTACAGGAAGCTGAACGATGGCCCGGCGGCGACCGCGACGCGGACGCCCGGCGCGCGTTCATCCTCCGGCGCTTCGGGGCTCCACGGCTTTGTCTGGATCGGTGAGGCGGTGCTGGCGAGGCGCATCACGGCGTCGAGGTCGAGGGAGTGGGCAATGATCTCGCCGGTGCGTTGAATGGCGGCGCGGGCTTCGGCGGCGCGTTCGGAGGCCGGGATCAAACCGAGGTGCCGCCCCGGCGTCTCCACCCCAGCATCCCGGCGCAAAACCCCGAGCACCGGCACGCCGAGCGGCTCGATGGCCTCCCGCAGCATCCTCTCGTGGACGGCGGAGCCGACGCGGTTCAATATCACACCAGCCACATTAACCTTGCGGTCGAAGGTCAAATATCCGTGGACCATCGCCGCGGCGGAGCGGGCCATCGCCCTCGCGTCCACGACGAGCACCACGGGCGCGCCGAGGAGCTTCGCCACGTGCGCGGTGGAGGCGAGTTCCCCGCCCCCGCTCTTCCCATCGAAGAGGCCCATGACGCCCTCGATCACGGCCACATCCGTCCCACGAGCGCCGTGGGCGAAGAGCGGCCCGATCATCTCCGGCCCGGATAGAAAGGCGTCGAGGTTCCGCCCCGGCCTCCCGGCGGCGAGCGAATGATACGAAGGGTCAATAAAGTCCGGCCCGACCTTGAACGGCGCGACGCGATGTCCCTTCGCGGTGAGCGCGGCCATCAGCCCAGAGGCGATGGTGGTCTTGCCGACGCCGGAGTGGGTACCGGCGACGACGATGCGTGGCGTCCTTGCTCCCCCCATCAGGGGCGCTCCTCGTCAGGGATAGACAACCATACTGTCGGGGCGTCGATGTCGAAGGTCGAGGTCTTTTTTATACGGGCTCGCGTCTCCCGCGCCATTCGGGGAGGAGCGTCGTGAATCACCTTCGACTCCGGGTGTTCGCGCTTGATCCTGGCCCCCGACTCGGCCCACGTGCAGGCCCATAACCCTCTTATCCCGCAGTCGTACTCGACCAGGAAATTCCGTTTCGCCGGTCCTCCTACCACTCGATCCCCTTCTGCCCCCTGTAGCCTTCGTCCATAGGGTGTTTGACCTTCTGGACCTCGCTCACCAGATCGGCGGCCTCGACCAGCTCCGGCGGCGCGTCGCGGCCCGTGATGATTACGTGCTGGAATCCGGGACGGTTGTTCAGGACCTCCACGACCTCGGCGGTATCCACCCACCCGAACTTCATGGGATAGGTGAACTCGTCGAGGAGGAGCATGTCATAGGTCTCGTCGGTGAGGCGGCGCTTGACCTCCTCCCAGCCCTCGCGGGCGAGGTCGGCGGAGTGCTCCAGGTCCTTGACGGTCCACGTCCAGCCGTCGCCCTGCTTGAACCAGTCTATGTTGCCAAGAGCCTCTGCGGCCTTCTGCTCCCCGACGTTCCACTTCCCGGACTTCACGAACTGGTAGACCCCGATCTTGTATCCGCGGGCCCATCCCCGGAGCATGATGCCGAATGACGCCGTGCTCTTGCCCTTTCCGTGGCCTGTGTTGACGACCAGGAGTGGACGCTCCCGCCTGGAGCGCCGCCTGAGACGCTCCTGCCGCGATTCTCTGACTTCACCTGACTCGCTCATGCCACGCGCCTCCTCTCGACCACGCCGATGAGCGCATCTGCCCGCAACTCCTCCAGCCTCAGACACCGTGCGCCCATCGCATCCGCTATCTTTCCGGCCATCCCGAGCCTCACGTGGCCCTCCTCCGTGTCCACCACGACGGAGGCCATCCCGAGCCTCCCCAGCCCGACCGCCGCACGCATGGGGTCCGGTCCCGCCGTGGCCCGGCCATCGGTGAGGAGCACGATCAGGGGACGGCGTTCCTTGTCTCTCAGGCGTTCGCGGTGGAGGGCTTTCGCCACCTCCTCCAGCCCGGCGGAGAGTGGGGTCCGGCCGCCGGTGGGGAGCTCTTCGAGGCGGGGGGAGGCCAGCTCGACGCTGGCGGTTGGTGGGAGGAGTAGTTGCGCTCCATCTTTGCGGAAGGAGATCATGCCCACCTTATCCCGGCGCTGGTAAGCGTCGGTGAGCAGCGAGAGGATCGCGCCCTTCACGGCGGACATGCGGCTCCGGGCAGCCATCGAGCCGCTGGCGTCCACCACGAAGAGGATGAGGTTCCCCTCACGCCCCTCGCGCACTTTCTCCCTGAAGTCATCCGAGCGCACCACGAGCCCCGGACCACGGCGGCCCCGCGCCCTCTGGTACGGGGCCGCCGTCCGGATTGTGGCCGCAAGCGCGACATCCCGTGTCCCATCCTTCACCTCGCGGTCGCCGGCCTGATGCCCGAACTCTCCAGAGGACCGGCTCCGCCGCCCGAGCGGGCCTCCCTCTCCTTTCTCCGGGACTTCGATGCGGACAGGCTCGAAGCTCGCCGACGAGGAGTGCTTCTTCTCCCCATCCCCCGCTTTGTCTCCAGAGGCTTCCAGCGAACCCTCCGAACCACCATGCTCGCCGCCATCTTCTGGCCCTTCGTTCCGGGATCCATCCGGCGGGTCCGGGTCATCGTCGCCGGAGAGGGCGTTTTGCAGTTCCTCTGGGTCGAGACCGGGGCTCTCGAAGGGTCCGCGACGGCGGCGGTGGGAGAGCGCGAGCAACGCGGCCCGCTTCACGTCCTCAATGTCAACCTCATTCCGGTTTTCCCAGGCGGCGAGCGTCCTGGCGGTCTTCGCCGTCACGATGTCGCCCCTGAGGCCGTCCACCCCGAGTTCGGCGCACAGAGCGGAGATGCGTCGCAGTACGTCGTCTGAGATGTGAGTCGAAGCCAGACGCTCCCGCGCCACACCCACGCTCGCGGCGATTTCTCCGTCCGCCCCGGCCCATTTGCGGGCGAATTCCTCCGGGCCGGCCTCGTAGTGGAGCCTGCGGCGCACGACCTCGACGCGCTCGGCAGGGTCCGGGTTGCCAACTACCTCGACGGTTATTCCGAAGCGGTCTAGAAGCTGTGGTCGAAGTTCACCCTCCTCCGGGTTCATAGTCCCGACCAGGATGAAGCGCGACGGATGGCGCACGCTCACCCCTTCGCGCTCCACGTGATTCGTCCCCATCGCCGCAACATCGAGGAGCAGATCCACGAGATGATCCGAGAGCAAATTCACCTCGTCAACGTACAGGATGCCCCGGTGCGCCGCCGCCAGAAGTCCCGGCTCGAACGCCTTCTTGCCCTCGGCCAGCGCCTTCTCGATATCTAGCGTCCCGGCGAGACGATCCGTGCTCGCCCCCACAGGCAACTCGACCAACCGCACCGGCCGCTCCTCCGAAGGCGAGTCCTCAGGGTGCGGCCCGGCTGGACACTCCGGGTTCGGTGACTCGGGTTCGCAGGAGTAAGGACAATCGCTAATGACCCGGATCGGGGGCAGGAGCTTCGCCAACGCCCGCACCGCCGTGGACTTCGCCGTCCCTTTCTCGCCGCGCACCAGCACGCCCCCGACCTCCGGGGAGACGGCGTTCAGTAGCAGCCCCAGCTTCAAGTCATCCTGGCCGACGATGGCGGAGAATGGGTACGGGGCTGTCAACGAGAGCCTCTTCCTACATAAAAGGTCGTCAGCCAGACGATCATTAGTACCGTAACCATTCCGGCGATTACCGCCATGATCCCACCCATAGTAGTCAGCACCAGGGTGTTTATAGCCTGAAGGACTATGAGCAAGATCACGAACCTGACCAAGCTAGCCTGCAACCAATTGCCGAACCTTCTCATAACCTCTCCTCCAAAACCCCCTCGTTTTCCAGATAAACCTGTTTCAGAGCTTCAAGGTCTTCGGGGTCCGGGTCCGCCCACAGGCCGCGCTCGGCAGCCTCCAGCAAGCGCTCGGAGATGGCGCGTAGCGCCCAGGGGTTTGACTCCTGCATGAAGTCGCGCACTTCCTCGTCCAGGACGTATTTCTTCGTCACGTCGCGGTACATCCAGTCTTCGACGACGCCGGCGGTGGCGTCGTAGCCGAAGAGGTAGTCCACGGTGGCTGATAACTCGAAGGCGCCCTTGTAGCCGTGGCGCTGCATGGCTTCGATCCACTTCGGGTTCGCCACGCGGCTGCGAAACACGCGGCGCGTCTCTTCGTCAAGGCCCCGCGTCTTCGGACGCGAGGGGTCGGCGGAGTCGCCTATATAGGACTTCGGGTTGCGGCCCGTCAGGGCGCGGACGGCGGCGATCATGCCTCCGTGGTACTGGAAATAGTCGTCGGAGTCGAAGAGATCGTGCTCGCGGTTGTCCACGTTCTTGACCGCGATTTCCGTACGCCGCAGATTGTCCTCCATCGCTTCCCGCGCCTCGACGCCGTCTAACCCTTTACCGTAGGCATAGCCTCCCCACACGGCGTATACCTCGGCCAGGTCCTCGTCCGAGCGCCAGTTGCGGGCGTCCATGAGCGGGAGGAGGCCGGCCCCGTAGGCACCGGGTTTCGAGCCAAAGATACGGGTGGTGGAGCGGCGCTCGTCGGCGCCGGCCGCTTTCTCATCTTCGGCGTGTTTTTTCACGAAGTTTTGTTCGTGGGGTTCGTCGAGGTTGGCGACGGTGGTGAAGGCGTCATCGAGGAGCGTGATCAGGCCCGGAAAAGCGTCCCGGAAGAAGCCGCTAATCCTGACGGTCACGTCTATCCGGGACCGGCCCAACTCTTCTAGCGGAATCACCTCCAGCCCTGTCACCCGTCGCGACTCCTCGTTCCAGACAGGTTTCATGCCGAGCAAAGCCAGGATCTCGGATATGTCGTCGCCCTGCGTCCGCATCGCCGCCGTCCCCCACACCACGATGCCGACGGTCTCGGGGTATCGTCCTTCCTCGTCCAGGTAGCGCCGCAGCAGGTCATCCGCGAGTCCCTGCCCGACCTCCCACGAGAGCGCGCTCGGCAGAGCCTTCGGGTCCACCGAATAGAAGTTGCGCCCCGTCGGGAGCACGTTGACGAGGCCCCGCGTCGGGGAGCCTGACGGACCGGCTGGCACGTACCCGCCCCCGAGCCCGGTGATGAGGTTCCCCATCTCCTCCGGCGTCCGCATCAGACGCGGCACGATCTCCTCGCACGCGAACCGCAACGACCGCTCCATGCCCGGATCGGCGACGCCCAGAACCTCTTCGCACACCATACCGGCGGCGTCCGCGTCCCAGCTGCGCTCCTCCAGGGCGAGGAGAAGGGCCTGCTGCGCCTCCTCCAGCCGGTCGAGGATGTCTGAGGCGGTCACGACTATTCCGGGGAAGCGGGAGATGAGATCCGGCGGAGCCTCCATCCTCGCGCCGCCGTTTTCCGCCAGGGACTTCTCGTCCAGGCCGAAGGCGGCGCCGATGGCGCGTCGCAGCCCCGGTACCTCGCCGGCGCCGAGGCGCGCTATCTGGGCGACGAGGTGGCGCAGGGGTTCGCCTTCGGGCGGTTCTCCGAGGACGTGGAGGCCGCCGCGGATGGGGAGGTCTTTTATCTCGCAGAGGTAGCCGTCAACGTGGGTGAGGAAGTCGGAGAACTCCTCGGGCTGCTCTTCGACGCCGAGGTCGCGGTGCAGTTCGGCGTCGCGCAGGGTCTCCCAGACTCGGGCCCTTATGGCGGGGAGCTTGGATGGGTCGAGCGTCTCGACCTGGTAGTACTCGTCCAGGGGTTGCTCCAGCTTCGCCAGGTCGTCGTAGGTCTCGGCGCGGGTCATCGGTGGGATGAGGTGGTCAATCACCGTCGCGTGAGCCCGACGCTTGGCCTGCGTACCTTCGCCTGGGTCGTTGACGACGAACGGATAGAAGAGCGGCACGTCCCGCAGGGCCGCGTCAGGGGCGCACGAGGCGGAGAGCCCGAGCGACTTGCCAGGCAGCCACTCCAAAGTCCCGTGCTTGCCGAGGTGGACTACGGCGGCGACGCCGAACTCTTCGATCAGCCACCAGTACGCCGCCAGGTAGTGATGTGTCGGCGGCAGATCCGGGTCATGGTAGACGGCGATGGGGTTCTCCCCGAAGCCTCGCGGCGCCTGAATGCCGACGAACACGTTGCCGAAGCGGAGGCCGGCCAGGATCAACTCGTCCCCGTCCACGTACAACTCGCCCGGCGGCGGTCCCCAATGCGCCTCGACGCTCTTTCGCAAGTCCTCCGGCAATCGAGCGAACCACCCTGCGTAGCGTCCCGTGTCGAGGCGGCCTGCGGCGGAGCCAAGCTGTTCTTCGGTCAGAAACTCCGGGTCGTGGCCTCCGGCAGCTATGAGAGCGTGGATCAGGACATCTCCCTCATCCGGCACTCCATCCACAGCGTAACCTGCCTGCTTCATCTCCTCCAGCAGCTTGATGGCGCTCCTCGGGGTATCGAGGCCGACGGCGTTCCCGATCCGAGAGTGCTTGGTCGGGTAGTTGGAGAGGAGGATGGCAACTTTCTTCTCCCGGTTCGGCGTAAGTCCGAGGCTGGCGAAGCGGGTGGCGAGCCCGGCGACCCGGCACGCTCGCTCGGGATCGGCGCGGTACAAAGTGAGCGGCGCGCCGACCGGAGATTCGTCACCGAGGCGTTCCTTGAAGGAAAAGGGGACGGAGATTATGCGCCCGTCGAACTCGGGGATGGCGACCTGCCAGGCTACGTCAAGCGGCGAGAGCCCGGCGCCGGAGGCGAGCCACGTCTCGCGGGAGGAAGTCGTGGAGATGCCTTGCACCACCGGGACCCCGAGTTCCCGGAGCGCCGGCGCTTCCCACTCCAGCCACTCCTCCGGCGAGCCCTCGCGGCGCATGTCCCCGGCGTTGGAACCGCCGCCCGCGAGCACGGTCGTCACCAGACACCCGACCCGGTTTTTCAGGAGATCGAAGGCCGGCACAGACCCATGCGTCTCCTGGCGGAGCGAATAGCAGTACACGGGCAGGGCGTTCGCCCCATTCTCTTCCAACGCCTCGACGAGCGCGTCCACGAAGGCCATGTTGCCGCCCATCCAGTGCGCCCGGTAGAAGATCACGCCGACCGTCGGCCGCTCCGGGTCGTGCAGCGCCAGCAGATCCTCCACGGACGAGCCGTCCGGCAATCTCAGATGGTAGATCCCGACCTC
>JBPCLT010000300.1:0-6156 GCA_051003015.1 Rubrobacteraceae bacterium | reverse complement strand
CTCGTCTCGATCCGCTACGCCATGCCCGTCGCCGTGTTCGATATGGTCAACGTCGCCGGCTCCACCACCGTTTGTTTCGCCACCGGCACGGAGCATTTCACGGACCCCGGATCAAGCGCCAGCGTCCACCCTGACCCTGGCGAAGTCATCTTCGTAGACAGCGACGACGTTGTTAGCGCCAAGCGGTGGTGCTGGCGCCAAAGCGCCCAGAGCGCCACCAGCAAAACCACGACTGATGCGCTCATCGTCGTCGAAGGCCACCACGACACCGCCGGCCGGGACGTCGAATTGGCGCTCGCCGACCTCACCTCGCTACTCGCCGCGTATCAGCCCCGAGGCCAGAGCGAGGCGTACGTGTTGTCAGCGACCAACCCCCACACCGGAGCGAGCGAAAACGTCGAGGACGCAAGTCGTTAAGAAACGGACTTAACGTTCGCGGCTTGCCGCTGTCGGGCGCGACGGCTGGCAGTGAGAGTAAGCAGCCCCGTCCGCGCCGCTAAGTCCTCTGGCTCTCCGAAGACTTCGTCGTTGTGCTCGCCCAGCGTGGGCGGTGGCTCCGGGGCGGTGCGTCGCTGGCGCGGGTAGGCGCTTTCCTTCACGAGCTACCCAGCGCGTCGAACAGGATGCGGATGGCCGTGAGGACCATGATCGCCGCGAAGCCACGTCGGATGCCACGTTCTGGCGTCCGGTCGCGGAGGGCGACCCCGATCCAGGCCCCGGCGGTGGCGCCAAGGATCAGGGGCGGCAGGCTCCCCAGCTCGACGAGCCCCGCAGCCAGATAGCCGGCGGTGCCCGCGACCCCGGTCAGGAAGTTCATGGCGAGGCTCGTCGCCACGGCTACCTTGAACCGCAGCCCGAATCCAAGCATCATCAGCGGGATCGTCAGCGCCGCGCCCCCGATCCCCACGAGCCCCGCCAGAATCCCGATCCCCACCCCGGCCACGATCACGAACACCGGATGGACCCGCCGTCCCATCCCGGCCTCCGAACGTCCGAGCGCCATGGGATAGGCGAGGACGAGGAGGAACGCGGCGAACACGAGTTGCACTACTACGTTCGGCGAGAAGCTGCTCACCGCGACCCCGGCGAGCGTGGATGGCGCTATCACGGCCGACAGGAGCCCGAAGACCCGCCAGTCCACGGCATCCTCGCTGCGGATGCCCCGCACCGTGCCCGAAAGAGCGGTGAAGACGGTGATGACCAGGCTCGCCCCGACTGCCTCCTTGATATCCCACCCGGCCACGTACACGAGCGCCGGGACGAAGATCGCCGCGCCGCCGATCCCGACGAGCCCGGCGAGCGCCCCGCCGAACAACCCGAGCAAGCCGAGGATGATGAATTGCCAGAGATCCATCACCTCCCAGTTTAACGGGACGGGCCCGGCGCCGCGCCGCTCACGATGAATTGCGGGAACGGTGATTTATTCCACAACCCCAGGTTTCAGGCATCAGGTTTCGGGATGCTTTTCGGAGTTTCTCGATTGCCGGCGGAGGTTTTCCACCGTGATGGATCCACCCTCTTGAACGCCGCTGTCAGTCCTTCGGCTCGCCGAATACCTCTTCATTGTGCTCACCGAGGGTAGGCGGCGGCTCCGGGGGGCGCCTGCCGGAACGTCCGTAGCCGATCGGGCTACCGGGCAACCGTATCTGCCCGAGGGTCGGGTGGTCCACCGTGTCCACGAGGCCGAGGTGCTCGACTTGGGGAGATTCGTATACCTCGTCCAGCGGCTTCACCCGGCCCGTCGGCACGCCCGCCTCTCCCAAACGCTCCATCCACTCGTCCACCGTCGCGGACTTCAGGGCGGAGGTTACTTCCTTCTCCAGATCTGTCACGTTTGCCCGGCGTTTGCCGTTGTCGGAGAAGCGTTCGTCGTCCGGGTCTATGTCCACCAGTGGGGCGAAGCGGCGCCAGAGGCCCTCGGAGCCGACGGCTATGTTGATCTCCCCGTCCGCGCACTCGTACGCGCCATACGGGGCGATGGTCGGATGCCGGTTGCCTTCCGGCTCGGGGACCTCCCCGGCGACGAGCCAGCGCGTGCCCTGGAAGGCGTGGATGCCGACGATGCTTCCGAGCAGCGAGGACGTCACCTTCTGTCCCCTGCCACTCTTCTCCCGCTCGGTGAGCGCGGCCGCGACCCCGAAAGCGCCGAACATGCCGGAGAGCATGTCCGCGATAGGAACACCCACCTTCGTCGGCGGGCCACCCACCGGGCCGGTGAAGCTCATCAGTCCGCCTTCGCCCTGCGCGATCTGGTCGAAGCCGGGCCGATGCCCGTCCGGGCCACCCTCGCCGAAACCCGTGATCGAGAGGTATACCAGCTGCGGATTCATTTCCTCCAACTCCGCCCACCCGAGCCCCATCCTCTCCATCACGCCGGGCCGGAAGTTCTCCACGAGCACGTCGGAACGCCGGATGAGGTCTTTGAGCTTCTCGAGGTCGCCCTCGTCCTTGAAGTCCAGCACCACGGACTTCTTGCTCCGGTTCACGGAGAGAAAGTACGTGGATTCTTCGGAGCCCGGCTCCCCGACGAAAGGCGGACCCCAGCCGCGGGTGTCGTCGCCCTTGCCTGGGCGCTCGACCTTTACCACGTCTGCGCCGGCGTCGGCGAGCATCAAGGTGGCGTAGGGTCCGGCGAGGGCGCGAGTCAGGTCAACGACCGTGACGCCAGCGAGCGGGCCGCCACTCATCCTTGTACGTCCTCCGGGCTCAGGGGCTCGGCCTCGCGGTGGACGCCGGATTTCTTCACGTAGCTACCGTAGGCGTGTTGGATCATCTCTCGATCCGAGTCGCGGACCTCCCGGATCACCTTCCCAGGCAACCCTGCCACGAGCGAACCTTCCGGCACCTCGGTCCCCGGCGTCACGACCGCCCCGGCGGCGACCACTGAGCCGGACCCGATCCTCGCGCCGTTGAGCAGGATGGCACCCATCCCGATGAGCACATCGTCCTCGACCGTCGCCCCGTGGATGATGGCCTGGTGCCCGACCGTAACCCTATCTCCCAGCACCGCCGGGAAGCCGGGGTCGGCGTGCATCAGGGAGAGATCCTGCACATTGGTGTCCTCGCCGACGACTATCTCCTCGTCGTCGCCGCGCAGCACGCTCCCGTACCAGACGCTGGAACGCGCCCCGATGCGGACCCTCCCCACCACGACCGCCGCGGGCGCGATGAAGGCGTCAGCGGAGATCTCGGGCCGGTGTCCGTCGAGCGCGCCGAAGATCGGATTTTGCAAAATAGTCTCCTCCTTACGAATTTTGGACCGATTCTCTTATCTTCTCAGCGACCCCATCCAACTCCTCGCGGGACGCCGTCTTCACTTCGTCCGCCCTGAAAGCGGAGCCCAGCCCGTCTTCCTCGAAGCGTGGCAGGATGTGCAGGTGGGGGTGAAATACGTCCTGTCCCGCAGCCTCGCCGTCCGCAAGGAACAGGTTGACGCCATCGCATCCCAGGCTTCCATAGAGCGCGGCGGCGACCTTCTGCCCGGTTCGGAAGAGATGCGCCCCAACCTCGGGGCTAATTCGGAAAGTCGGGGAGCGTGGTCTTTCGGAACGACGAGGGCGTGGCCGGCCTGGATCGGGGCGACGTCCAGGAAGGCAACGCAAGTATCGTCCTCGGCGACCACGCTCGAAGACGCCTCTCCCGCCGCGATCTTGCAGAATATACAGCCTTCCTCTCTTGGCACTAGCGATCCTGCCAGTCCGGGCGCCGCTTCCCGGTGAAGGCGGCGACGCCCTCGTGGAAGTCGTGGCTGCCGTAGGTCTCCCGAACCAGGTCGTCCGCGCCGGGCATCCCGGCGAGGGTGAGGCGCCGCAGGGCTTCTTTGGTCACGCGCATGGTTATGGGGGCGTGGGAGGACAGCGCGGCGCACAGCTCGTCCACACGGTCGTCTATGTCCTCACGCGGCACGACCTCGGTGGCGAGCCCCGCCGACAGGGCTTCTTCGGCGGAGATCATGGTGGCGGTGAGGATCAGGGCTTTGGTGCGAGCCGGGCCGATGAGCACCATCATCCTGGCGTAGTTCTCGATGGAGAGGCAGTTGCCCAGAGTGCGGGCTATTGGCATCCCGAACTTCGCCTCCGGGGTGCAGATGCGAAGGTCGCTCACCGAGGCGATGCTGAGTCCGCCCCCGATGGCGTAGCCGTCTATCACGGCGACGACCGGCTTTCGGACCTGTTCCAGCCGCCCGATGACGCGCTCCATGCGCTCCTCGTAGGCTATGCCGTCCTCGCCGGACTCGAACTCGTTGAACTGCTTGATGTCCGTGCCGGCGACGAACGCCTTGTCTCCGGCGCCCCGCAGCACCAGGACCCTGACCTCGTCGTCGGCGTCCACCGTCTCGCAGACCGCGTGCAGCGCCTCGTACATCTCCCAGGTCATCGCGTTACGCGCCTCGGGGCGGTTGAAGGTGACGAAGGCCGTGGCGCCCTTGCGCTCGAAAAGTAGCTGGTCGGTTTCGATCATATGACTTTCCTCTCCCGGAGGTCCGCTATCTCCTCCTCAGAATACCCGAGACCGGAGAGCGTCTCCTCCGTATGCTCGCCGAGCAAGGGCGCCGGACGTCTTATCTTGCCGGGCGTCTCGCTCAATTTCACGGGGATGCCGAGGCCCTTCACCTTCCCTTCGACCGGGTGGTCCATCTCCACCATCATCTCCCGCGCCAGGGTATGCGGGTCCTCGAAGACCTCTTTGTAGTCGTGGATGGGGGCCGCCGGGAACCCGGCGTCAAGCAAGATGTCCACCCACTCATCGGTCGTCTTTCCAGCGAGGGTCTTCTCCAGCTCTTCGGCTAACTCGGCGCGGTTCTCCATGCGGTCGTCGTTGGTGGCGAAGCGGGGGTCTTCGATCAACTCTTCCCTGCCTATGGCGTTGCAAAGCCGGGTCCACAACCGCTGGTTATTCGCCCCGACGTTTATGTAGCCGTCGCTGGTCTGTAGCGCCTGATACGGAGCCGTCAGGCGGTGGGCGGATCCGAAAGGCTGGGGGATTCGTCCCGTTGACCATAGTTCGGCGGTCTCCCAGACGGAGAACGCCAGGGCGCCCTCGAAGAGCGAGGTGTCAATGTACTGCCCGCGTCCCGTCTCCTCGCGGGCGATGCAGGCCGTGAGGACGCCGAAGGCGCAGAACAGGCCGGCCGAGAGGTCGCCGATTGGGATGCCACACTTGGCGGGCGGGCCACCGGGCTCGCCGGTCACGCTCATCACGCCTGACATGCCCTGGGCGATCAGGTCGTAGCCGGCGCGCATCGCGTACGGGCCGGTCTGCCCGAATCCAGAGACGCTAGCGTAGATGATGCGGGGGTTGATCTCCCGCAGCGTCTCGTAGTCCACGCCGAGCTTCTTCGTGACGCCGGGGCGGTAGTTCTCGACCACGACGTCGGCCTCGCGGGCCATCTTGTAGAGGATCTCGCGGGCTGCTTCCTCCTTGAGATTCAGCGTAATGCTCTTCTTGTTGCGGTTGATGGCGATGAAGGCGGCGGTGTCCTCGCCGCGATTCATCTTGAAGCCCATGGACCGCCGCGATTGCTCCCCGGTCTCTCGGGGCTCGATCTTGGTGACGGCCGCCCCCATGTCTGCCAGAACCTGGCAGCAGAACGGCCCGGCCATGACCTGCGTGAGGTCCAGCACCTTCAACTTCTCAAGCGGTAACATCTAGTCCCATACCCTCCATCTAGCGAATCTTGACGAGTTCGTTTCCGGGGTCTTCCGACTACTCCCCTGCCGCCCTCCTCCGGTTTACCAGCCCCACCACCTTCGCGATATACGGTCCCAGGATAATAAGCGCGGCCAGCGTGAACAGCACCATCGCGATGGGACTCCGGAGGAAGATGGTGAAGTCGCCCCCGCTGATGGAGGAAGTCTGCACCAGCGCCTCCTCCAGCAGACCGCCGAGGATGATGCCAAGTATTACGGGGGCCGCAGGGTAATCGTAGCGTTTCATGAAGTACCCGATCACCCCGAAGGCAAGCGCCAGCCACACGCCCCACAGCCGGTTCTCTATCGCGTAAGCCCCGACGAAGCAAAGCAGCAGGATCAAGGGATAAAGCAGCCCGTAGCGCAGCCGCAGGATGGAGGCGAAGACGGGCGCGAGCGGCAGGTTGAGGAGGAGCAGGATCAGGTTCCCGATGTAGAACGAAGCGATAAGCCCCCACACCAGGTC
>JBPCLT010000299.1:0-4143 GCA_051003015.1 Rubrobacteraceae bacterium | reverse complement strand
ATCACGGCGAGTTCCATCTGAAGCTCGTCCCCGAGGTCGCTTCCGCCTTTCAGACCGCTTTCCAGATTCAATATGGACTCCAGTGCTCGCTCGGCGTCCGCCTCGGTGACCTTGCGTCCCGCCTCCTCCAGCTTGCGGGCGACGAATGGTGGAACCTTCAACTCGCTCGCTACCTGGCTCCGGCCCGCGCCTTCTTCGAACATAGCGCGGGCGCGGGCGAGGAGTTGGAACTGGCGACGGATCATAAACGTCGCCCGCAACGGCGGCTCGCCGGTGGATATGAAGTCCTCAAGTAGTTTTATCGCCGTACCGCGTTCGCCCGCCGCCAGCGCATACACGAAACGATCGAAGGCGCTGAAGAAGGCCGCGAGGCTAAGGAGCCGCAGCCCATCCCGATCCTCCCTCGGCGCCCGTCCCATCGTGCTTCCCGCTTCATCCAACCGACGGCCTTTCTCCGAGAGCCTTTCCATGTCTTCTTTCAGGCGGTCGGCTTGATGTTCTGGTTGACGCGTAAGAGGTTGGCCGGGTCGTACTCGCGCTTGATCTCCGCCAGCCGCTCGTAGTTGTCGCGGTAGGATGCTCTCACGCGGTCCTGGCCTTCCTCCATCATCATGTTGACGTACGCTCCGCCCGCCGAGTGCGGGTGGATCGCCTCCCAGTACGAACGTGCCCATTCGGTGATGATCTCGCCATTGGCCGGGTCGGGATCTACGCCGGCGATGACCATCCCCCACGTAGCCTCGCGGTAACTCCACGGCGTCTCGTTCGAACCGACCCGGTGCGCCGCCCCGTTGATCGGGTACAGGTGCATGGTCGACTGCATGGTTGGGACCTCCGCGAACTTCATGTGCTCTTCGATGGCCTCGTCGGAGAGCTCGTTGATGAAGTCCGCCTTCCAGTACCATTGATGGCCCGGCGGGTAGAGTCCGTCGAAGGCGCTTTGAAGCGCCGGATAGGGCATCTCACCCACGCCGTGCAGCGCCGGTGTGCCCACGTCCTTGACGGGAGCGAACACCTCTTCGGCCATTTCTTCGGATCCGGTGTAGCACCAGACGATGCCGCACATCTTCTTCATGTGCAGGTGCTCGGGGAACGGAGGAGCGGGCGGTACGGTCAGAAAGGCGAAGAAGCCGCCCAGGTCTTCCGGCGCCCCGGCTATGAAGTCCCGGTACCACCGCATGACCTCGGGGGCTTGATCCAAAGTCCACAGCGTCGGCCCGCCGATGATGGTGTGGATAGGGTGGAGTTTGAACTCGAAGGAAGTGACGACGCCGAAGTTCCCTCCGCCGCCGCGCACCGCCCAGAAGAGGTCCTCGTTCTCGGATTCACTGGCGGTTACGAACCGCCCGTCGGCCAGCACCACGTCCACAGAGATGAGGTTGTCGATGGTCAAACCGTACCTGCGCGTCAGGTGGCCGAGACCGCCGCCCAGGGTGAGCCCGCCGACGCCGGTGGTGGAGATGATGCCGCTTGGCGTTGCCAGGCCGAAAGCGTGGGTCGCGTGGTCCACGTCTCCCCAGGTCGCGCCTCCTTCGACTCTGACCGTGCGGGAGGCGGGATCTACGCGTATGCCCCGCATCCGGGAGAGGTCTATGACCAGACCATCATCACAAACGCCCAGACCGGCTCCGTTGTGTCCGCCACCGCGGACGGCGACGAGCAGGTCGTTCTCGCGGCCGAAGTTGACGGCGGAGATCACGTCTGCCACGTCGGCACAGCGGGCGACCAGGGCCGGGCGCTTGTCGATCATCGCATTGTAGACCTCGCAGGTCGCGTCGTAACCTTCGTCGGTCGGCTGGATTACGTCGCCTCGAAATCCCGCCCGGAAGTCCTCGACGATGGATTGCTCCGGCGTCGGAAGGGGAGTGTCCGTCATGGTTTGATCCTCCTCGTTCTTGTCTGTCTCCGCCCTGGAGACTAAAGATCCGGGGTTACGCTTTTGTTACGGAGCCGGGATCTCTCCGAAACTCAACTGGTCTTCGAGCAGCACGAGATCGCGCTCGTAGGCGTAGCACCGTACTTCATCGTCGTCTCTAAGGGCGTCCGGCTCCAGCAGGGGGATGCCGTTATCGGCGCACATCCTTCTCAGCGCGGGCCACTTCCGCGCGGCCAGTTGTTTGTAGTAGGGACTGTCGTAAGGTGGCGACTTGCGAGGGGTCAGCGCGAAAAGGGCAAGTATTTTGGCGACATCGCACTTGAACCCTCTCTCGTGCAGTTCGAGGTTCCCCCACCCCGCCACGACGCCTTCTACCATGTGGACCGTGGTCTCGCTGTTGGAATCGTCCCTCCGACCATAAGCGTAAAATCCACACCCGCACTCCGGTTCGGGCACTTCACCGTGCCCTTCATAAGAGACATTCGGATGGAACTTGAGGCGCATGCATTCGGCGTGGTTGGCGTCGTTCAAATCCCAGCGGCGGTTAGGTTGGCGGAAATTGTACTTGTACATGCCTTCCAGCAAGAGGGGCCCGTTCTCTTTGTCACTCGGCGAAAAATGCCATTTCCTGAAACCCAGGGTGGCGTTCGCGTAGAACTCCGACTCGCTCATGCGGGAGCCCTTTCCTTTCGCCTGGGCTTTTCTTTCGGGACGAGCCTCCGCACGGGCTGGCGGCTCGGCTCCCGGAGGGGCTCCTGCACCGTCCTCTTCCTTCTCGTTCCTATCTCGGCCATAGTCGTTCTCCTCCTTACAAAATCTTCGTTACCTCAGGTTCATCTGCGCGGTGAAGCTCTGCGTCAGGATCTTCGGTCCGGAAAAGAGCAAGGTCTCGGTCGCGAAGGGGAGGTCGGGGTCCACCGTCCAGACGATGTACCCAATGTTCCTCGCCGCCACCAGCCGCGACGCCTCGAAGATCGAGCCGGGCGAAAAGCCGGCCATAAATGCTTCAAAGAGAACGCTCTTATGTCTTCTATTCCTCGCATGGCGCCGTCCGGCGCAAGGAGTACCGCGCTCTCACAGTAGTCGGACATGAGGGCATCCACGTCGCGTCCGGCGAAGGCCCGCACGTGGCGAGATAACGCTTCGTCCATCCTTTGTTTCGTTTTCAACAACATCATGGAGTTCTCTCCTTTCGCTCATCTCGCGAGAGCGAGCATCACCGACGCTCGATGCTCACAACCCACCCGCGACCATCCACGCTCCCCAACCGATGAGTAGCAAGCCTGCGGCCTGGCCCACCCGATGGCCAGCCGGAACCACCTTTTCGAGCAAGATGAACCCCGCGATGACAGCGACCCAGAGCAAGTTCATCACCCCCGCCACAAAGAGCAGGGCCATGAGAAACCAACAGCATCCGGTGCAATAACCGCCGTGCTTCAGTCCCATGAAGAAAGCCCCCCACCCTCCCTCTCGCCATTCGTTCAAGATAAACCCAAGAGGGGAGCGGCAGTGGCGCAGGCAAGCGTATTTGAGAGGTGTCCACTGGTAGGCCCCGGCTGCCAGGAGCAAGACCCCGCCCAGGATGGGACTCGTGCTCGCCATCATCGGGGAGAGCAGGGAAGCGGCCTGGAGTCCCCACTGGGCTGCGGCTGCCAGGGCTGCGAACCCGGCCCAGACCACCAGATAGCCCAGAAGGAACACACCCGTCGGTACGTAGGGAGCCTGCCGCTTCCGGCGCCCGCGGTTGAGACTGGCAAAGGTGAGGACCATGGGGGCCGCGGAGGGGGTCATCATGGCCGCCATCATCACTGCCCACATGGCGAACATCATGGCGAAGTCCACGATGCCCCAGGCCTGCATCCGGGGCATGGCCATCTCCATGCTCTGCATGTCCCGGGCCAGATAGGATATGTAGGTCCAGCAGAGCGCTGCGATCAGCGCGAGGCCGGACAGCACGATGGCGCGGTCCCGCCTCAGTACGGTCTCGACGATTTCGTTCGACATGTCCTCAGGATCCCTCCCTGGCAGGTTTTGCGATCTGGCCGGGACCGACCCCGGCCAGATCCTTCATGCGGTTTTCTCAGAACTCACACGAACGACAGACCGAAGCGGTGCTCACGACGCCCAGGAGAAGGGCGTGGAGAAGCCGCTCTTATCCTCGGCGGCGAAGTCGAGTCCCAGGCCGCGCACACGCGAAGAGAGGGCCCGGGCCGGGATCAGACTCGAGTTGGCCGGATGCTTGGTCTCGGTGAGCTTCGGTGGTGGAC
>JBPCLT010000298.1:0-8657 GCA_051003015.1 Rubrobacteraceae bacterium | reverse complement strand
GAGAGCGCCGCCCAGAGGGGCCAGGCTTCGTTCGCGGCGGTGATCGCACGCCGGACGTCATCGCGGTTGCCCTCGGGGACGGTCCCGATCTTCTCCCCGGTCGCCGGGCTCGTCGCCTCGATGCGGGTGCCCGAACCACCGGGAGACCACTCGCCCGCGACGTACATCGGGTAATCCTTCGTTTGGGTGTACATCACATCCCCTCTCTGGAGAAGGCGTTCTTGTAGATCTCCTCGTAGTCAGAGACCGTGACCTCGCGCGGGTTGCCGACCGTCTGCGGATCCTCGAAGGCGATCCGGGCGAGGTGCGGGATCTCCTCCTCCGAGAAGCCAAGCTCATCCATCGTTGGGATGCCGACGTCCTCCGTGAGACGATTGAGCTCCGCGATCCCGGCTCCGGCGGCTTCCAGGGGCTCCAGACCGCGCGTATCGGCGCCGAGGGCCTGGGCGACGCGGGCGTAGCGTTCGGGGGATGCCGGGGCGTTGTACTCGCAGACGGGGCCGAGGACGCGGGCGGTGAGGGCGCCGTGCGGGCAGTCGTGGACGCCGCCGGCGGACTGGCTCATGGCGTGGGCCGCGCCCGCGCTCTCCGTCCCGTAGGCGAGCCCGCCGAAGGTGGCAGAGTGCGCCATGCGCGTGCGGGCCTCCAGGTTGGAGCCGTCCTCGTAGGCGGCGCGCAGCCAGTTCGCCGCCAGCTCGATGGCGGCAAGGGCTACGGCGTCGTTGAAGGGCTGGTGGTAATCGCAGGTGTAACACTCGATGCCGTGTGAGAGAGCATCCATCCCGGTGGCGGCGGTGATCGCTGGTGGAAGGCCGAGCATCAGCTCCGGGTCCACGAGCGCGACGTGCGCCCCGATCAGGGGCGTGCCACCGACGTTGAACTTGATCCGGCGCTCATGGTCCGCAATAACGGCCCAGAGCGTGACTTCGCTGCCGGTCCCGGCGGTCGTTGGCACCGCGATGAGGGGCGGGATACGACGTGTGATCGGCGCCTTTCCGTACTCATAATCAGCTATGGACCCGCCGTTGGCGATCTCTACCCCTACAGACTTGGCGGTGTCCATGGAACTGCCGCCGCCCAACGCAACCAGCCCGTCGCAGCCCGCCTCACGGTACAGCGCGCTCGCCATGCCGACGAGGTCCACGTCCGGGTTCGGTCGGACCCCGTCGAACACGAAAGCGCCTTCGAGGTGCTTCAATGCCGCGTCGGCCAGCCCGGCGGAGACCACGCCCGCGTCGGTGACCAGGAACGGACGCTCCACTCCAAGTTCTTTGACCAGTTCTCCCAGCCCACCGATCGCGCCCGGACCATGCACGATGCGCGCCGGTATCTCGACGGCGCGGATGGTTTCGATCTGTACGCTCATCCTGCCTCCTTGCTCTCGGCGCTCTCCCAACCGGCGGGCTCGCCACCAGGCAACGGCGCCGGGCGCGCGGCGAACTTTTCGGCGGCCTCACGCCGGGGCGACAGGTGACGCTCCGGGGTGTTTTGTCCTTCCAGGAAGGAGAGGGCGCGCTCCATCAGGGCCGTGCTTTCTTCGGGGCGGACCTCGCACAGGTTCGTCTGCTCGTCCGGGTCCGTTTCGAGGTCGTACAGTTCGGGTGGATCGTCGGGGCCGCCGAAGATCAGGGACCGGTCGCGGGTGGTTACGGTGATGGGCATGTAGTTCGCTATGCGCCGGGGGACGGAGTCCACGGCGGTCGTGACCTCGCCCTGCGCGAAGTACAGCGGCCACGAACTGACGACGAAGTCCCTGTGCTCGTCTGTCTCGCCGCGCAGCACGCCCGCGAACGAGACGCCCCGCATGGACGATGGGGCTTCGATCCCGGTAAATTCCAGGACGGTCGGGGCTAGGTCAGGGGCGGTGGTCAGGGCGGATTGGCGTCCGGGGGCGAGGCCGGGGACGCGCGCCATGAGGGGCACGTTGGTGAGTTGGCTGTACAGCGGGGACCAGCCTACGGTCAGCAGCCACGACTCGGCGAGCCATTCGGGGGCGTCCGCCCCCTCCACGATCGCGGCTCTCTGGTCGTTGATCCACTCTGCCTTTCCGAAGTATCCGTGCTCCCCGAAGTAGAAGCCGTGGTCCGAGGTGAAGATGACGATGGTGTTCTCCGCGAGCCCCAGCACGTCGAGCTTCGCCAACAGGCGTCCGATCCAGAAGTCCACCATCGTGACCTCGCCGCAGTACGTGGCGTGGGCGAGGGCCACATCGTCCCACTCCATCCCGGCCTCTCTCCACTTCCCGTAGGCCGGATACACCTGTTTGCCTTCGTAACCGGGCCTGTACCGGGCGGCGTAGTAATCCGGGGCGTCCCAGGGCTCGTGCGGGTCCCAGGTGTCCACGTAGAGGAAGAATCGTGCGTTATGGTGCCGTTCCAGCCAGTCTTCGGCGGCAGTGACGGTGCGCGCCACGAGCCGGTCGGATTCGGACCTCCACGTCGAGCGGTAGTCGGCGCGTTCGTGCGGCCTTGTGTCGTCGCCCTGGCCCCGGACCCATATGAAGTCGTCGAAGCCGCGGTCGTAGCCGAAGCCGCCCCTTATGAAGAACGGCGTGTCCACGATGCCCATCGTGAGGTAGCCGGCCTCGGATAGAAGTTCTGGTAATGTGGGCAGGCTCTTTGGCAGCGGCTCCCAGCCCATGTGGGTGTAGGAGAAGGTCCCCGTCAGGATGTCCGCTCGGGCTGGCATGGTGGGGAACGAAGAGATCGTGTGCCCGTCGAAGACTGATGCGGATCTGGCGAAAGCGTCGAGGCTGGGGGTCCGGATCCAAGGGTTCCCGTAGACCCCGATGTGGTCCCGGCGAAAGGTGTCCGAGACGATGACCAGCACGTTGGGACGAGCCGGCATGAGATTACCTCCTGCGTCAATTGGCTATGGACGTTACTGATTCAGGAGGAGTGGCGGCGCGCGGCGGCCCGCCAGATACTGCCCACCCTCGAAACGCCCCTTGTTGCCGAAAGCCCCGTGGGACCACCAGCGTAGACGTTTCCAGGGGTCCCGATCGGGCGCCTCATCGAGGGGACAGGACAACACCCAAGATAACCGGGGGAGCTTGCGAACATCCACCATCCATCTCCCGCGAGGAACGGAAGAAGCCCCATCCTCGGCCACGAGGACCCGGTGAAACCGCGACGCATCACCCGGTTGGACGTTGCGTCTTGCGAAGAACCTCTTCATGATGGTAAACATGTACCATATGATACTCATGATGTCAATGGGACGGTGAACTCCGAAAGATGCGCGGTCATTGGTGTAGAATCCTCCTCCGTGCAAGAAAAAGAGCGTAGAAGCGCGTCGGTGCAGTCCGTGGATCGTGCCGTCTCGGTGATGGAACTCCTGGCCCGCCGGGGATGGTCTGGCGTCACCGAGGTCGCCACCGCGCTCGGGATTCACAAGTCTACGGCGTACCGGTTGCTGACGACGTTGCGGGACCGGGGGCTGGTCGAGCAGGACGCGGCGACGGAGAAGTATCGTCTGGGCTTCGGGATGGTGCTGCTGGCAAGTTCGGTGAGGGCCGACCTAGATATCCTTCGCTGCGCCAGGCCGGTTTGTGAGCGTCTGAGCGAGGAAACGGGGGAGACCGTTACGGTGGCGGTCCTGGAGGGGGACGACGCGATCATCGTCCACCAGAGCGTCTCGCGGGTGTCCGCCCTCGGCGTTGACTGGACGGGGCATCACACGCCGCTGCACGCCACGGCCGCCGGAAAGGTATTCCTCTTCCACATGCCGGAAGACCAACTACATCGCATCCTGGCCGGGCCGCTGGAGCGCTTCACCGAGGATACCATCGTGGGCACGCCGGACCTGACGGCCCACATACAAGAGATCCGGGACAAAGGATACAGCTACACCGTCGAGGAGTTGGAGGTCGGGCTGAACGCGGTCGGAGCGGCGATCCGGCGCGCCGGCGGCGAGGTCTCGGGCGCCGTGAGCGTCTCCGGCCCGGCTTTCCGGCTGCCGTCCGATGATATCCCCAAGACCGGGATTCTAGTCCAGGAAGCCGCCGCCGAGATATCGCAATGCCTCGGGTTCCGCGGCGCGGGTCCCGGCGAAGAACGATAGTCCACCTTCTTCACGGGCTGAACCACCCAGGCCCAGATTCCGCGCCACGGCATCTGTTCGCGACCCAGGTACGCTACGCTCCGGCTGCGGATGGAGCGGGCTCGGGCAGAGAGAAGAGCCCGAGGAAGCGCTCGGCCGCCTGTCTGTCGCCCGAGACTTCCACGTCCCCCGAACGCAACGCCTCGTCGAGACTTCGGTCCTCGTATATCAGCGCGGCCAGCGCGCCGGGACTCGCGGCGATGGCCGCGTCGGGCTGATCTTCATCTCCGCGCGAAATCTCGAATCGGCCTTCTTCCACCACGGCCCTGAAACGGTCCTCACCGAAGCGTAGCTCGTAGCTCGCGTTGAGACTGCCCGCCGCCTCGTGGTCGAACATCGTCCGGAAGGAAAGGATCAGGGAGTCCACGCCAAGAGGGGCGTCGTGAGGCTTCGAAGGGGAGCGGGCGCCCCAGCGGCCGAGCCTGATGATTACCGGCTCGAGCTCCGCGCCCCAGCCGGTCAGCTCGTATACCCTGGAGGCTGCGGGCGGGGGAAGCTTGCGGCGGCGTATGATCCCCGCGCCTTCCAATTCGTGCAGGCGCCGGGAGAGGATGTCGGGGCTGGCGCCAGGCAGGCCGTCGCGCAGATCGGTGAAACGCTTGGGGCCCAGAAGCAACTCCCGGACGACCAGCAAAGCCCACCTCTCGCCGACGAGATCCAGAGCATGCGCCGCCGCGCATCCATCATCGTATGTGCGCCGCTTCCCGGTTGCCATATCAGGGAGTCTATCATCGCAAGTCCTGATTAGCGTTTATCTAGTTGGTTTATGTAATTTGATAGTTGGATTTTAGGAGTATCAATGTATTCTGCAACCAGATGATACTGCAAGCGGTACAACGAAACGAGGGGTGAATGAGTTCGAGATCAGTGGGGGCATGGGTTTCTGTCCTGGCGTCGGCCAGGGCAACCGCGGGCAGGCTTCGATGGAGCGGACTCCGCGCCCAGAACGACTACGCGCATGAGGCTGAAGCCGCGCCGGATGACCGGCGGCGGTGGCTGGCGCTTTTGCTTGTGTGCGCGGCGCAACTCATGATCGTGGTTGACGGGACGATCGTGAACGTGGCGCTGCCTGCCATCCAGGACTCCTTGCGTTTCTCCGAGACGGGACTCTCGTGGGTGGTGAACGCCTATCTCCTCACCTTCGGCGGCTTCCTCCTGCTGGGCGGGAGAGCCGGCGACCTCTTCGGGCGGAGGCGGGTTTTCGCCTTCGGGCTCGCCCTCTTCACATTCGCCTCGCTGTTGTGCGGGATCGTGGGTTCCCAGGGGCTGCTCGTGGCCGCCCGCGCGCTCCAGGGGATTGGTGGCGCGATCATCGCCCCGGCCGCCCTCTCTATCATCATCACGACCTTCAAGGACCCCCAAGATAGGGCCAGGGCGATGGGCATCTGGGCTTTCGTTGTCTCCGGTGGCGCCTCCATCGGGGTACTCCTGGGCGGCGTCCTGACGCAGACTATGGGTTGGCCCTGGATCTTCTTCGTCAACCTCCCCGTCGGCCTCTTGGCCCTCGCCCTGTGCCGCCCGCTTCTGGACCCCGATCCCAAGCCGGAGAAGCGTGGCGGTTTCGACCTGCCCGGAGCGTTCCTCGTCACCACCTCCCTCGTGGCGGTCGTCTACGCCATCGTCGGGGCCGCTCAGAGCTCACCGTCCTTCACCGTCTTTTTTCTCCTGCGCTCCACCTCGCTCGTGAGCGTCTTCGTGGCTGTCGAGTGGCGCGCATCGGCGCCGCTCGTGCCCCCTGGCGTCTTCTCCCGCTCGCGCAACCTAACCGTGAGCAACGTCGTCATGGCGCTCGCCGTCGTGGGGATGGTCGGGTGGTTCTTCTTCAGCGCCCTGTATCTGCAGAGGGTACTAGGCTACGACTCCCTCGCAACAGGTCTTGCCTACCTGCCAGCTACGGTCACGCTCGGGGCGATCTCCCAGGGTCCGGCGGCCAGGGCAGTAAACCGCTTCGGCATCAAGCCAACGATAATCGGAGGGCTTGGGCTGATGGCCGCGGGACTCCTGCTCTTCGCAAGGGCGCCGGTGGGGGGAAGCTTCCTCGTTGATGTCTTGCCCGCAATGCTCGTGCTCGGGGTCGGGGCGGCGTTTGGGTTCATGGCCGTGATCCTGGCCTCCACCACAGGAGTCGCCGAAAGCGAAGCAGGGCTTGCCTCCGGGCTGGTGAACACCTCCCAGCAGATGGGAGGGGCTTTGGGTCTCGCCGCGCTCGCCGCGTTCGCGGCCCTCGTCGCCGCCGCGAGCGCGGCGGGAGTGTCTAGTTCCCAATCCACCGTAGCCGCGCTCAACACCGGCTACCACGCCGCCTTCCTGGCGGGGGCGGTCTGCGTGGTACTCGGCGCCCTGATCGCCGCCGTCATGCTCCGTCTGCCCAAGGAAGCCAGCCCCCAATGATCCAACACTCAGCGGCGCACGAGAAGGCGGAATCAAAGGATAGAATAAATGGCTGATACGAACCCGGTGGCGGAGCTGGACCCGCGGTTCAGTAGCGCCGATGCAGTCCCGTCTCCGTGGCGGGTGGCACGCGGAATTCTCGAACAGGCGGAGGCGTACTGGCTGACGATCGTCCGTCAGGACAGACGCCCGCACGTCACGCCGCTGATCGCCGTCTGGTTAGATGGCACGTTGTACTTCTGCACCGGTCCTGACGAATGCAAGGCGAAGAATCTCGCGGAGAACTTGTACTGTGTCATCACGACCGGCTCGAACACGCTCTCCGAGGGTCTCGATCTGGTGGTTGAAGGCGATGCTGTCAATGTGAGCGACGAAGTCGGGCTTCAGCGCGTAGCTGATGCGTACGCATCGAAATACGGCACGGACACCTGGCACTTTACCGTGCGTGACGGCGCTTTCCACAGCGAAGGTGGCAGAGGCAGAGCCCTGGTCTTCGAAGTCGCCCCGACGACCGCCTTCGGCTTCGGCAAGGGCGAGCCGTTTAGCCAGACCCGCTGGCGCTTCTAGTGAACACAGGCACGATCAGAGGAGCAATCATCATGACCAAGAGGGACAGAGAACGACCGCCCACTCCGGGGACCGAGGTTCGACCCCCTGAGACCAACGAGAAGATTGTCCACGCCAACGGAGTGGACCTCTGCGTCGAGACTTTCGGCGATCGGGCCGACCCAGCTATCCTCCTCGTGGGCACCTCGATGCTCTCGTGGGAGGACGAGTTCTGCGAGCTTCTTGCGGCCAGCCCCTGGTTCGTCATCCGCTACGACATCCGCGACACCGGTCGATCGGTCGGCTACGAGCCGGGCGCGCCACCGTATACGCTCCGAGATCTAGTCGCGGACGCCGTGGGCCTGCTCGACATGTTCGGTTTGACCCGTGCCCATCTCGTGGGCTTCTCCGCCGGTGGCTGGATCGCACAACTCGCAGCGCTCGACCATCCCGATCGGGTCGCCTCGCTCACCCTGATCTCCACAAGACCCACCGCTCCGGGGCCCAATGATCCCGACCTTCCGGAACACTCGGAGGAACTGATGGCCTACATCATGGGAGCACCGGAGCCCGACTGGTCCGATCGAGCGGCGGTGATCGGCCACCTCCTCGAGGGTGAGCGTCGGTTCGCGGGTTCCCATCCCTTCGACGAAGCGGCCCGTCGTGACATCGCCGGTCGCCTGGTCGATCGCACCGCCGACGTCGCCTGGAGTACGACAACCTTCGCTGCCATCGACTGCGGCGATCGCTGGAGGAAGCGACTTGCAGAGGTGAGCGCTCCGACGCTTGTGATCCACGGCACAGAGGATTCCTTCTTTCCGTACGGCAACGGAGTCGCCCTCTCCGAGGAGATCCCCGGCGCCCGGCTGCTCACCCTGGAGCGGATGGGACACGAGTTGCCCCGGGCGGTTTGGGATGTCGTCGTTCCCGCCATCTTGCTGCACGCATCGGGCGGCGGGCGACGCCACGAGTGATTACGGTTCGACAACCAAACCAGAAAGGAGACGCAATGAATCTTCCACAGGTCGTGTCCCGGGACGAGTGGCTGGTTGCCCGCAAGGAGTTCTCGCCAGGGAGAAAGAAGAGACGCGGGCGCGAGATGCGCTCAGGGCAGAGCGTGGCAAGTTGCCGATGGTCGAGGTCGAAAAGGACTACGCCTTCGAGGGGCCTGGAGGCACGGTCAGGCTGCTAGATCTTTTCGAAGGACGACGCCAGCTCATCGTGCAGCACTTCATGTTCGATCCGAGCTGGGATGACGGGTGCCCGAGCTGCACGTACGCCGTCGAAGACCTCGGAGACCCCGCGCACTTGCACGACAAGGATACCTCCTTCGCCGTGGTTTCCCGCGCGCCCTTCGAGAAGATCGAAGGTTACAAGCAGCGCAAGGGCTGGACATTCCCCTGGTATTCGTCCTTCGGGAACGACTTCAACTACGACTTCCACGTCACCTCGGACGAGTCCGTAACGCCGGTCTTCTACAACTACCGAACTTCCCTGCACATGGTCGCAGTATGCCAGGCCAGATCGGACGCCCGGGGCGGGACTTACTACCGCAAGAAGATCGCGGAGGGAAAATCTCGCAAGGAGGCGCTGCGGTGCCTCAAGAGGCGCATCTCTGA
>JBPCLT010000297.1:0-3298 GCA_051003015.1 Rubrobacteraceae bacterium | reverse complement strand
TCCCGCGCCGACGTGGAGCGGTCTGCTACCGCCTGGTAAGAACCCTTGATCGCCTCGGCGAACTTCTCGGCCGCCTCGTTCACCTGCTTCTGCTGCTTCTGATCCATCTCGAAGTCACCTCCGATAGTTCCTGCTTTCCAGTATATTTTCCTACCCCTCGAAGGGATAGCCTACACACGGACAAAAAACCGGAGGGGGCGGACCCGAAAGCCCACCCCCCCTCCGGTTCACGCTAGTGGAGCGCTTCTTACCTGGCGGCCTTCCCGGCGAGTTGCAGCCCCTCCTTGTAGTAGGAAAGTGGCGCGTACAGGAAATCCATGTAGGCGTCCAGCGACTCCTCAGCCACGGCCTGGAAGGCGTCGCGCTGGCCCTCGGCCCGCTCGACGAGCTCACGGGTCATGGCGCGGTTCGCCTCGGCCTGGTGACGAAGCTCCTTGATGTAGTTGTCCGTGACGGACTGCGCGAAACGCACGTTGCGCTCCTGCAACCCAACGGTGTGATCCAGGACCACCCCGAAGGAGTCCCGCGTGCTCTTCGCGAGCCGCTCCGCCGCCTTGTTCGCCTTCTTCGTGTCAGCCATCATGCTGTCTCCTCTCTCGCGGTCTCCCGCGAATTGCTTTACTACCGTAATCTGGTGTTGCCGCTACTCGCCAGCCTCGTCATCCTTGCCCGGCGGACGGCCCGTGTACATGCTGAAGAACGTATCCATGGTCCTCTGATACTGCTCCAGAGACTTGGCCCAGAAATCCAGGTACGTCATCCCGGCGTCGGTGATGGTGTACATCCGGCGCGCCGGACCACCCCTGGAAGTCTCCCACGAGGACTCGACGATGCCGTCCTTCTCCATCTGCCGAAGCGTCCGGTACAACGTCCCAGGGTTCATCGCCTCGTAACCGAAGGCCGTCGCCCGCTCCATCAACTCGTAGCCGTAAGAGTTCCACTCCCGCAACGACAAGAGGATCACCGGCACCAGCCAGTTCCTCGGACGGGCCTCGACCCCCCGTAACGCGCCGCGAACCTCGCGCCCGCTCTTCCGCTCGTTTTCACTCATCTTCACTCTCTCTTCCATAATATGTGCAGTTTACACATATATACTTCGATGTCAAGTGCCGTACGCTGGTTTTGCGTCGTTCGATGGTTTTGTCGGGTTCCTTCCCCTGCGTTGCACTTTTGGATGTACGTGGGTACATCTTTCAGGCCATTTTACCCGTTCGCCGCTGAGAGTGCAGGCTGCTTTTATGTGCGCATTGTACATAGTTTGATCCGCATTTTACCTGACAGTAGACTTGGGTATGTAGCGTATATAGGGAAGTTGGAATTTTAGGCTGATCGGGAAAGGGAGGATTCTTGGCGAGTTTAGATGGAGCGGTGGTTATCGTCACGGGCTCGAGCCGGGGCCTGGGGCAGGCTATTGCTGAGGAACTTGGGAGCGCGGGGGCGAAGGTAGTGGTCAACTACTCCAGCAGCAAGGAGCCTGCAGAGGAGGTAGCTAAGAACATCTCCGATAACGGTGGGGAAGCCATCGTGGTTGGAGCGGATGTCTCGGATCCGGAGCAGGCAGGCCGGCTCATCGAGGAGACCGTGGAGAAGTTCGGGCGTATTGACGTCCTAGTCAACAACGCCGGCATAAACATAGACAAGACGCTCAAGAAGCTCTCCGTGGAAGACTGGGACACGGTCATTCAGGTGGACCTGAACAGCGCTTTCTATACGGTACACGCCGCGTTGCCGCACATGACGGAGCAGGGGAGCGGCGCCATCGTCAACATGAGCTCCTTCGTCGGCGAGGCGGGCAACGTCGGCCAGGCAAACTACGCCGCCGCCAAAGCCGGCCTCCTCGGCTTCACCAAGACCGCCGCCCAGGAGCTCGCCCGCTACGGCATTACGGTGAATGCGATCTGCCCCGGCTTCATAGAGACCGACATGGTCGCCAATATCCCCGAGGAAGCCCGCGAGAAGCTCTTGAAAACCATCCCCCTCGGCCGCTTCGGCCAACCCGAAGAGGTGGCCCGCGCCGTCCGCTTCATCGTCGAGGACGGCGACTACATGACAGGACAATCCCTCGATATCAACGGCGGCGTCTATATCAGGACGTAGACGACAACCTCTACCATCGAGCCCTCTCCCGTCCGAGAGGGCTCCTCTTTTCTTCGCCCACTCATCACCCTGCGTACGGGGTCACATAAGTAACCATTGCGCCTATCTACGATAGACACATAGGTTCTGTCCGTATATAATTAAATCCCGGTTAACAATTTCCTGTCGCGGATGCGGCATGGGATCAGTGTTGGCGGAAGATGGATCGAGAAAGGTGGACACGTGGCAAGACTCAGCGGACGAGTGGCGGTCGTGACGGGCGCGGCGCGGGGCATTGGGGCGGCGGAGGCGATTCGGCTGGCCCAGGACGGGGCCAACGTGGCGGTCTTGGACCTCTCCGCAGAGGCGTGCGGGGAGACGGTCGAGGCCGTCGAGGCGGCCGGGGCCGAGGCAATCGCCATCGCGTGCGATGTATCGAGCGCCCAGCAGGTCGAGGCGGCGTTCGAGGAGATCCACAACCGCTTCGGGCGGGTAGACATCCTGGTCAACAACGCGGGGCTCCTGCGGGACAACCTGTCTTTCAAGATGAGCGAGGACGACTGGGACAAGGTGCTCGACGTACACCTCAAGGGCAGTTTCCTGTGTTCCAGGGCGGCGCAGAAGTACATGGTCGAGCAGGAGTACGGCAAGATCGTAATGACGAGTTCCATAGTGGCTTTGGGGAACAAGGGCCAGGCCAACTACTCCGCCGCGAAGGCGGGCTTGCAGGCGCTGGCGCGGACGCTCGCGCTGGAGCTCGGGCGGTTCAACGTCAACGTCAACGCGGTCGCACCGGGTTGGATCGAGACGGAGATGACCAAGGAGGCCGCCGAGCGGGTCGGCATGACGATGGATGAGATGAAGGACCGCTTCTCCAAGAACATCCCGCTCAAGCGCTTCGGACGGGTGGACGACATCGCCAACGTCGTCGCCTTCCTCGTCTCCGATGAAGCCTCATACATCAGTGGCGAGACGATTTACGTGGCGGGTGGTCCGTCTAGCTCGGTGATCTAGAGGCATCAGGTTTCAGGCACCAGGTTTTGGGGCGAGGGTCTCTCCCCCGACTTGTTTAATGCGCCCAGAAACCCGTGGTCCGCAGCCGCTGGGTTTCGAGGGTGCCGGTGAGTCGCTCGCGCTGCCCCCTGCCGCTCTCGGGCTGGCTCCAAAAAGGCCCGCGACCCACCGGTACCCGCGGCGTGGAGTGACTCAACAGAGGTGTGTG
>JBPCLT010000296.1:0-4697 GCA_051003015.1 Rubrobacteraceae bacterium | reverse complement strand
GCCCTCGAGAGCCTCTATCTCCCCGTAGAAGCTGCCGTCTTCGAGGATCTCGTAGCTCGCCTCTTTCATGGCCGCCCTGATGTACTCCCCGATCATCGCACCGCCGATTCTAAACCAATGAGAGAAGTCTCGCTATCTAGTATTCTCGGCATTCCCCCGCCGCGAGCACGAGAAAGGCGCTCCCCCGCGAAGGAGGAGCGCCGAGCTTCGATGGGTTTGACGTTTTACCTCACGCGGGAGGACTGTTCCTTCGGGCCGGGGAAGAACATTCGGCATGGCAAGACAAGACCAACCGCGGCGATGATCGCCAGCAGCGCGTTGAAGATGAGGGATGGATCAGCGGTAGATGTCCCGGCGGTGGCCGATATCCACGACGATTACTTCCCGCGCATCGTCGTTCACACGATACACAATCCTGTAGTCCCCAACCCGAATACGCCAACCTTCCCGACCCTTGAGCTTGCGACAACCCGGAGGCCGAGGCTCGCCGGCCAGTTCTCGTATGGCTTCTCTCACCCGCTCGCGGCGGTACGCGGCTATCCGGCCGATCCCTCTTTGGGCGCCGCAGGAGATAGAGAGAGAGTATATGCGGTCACCCCTTGACTTGTCCCCGTTCGATCTCCTCCATAGCTTGCTCGAAGGGGATTACCTCGTCTTCGCCACGTTCGATTGTCGCCACGGCTTCGTCGTAGGCCCGGATGTCCTCAAGCTCCTCGAGTTCTTCCATCAAACGTTCGTACTCCTGGATATCCAGCAGCACGCCGATGCGCTCGCCGTTTTGGTCTGTCAGGTATCGTACGTCCATACGAAACCGCCTCCTCACGCCCGTGGAACCCGGCCTCATTTTACAAGAACGCCGGCGAAGGGAGCCGGCTCGTCCCGCTCGTTTTAGGAAGCCTGGCGCTCTCTCGGCTCGGGGATCGGACGGCCAGCCCCTTCGAGGACTTCGAGATGCAACTCCATTGCGACTCGAACCTCTCGTAGAGCTTCCTCGTAGGTCTCCCCCCAGGCTGAACAATACTTGAGGTCGGGAACGTCAGCTATATAGCCTTCGTCTTCCTCGCTCCAGAAAATGTCAATCTCGTACTTGAGCCGCTCCATCATAACTCCCGTCCTGGATCGTGCTTCAGTAGAACCTCGCGCATCTGCCCCCACCCCCGGATGCCGAGCCCAGACGCGGTAGTGGACGCCGTTCGCCGCCTGCGCCCGGGCTGTGCCATAAGTATAGTTGAGCGCGATGAAGATGCTGCACGATTTCCGCGGAACGGCGATTCGTCTTACCGACGAGCGTTTGGCGCATATTCTCGAGCATCCCGAGATGTCTGGCCTGGAAGATGCAATAGACGAGACGTTGCAAGACCCCAACCGCGTAATCCGATCACGAAGCGACGAGCAGGCGCAACTAT
Organism: Rubrobacteraceae bacterium; assembly: GCA_051003015.1. Lineage (GTDB taxonomy): Bacteria > Actinomycetota > Rubrobacteria > Rubrobacterales > Rubrobacteraceae > JACDGB01. The sequence goes on along the minus strand of JBPCLT010000296.1, from coordinate 3,291 downwards.
ACTATCGCTTCTACCCGGATACCCTGGTGGGCGAGAAGTTGTTGTGCGTGGTGGTCAAGGTTCGAGAAGAGGACGCATTCATTTTGACCACGTATCTGACTGATAAACTCAAAGAAGGAGAAATCATATGGAGCGCAGAGTCATAAAACTGTGGTACGACCCCGAGGGTGACTATATGGAGGTCATCTTCGAGAAGAAAGAGGGCTACTTCCGCGAGACGGAAAACGAGCAGGTAATGGAGAAGGTAGACGCGGATGGCAACGTTCTCGGCTTCTCCGTGATGAAGATAAGCTCGCTCAAGGGCAAACCCTTCGAGGTGGCCCTGGCCTGAAGTCCCGTCCTCGGACCTGCCCCCGCCACGAGGGCACGAAAAAGGCGCTCCCCGCGATGGAGGAGCGCCGTCCGTGGTGTTGCGGCTAGGCTGAATTACGGAGTAACCGTACCAGTACCGCTGGTGAAGGTGTAGGTGGCAGCAGGAGCGCCGGTGCAGGTTACCGCGATCGTGTAGTTGGCTGCGTCAGCCACGTTGACCGTCGGGGCGGAGCTCTGGCCGCTCAAGTTCCAGCCGTAGGTACCGGTGAGCGCGCCATCGGTCATGCCGGTCGCATTACCGTTGTTCTGGGCGAGATAGGCCGTAGCGGCAGCGGCGCCGTTCCTTACGTCCGAACGACAGGCGGCCTGGTTGGCCTGCTCGCGCTGGTCGAGGAAGATCGGGATGGCGATGGCGGCGAGGATGCCGATGATGATGACGACGACGAGAAGCTCGATCAGGGTGAAGCCGCGCTCGTCGCGCTTCTTCTCCTGCATTTCCTTGAGGCTCTTGGCGAACCAGTTAAGCATATTGCTCTCCTTTTGGTTTCTGGCTTCCCTGTGAAGCCAGTCTGAGAATATAAAGCCCGCTCTCACGAGTTCTAGTCGCCTTCTGGAAAAATTTCCGGGGGAAATTCTTGCGGCCCGCGCTCCGCGGCCAACGGACACGATGACCGGGTGTCTGCCGCCGGAGTCCACTAATCTATGTTGCGAGTACAATTTGCGAGAAAGACTGCCGCGCTGCCGCCATGAAAACAGGAGGAGACGCGAGGCTGGAAGCCAGCTATCTCACCAACGATGAAGGCGAACGTATCGGAGTGGTACCGAGCATCGAAGAGTACGAGCGGTTGCGTAAGATCGAGGACGAAATGGAAGACCTGGAAGCTCTGCGAGCCGCCAGGGAAACAAAGGCGGCTATCGAACGGGGCGAGGAAGAGGTCATCCCCTGGGATCAGGCCATGCGGGAAATCCGGGAAGGCAAAGTATCCGGGAGCTGAGATGGCCTACACTTTATGAGTTCCCCGCAAGACGCAAAAGCATATATAGCCCGTCCGCCGGTGGGCTCAAGAGAACGTATAATTCGCGCATGAAACGAACCGAAACTAGAATAGACTGGGTTCTTGTCGAGCGGGCGCGCGAGCGGGCGCTCGAAGAAGGGCGCGAAGAGGCTGATGTGATAGAGGACGCCCTCAAGCATTACCTCGACCGGGAGGACCCCGAACGTTCTCCCGGCCACGAAGAGACCTTTGGAGAGATACTAGACAGGGTCGCCAACTGGCGGCGCGAACACGGCGTAGAGCCGCTCTCCGAAGATGAGGCCATGAAACTCGCCGTCGAAGAGCAGCACGCCAACAGGCGCGGCGAGTAGCCCGAAGCGCTTGCGTGCCGTTGTAGACCCCAACATCCTCGTTTCGGCGCCTTCTCTCCGCACGGCTTTCCGCGCCGCATCCTCGACGCCGCCGACGCCGGATACTTCGAGATGGTCGTTTCGCGGCGGCTGCTGGCGGAGCTCACCGACGTGCTCTCGCGGCAGAGGTTGCGCCGGTACGGACCCATCGAGCACGCAGAGGCGCACGTGCGGCGCGCGATGCGGGCAGGTGTCCACGTGGAGATCGAGGGCGAGCCGGAGCGCGTCGTGCCCGGCGACCCAAAGGACGACTACCTTGTGGCGCTGGCGCGCGTCTCCGGCGCCGATTACCTCGTCTCGGGAGATCCACACCTGGTGGGATCTTCGCTGGGCGAAGGAACCGTACCCGTGCTCACTCCCCGCCAATTCAGCGAAATGTTGGAGAGCAGCGAGGAAGAAGAAAGCCCATGAAGGACGATGAACTGAACACGCCAGGCTTTACGAGGAAGGCAGCACCGTCGTGGTTTTATCGCCGGATGTAGCAGAGGCTTTCCCCGACTCGCGGGCGGTGAACGACGCATTGCGCGCCCTCATCGGCGTCGCGCGGCAGAGCGTGAAGCATCCAGAATAGCGCCAGGAGCGAGTTAGCAAAATAGTGAGATAGCTTGCGGCTGTGATCCCGAGGAAGAGCATCGTCTTCTGGAGCAGGCGATAGAGTCGGAACTGAGCCGGTCTAGCCGCCTTCCCGAAACTTTTTTTCAGAAATTTTTTTGCGGGGCCGCCGCCATCTCCGCCACCAACGTCTCCCGACCGGCTTCGGGGAGCCCCGCGGCTTCCACCAGGACGGCGGCTATGCGGGCTGCGGTATCGCGTCCCACCCTCTCGTAGAACGCCTTCCGCATGGTCTCCCTGCTGACGCCCGCGTTCCGCGCTAGCTGCGTCCTCGGCAGCCCCGACCTCTCCACGGCGGCCAGGGTCTCGGGCTTGAAGAGGCGCGCGAGGAACAGCCCCTCGGCGCGGCGGTTCCGGGCTTCGAGCCCGCTCTGCCGGTTCGTGACCCTGCCGGGCGGGCGTTCCCGTGTGCGCCTCCGCACTTGCTCCACGACCTCCTCGGGCGCGCCCATCTCCTGTAGACTCCGGATCACACGCCTCCCGGTTGCGTGGGCCAGCGGCGTCTGCGTGTTAACGACGGTCTTGCCCAGCTCCTTGCCCAGCACGAGGGATCGCGCGGCGTCCACCCCGTTCCCGAGGTACGCCCGGAGCAGGTCTTCGGGGTGGCCCATGATCTCCGCCTGGAGGCGAAGGCGTTCTACTTCCGAGAGCCCGAGCAGCCGCGCCACGCCTCTGCCGATCCTCTCCGCGTTGTCGGGGCCGACGTTGCGGGTGCGGGCCATGTTGACCTGCGAGTGGGAGACGCCGCACCTCTGGGCCAGTTGCTTACCCGAGAGCTTCGCTTCACGGAAGTAGCGGCGCATCAAGGGGTTGTCGCGCTTTGGCTGGTTGAGGGGCATGGGATATTATCGTCACACCGCCCCGCGGGCTGCAATCATTCGCTCGTCCGCCACCGGGCCTCTGCCGCACGTGATGGTCCGGATCGGGCTTCGCGCCCTGCTCGGGTTGTATCCGGGCTACGG
>JBPCLT010000295.1:0-4843 GCA_051003015.1 Rubrobacteraceae bacterium | reverse complement strand
CGCCGCTGGTCTTTACCCCGAAATCCTCGCCGTGCTTGACTTCGTTGAGTATGGCGGCAGTCTGGAGCAACGCCTTTGTTGGGATGCAGCCCAAGTTCAGGCACGTCCCGCCGAGGTGACCGCCCTCCCGCTTCTCTATCAGGGCCACGCTCATCCCCAACTGGCTCGCCCGGATCGCGGGTATATATCCCCCGTTCCCGCCACCGATCACCACGAGGTCAAACTTCTCCGCCACAGGGAACTCCTTTCGTTATATAGGCTTCGGGTCTCAGGTTTCAGGCCCCGAACAACCGAACCACTTTATCTTTCGATCTTCCAACCTTTTACCCTCACATCTCTAATTTCAATTCTAACCGCCCGTCCCCACCGGTACTATCTTCGCTCTGGCACGCCGGACAATAATGCGTCGCCCTGCCGCCGACCTTCTCCCTGACGACCTTTCCACCACACTCCCCCGGACACGGCTCGCCGTCCTTCTCGAAGACGCGCAGGTGGTTCTGGTGTTCCCCGGGCCTGCCCAGCACGTCGAAGTAGAGGCGCACCGTCGTCCCCCGGTGCTCGATGCCAGCCGCGAGATTCTTCCGGATCGCCCCGTGAAGCGCCTCCCACTCCTCACCCGTTAGCGTGTTCGCCTTGCGGCGAGGATGCAGCCTCGCGTCGTAGAGGATCTCGTCCACGTAGATATTCCCGATGCCGGCGACGACTTTTTGATCCAGTAAGAGAGGCTTTATTTGCGCTCTGCGGCCACCAATTCTCTCCTTCAAATACTCGGTCGTGAACTCTTCCGAGAACGGCTCTGGTCCGAGGCCGGAGAGGCGTTCTTCCAGCTCGTGCTCGTCCAGCAGCCTGGCCCGCGTGAACTCCGTCTCGTCGCGCAGGAACAGCCGCCGATCACCGTCCAGGTGGAGAATTAGCATCAGGTTCTTCGCCGGTTCCTCGACGGGAGGGACCAACAGCAACTGGCCCCCGATCTTGAGCTGGAGGACCAGCGCGTCACCGGAGCCGAGATCCACTATGAGGTGCTTTGCCCGCCTTCTCGCGCCGGTTATCCGTACACCCTCCAGACGTTGCTCGAACTCTTCGACGGATGGCTGCTCGACGAGGTTCCGGTAGAGTACCTCCGCCCGCTCGACCTCCGCGCCGGCGACAAGCTCTTCGAGGTGTTCCTTGATCGTCTCCACTTCGGGAAGCTCGGGCATGTGTACGGTTATACCCTTTCGCGGGTCCTGGTTATCCTTGCCGCATCACGCGGGTTTGTGGGCGACGAACGAGGCGTGGGCCTTCGGCAGACGGTAACGGCCGTAGCTGCGCATCATCCGAACCTGGAAACCCGTCTGGCGAAGCTCTCCCGCCACCTCCGACGATTCGTACAACCGCAGACTGTGTGCTTCGTCGTCCCGCCGGTAGTGTTTTCTGAGTTTCCGGAAGGTGGAGATCCGGCGCATCAGCGTCTCCTGCTCGGCGTCCTCTTCCTTCTCGACTAGGACGACCCAACCCTCCCCTTCGGCGAAACTACGGTCCACCTTTCCCGTGGCGACCTGTCCCGGCTCCGCGATGTCGAAGACGAAGACGCCACCGGGGGCAAGGGCATCGTACACGCGCCGGAAAAGCCGGGTGAGTCTCTGGATGCCGTTATCCGGATCCAAGCGGTAGTTGAGGACCTCCCCAACCGAGGTGACGGCCCCGCACGGTGGGATGTCCGAGTCGAACAGCGACCCGGCCTGGAACTCGGCCTCAGGGACCCTCCGGCGCGCCAGCTCGATCATCGCCTCGGAGATGTCGATACCGAAAACGCTATAACGAGCATTCACCAGCTCCCGAGCCCACAGGCCGCTCCCGCAACCCAGGTCCACGACCAATCCTCCGGATATGCCGTTCTGGTCCAGGATCCCCAGTATGCCGGGGGCTGCCCCGAGGGCATAGCCGCTGAAACCCGCATCGTGGATGTGCGCGAGGTCTTCCCTGTACCATCCTTGCATGCCGCGACCTCTCGATCCCCGAAATACGCCTCAGTTCCCGGCGGCCCGGACGATGTTTCCGCGCAGCGGCACGGGCTCTTCGTAGACCGCTTTGTACAGCCCGTCGAGCATGACGGAGCGGGCGTCGAGCGAACGCATGGCGCCCTCGCGCACCCTGCGCTGGCCTTCCTCGTCTTCGGCGTACGGGGCTACGGCATCCATCATGATGCGAGCGTGCTCCACGTCCATCGTGACGTGGCTGGTGAAGATCTCCAGCGCCTCGTCCGGCAGACCGGCGGCCTTCTTCAACCCCTCCGAGAGGCGGACGTAGATCGGGGGCACGGGCCACTCGCTCGCCGGACCCATCGCCCCGAGGCCGAGCCGCGTGTCCGGGTCGCGGCACAACTCGTAGTGCGTGCTGATGTACGCCGCTATCTCAGGCAACGTCCGGGGCGATTCCCATTCTTCTTCCGTGATGCCGAGCGCCCGCAGGAAGCGGCGGTACAGAGCCGGATGCGTCTCGTCGGGGTTCAGACGACCGTACTCGTCGAAGAGGACCTCGGCCAGAGCGAGCTGCAAACTTTCGTCGTCGCGGCAGTTCGAGATCACCGCCGCCAGGTACAACCGGCTCACCCGGACGTGACGGTAATACTGGATCGCAAAAGTCCGAACACCCTCCGCGCTCGCGTCCCCATCCCCGAACCGCTCCAGGAACGGATGCGTGAGCGCCGGGTGCCCGATCACCTCGCGCTTCAACTGCCCTAGAAATTCCTCGGGGCTCACCCTCGCCTCCTGACCTTCGTTTTTCCCAGTTTAACGCAGGGGAGTAAGAGATCGAAGCGAGAAACCGCCCGGCGTGAACCCCGCACCGCCCCCAACGTCAGACCCGCGCCCGCGGAAAACAAGCCGGGTAGCACGAGTAACCCGCTGCCCGAAACCTGTAACCTGATACCTGAAAAACCTGCCTTTCCAGCGATTTCACCCTTGTCTCACTATCCTCAGTGAGATATAATTCAGGCATGGCAGATACGAGAAATAGTACGCGGCAGGGGTGGTTGAGTGTCCCGCGGATGCGGGATGAGGAGAGGTTGGATCCGCACGTGTACAAGCGCGGCATCAATGGTCTCACGGTCGAGGAGGCTGTGCGGCGCGCATTCCCGAGGGTCATGGACATCCTGGGGAGGAGCGGGGAGCGGTACTCGGAGTTCGAGGGGCAGCTCGTGCAGGCGACGGTTCGGGCATGCCTGATCTCACAGGTCTCCAGGGCGAACCTGTACCGCATCGCGGGCATCCTGGTGGCCGACCGGCGCGACGAGGGCGCCCACCTCGGGCGTTCACTCGCCCTTGCCTACGTCGCCTCCCTGCGGGAGGCTTTCCTCAAGGACCTCTCCGTCGGAGAGCGCGTGGTCTCGTCCCTCGGCGCTGGCGAGGTTCGCTACGTCTCGGGGGACGGTCGCAACGTCGCGGTCGGGCTCGACGGCGGCCGGGAAGCGTGGCTGCCATCCGAGGCGGTCTCCAGGATCTCCGGGGACGACGCCCTCGGCCTCCAGGCTTCCTGACGATCTCGCCCGGCACGCTCCCTCCAGCCTGCTATATTCAGGGCAGGCTACGGAAGGCTACGGCGTGGAAGTCTCGAAGACCAGGACGCGCGTGATCTGCAACCCCACCTCCGGCGGCGGTTGCGACCTCGACGCCGCACGAGAGGAGTTCGCGGGTTTCGATGCCGAATGGATAGATACCGGAGGAGCCGGGGACGCGCGGGAGGCCGCCAGGGAGTGGGCCGGCGGCCTGCTCGTGGTGGTCGGGGGCGACGGCACGGTAAACGAGGTCATAAATGGTCTGGGCGCGGCGGGCTTCCCCGAGGACGTGACCCTGGCGATCTGGCCGACAGGCACAGGCAACGATCTGGCCGCGACCCTCGCCATCTCCGACGACCCGGACGAGGCTCGGAACACCATGCGCCAGAGGAGGGTCAGGACGCTGGACGTAGCCCGCGTCAGTTCCGAGAGGGCCGGGGAGCGGTTCTTCATCAACGTGGCGACGGGTGGGATCGGGGCGGAGATCTCCGACGCCAACGATGAAGAAATGAAGAGCCGGTGGGGCAAGCTCTCCTACCTGCGAGCCTACCTGGAGGTAGCCCGAAACTTTGACGTGCAGGAGATCAGGCTCACGCTAGACGGCGAAGAGCGCATGGTGCGGGCGGTGAACATAGCTGTCGGCAACTGCCGCTACACCGGGGGCGGCTGGCTCGCCGTCCCGAAGGCCAACCCCGAAGACGGGCTGCTTGACGTGGTGGTCATCGAGGATGGAGGGCTCAAGGAGATCCTCGCGCTCGCCCCCGCCGCCTTTCTGGAGTCGGATTACCTGGATAAAGAAGGGGTGTTCTCTGCCAGGGCAAGAGAGATCCGGGTCGAGACCAGCCCGGGCGGCCTGGAGTTCACGGTCGATGGGGAGTTGGTCGGGGATGAACCAGCCAACTTCTCGGTGATCCCGAAAGCCCTGAAGGTCATCGTCGGCGCGGACTACACTCCGGAGCCGGAAGGATGACGGCAGAGAGCATCAGGGTACTGTTCTTCGGAGCCGCCGCCGACCGGGCCGGAACCCGTGAGATGGAGATATCCGCGGAGGCGGCCACCCTGGACGAATTGTGGCCCCTCCTGGAGGAACGCCATCCCGGCCTATCCCCCATGCGCGGCACCCTCGCCTTCGCCATCAACGGCGAGTACGCCAGGGGCGGTGACCACGTCTCCCCTGGCGATGAGGTCGCCGTGCTGCCGCCCGTCTCGGGGGGCTGAGGCTTGTTCGCCGTCGTAGAGGAGGCGATAGACGTCGGCGCTCTCGTCACCGCCGCTCAGAGGCCGGACTGCGGCGCCGTCTCCACCTTC
>JBPCLT010000294.1:0-2915 GCA_051003015.1 Rubrobacteraceae bacterium | reverse complement strand
CCGAGATGGCGGCCGTCAGCGGAACCCCAGGCATCAGCCCGTTGACGAGCGCGACCGCCGCGACCAGGAGGACCGGATACAGCAGCACCGCTGCCGCTCCTCTGTCCAGCGGCACGAGTGCTTCCGGCAAGCCCTCCGGGGAGCCTTCCGGTTCTTCTTTCTCGCGCTGTGCGAAGAAGAGGGTCGTTGCCAGGCCAAGCAGTACGAAAGGGAGCGTCAGGGAGAGGAAGCCAGCGTAGGAGGCGCCAGTCAGCGTGATCGTGGTGGCGGTGAACACGTTGAGGTTGGTCCACAGCGGGGCGAAGGAGAAGGCCCGGCCGGACCACGTCAGGGCGTCCACGCGGGTACGGGGGGCGGCGCGGCGGGAGACCACATCCACCAACACGAACGCGCCCACGTCGAGGGCCGCCCCGAGCACATGGCCGATGCCTCCGGCGGTGGTGTTAGTCCCAATTCCCCGCCGCCGCGCCGCCGCCACGAGGCTCCGGATTTGGGCCTCGTAACGCGCCGCCCGGATCGGGTATCCGGCGGCGCTCAGGATCAGGAGCACCGCCACCACGTCGAAGTACGCAGGAAGTCCGCCGAAGAAAGCGCCCGCGTCGAACCTCCCCGCCGCGACCGTGACCCCGAGCACCACGAACGCCACGAGCGCGAGTCCCTTGTGGAATGCGCTCGACCACGGCACGGATATCGCATACAAAACGATGCCAGCCACAAGCAGAACGTCCGTCCCGACCGACCCCGGCGCGAAAGAGGAGACCGCGTACGCCGCCAGGAACATGGCGCCGAGAAGAGGTCGCAGCCAATCGAGCCGTTCCCGAACTCTCTCTGAAGGTTTCGGATCCCCCTCGTTTCCGTTCACCTCGCAAGTGTGTCAAAAACATGCCCGCATGACCAACCGGCGCGGGTTTTGCCGCTTGGGAAAGAACACCTCGCACGTACACTTGCATCAGTAGTTTCCGTGGTGCAAAGGAGGACGCATGGGCAAGAGGGAGCGTTACGAGTCGGGGACTTTTTCCTGGCTGGATCTGTCAACGAGCGACGCCGCCAGCGCGAAGGTTTTCTATGGCGGGTTGTTCGGGTGGGAGTTCGAGGACGGCGAGATACCGGGCGGCGGTGTCTACACGATGTGCCACCTTCAGGGCGACGAAGTGGCGGCGATCATGCAGCAGGACGAGCAGCCTGGGCACTGGAACAATTACGTTACAGTCACGAGCGCCGACGAGACCACCGCGAAGGCGAAACAACTGGGCGCCACCGTGTTCGAGGAGCCCTTTGAGGTGATGGAATCAGGCCGCATGGCGGTATTCGCCGATCCAAACGGCGCCGTGCTCTGCGTCTGGGAGCCGCGGGATCACATCGGAGCGGGCCGAGTCAACGACGTGGGGTGCATGGCCTGGAACGAGCTCCAGACGCGGGACGTTGGCACGGCTTCCGGTTTCTACGCCGGACTCTTCGGATGGGAGATGGAACCCATTGAACAGGATGGGCAGACGGTCTACGTCACGATCCAGAACTCCGGCAGGATGAACGGTGGCTTCATGCCGATGGCGGAAGAGCACGGCGATGCCCCATCCTACTGGCTGACTTACTTCACGGTCGCCTCGTGCGACGATGCCGTGGCGAAGGTGAAGGACCTGGGCGGGAGCTTGCTGGCCGGGCCGATGGAGCCTGGCGCGGGTAGGATCGCCGTCGTCAGCGATCCCCAGGGCGCGGCGTTCGCGCTCTTCGAAGGCCCCACCGACGACTGAAGCCCGTGCGGCGTCCGGGTAGGACTGGATCTCGGGATATAATCCAGGGAGTCCAGTCCTACTCGAAGAAAGACCAGACCGTGCCGAACCGCGCCGGGAACAGGACATTCCTCCGCTCGATGCTGGCCTTGAGCCTGATCTCCGTTTTTGCTGCTTGCGGTCCTTCAGGGGGCGGCCCACCGGACGGCGCCTCCGAAGACGCCGATCTCCCCACGATAACCGCCGAAGACACCGGAGGAAGTGGGGTCACCAGCTCTTCGGAGGCCGCCGCTGAGACGACGGAGAATGCTGGCGCGGACGAAGGACCAGCCCGGGTCGAGGTCGGGGTCCTTGCAACGGATCTGGAAGTGCCCTGGAGCTTCGCTTTCCTCCCTAACGGCGCCGCCCTGGTAACGGAGCGCGATTCCGGGCGGCTGTTGCGGGTGAGCGCCTCGGGTGACGTGCGCGAGATCCAGAGCCTGCCCGAGCAAGGCTCCGGTGAGGGCGGTCTCCTCGGTGTCGCGGTCTCCCCGGACTACGAACGGGACGGCTACGTCTACGCTTACTACACCACTCAGCGGGACAACCGGGTTGCGCGTTTCCGCTTGGGGGAGCGACCGGAGCCGATCCTCACCGGCATCCCGGTCAACAGTTACCATGACGGAGGCCGCATCAAGTTCGGCCCTGACGGCATGCTCTATGTCACCACCGGAGACGCCGGCGACACCGCCAACTCCCAGGATCGCTCTTCTCTCGGAGGCAAGGTCCTGCGTCTCACCCCCGATGGCGACGTGCCCGGCGACAACCCCTTCCCGAACAGCCCTGTCTACTCTTACGGCCACCGCAACGTCGAGGGTCTCGCCTGGAACGCTGAAGGACAACTCTTCGCCTCCGAGTTCGGACAGGACACCTTCGACGAGGTCAATCGCATCCGGCCGGGCGAGAACTACGGCTGGCCGGAGTACGAAGGCGATGGCGGCGAGGAGGCCGAAGCCGCGGGCTACGTCAACCCGATCACCACCTGGCCCACGGACCAGGCATCCCCCAGCGGCGCCGAGGTCCTGGTGGACGGCGCCATCCCGCAATGGGAGGGCGACCTCTTCGTCACAGCCCTCCGCGGCGAGCGTCTCTGGCGCCTGGAACTCGACCCGGACGGCAACGTCATCGAACGCCAGCAACTCCTTC
>JBPCLT010000293.1:0-4238 GCA_051003015.1 Rubrobacteraceae bacterium | reverse complement strand
TGTCCGGGGAGATCCCCTACGGCAACATGCCCTCCAACGTCGGGACCGGCGACACCTACGGTCCACTCAACTACCTGCTCTACGTCCCCTTCGTCCTGATGTTCGGCTTCTCGGGCTCCTGGGACTTCCTCCCGGCCGCCCACGCCCTCACGATGTTCTCGTTCGTCGCCGGGGGCATGGCGCTCTTCATAGCCGGCTACAAACTCTCCGGGCCGAAGGGGGCCGCGGCCATGGTCTTCGCGTGGGCGGCCTTTCCGTACACCGTCTACGCGACCAACAACAACACAAACGACGTGATCGTGGCGGCCATATGCGCCATAGGGCTGGCGGCGGCCTCCTCCCCACTCGCCAGAGGCGCGACCATTGCCGCCGGCTTCGCCGTAAAACTCTACCCCCTGATCCTGGGTCCCCTCTGGCTCGCCCACGACGGCTGGAAACGCCGCCCGATGATCGACTACGTCCTCGGCGGTCTCGGCGTCCTCCTGGTCGCTTTCTCCGTGCTGCTCTTCCCCGGCCAGCCCGTCGAGGCCGCGAAGCTCTTCTACGAGAGGACGCTCGGCTTCCAGGGCGACCGGGTGAGCCCCTGGACCATCTACAGCCAGGTGCCGGCCCTCGCGTTCCTGCAAAAGCCCCTAACCGCGTTCGCCATCTCTCTCGCCATCCTCGTCGCCTTCGTGCCGCGGCGACGCACCGTCAGGCGCCTCGCCGCGCTCTCAGCGGCCATCGTCATCGCCTTCCAGCTCACCGTAAACTACTGGTTCTTCGCGTACGTGATCTGGTTCGAGCCGTTCGTCTTCGTGAGCCTCCTGCTCGCCACCAACGAGAAGACGCCGTTGGACGGGAGGCGTCAGGCTTCAGAAAGGCTTCAGGCTTCAGGTTTCGGGCATCAGGAAGGAGGAGAGAAAACCGGCGGCCCGGGCGAAGACCAGCCAGGGGAGTAGCAAAACACCTCATCCAGCGACATCGTCCGAATGCCCGGCCGTCTGCGGGCAAGCGCTTTCGACACGGACGTAAACTGCCCGGTTTTGGATATGTCATGCGTTACGTGACATAATCCTGTTGGTGATAAGGAGCTTCGGGGACAAGGAGACGCAGAGGCTCTTCGAGGGGCGTCGGTCGCGGGCGGTTTCGGAGCAGGCGCGCAGGCGAGCGCAGGTCAAGCTGGCGTTGCTGGATCGTGCGGAGAGCGTCGAAGAGCTCGAAAGGCCGCCAGGAAATCGGCTGCACAAGCTGGGCGGAGATCGTGAGGGGCAGTGGTCCATCAACATCGACGGACAGTATCGGATCTGCTTTCGCTTCGAAGACGGCGACGCCTACGAGGTGGAGGCGACGGATTATCACTAGAGGAGAGGTTATGGGTGGCTGGACTGAAGAGATACGGCGAGAGACGAGGACCTATGCTCCGGTCCATCCTGGGGAGGTCCTCAAGCAGGAGTGGCTGGAGCCCCTCGGGATGAACCCGAACAGGCTGGCGAAAGCCCTCGGGGTGGACAGGCAAAGCATCTACGACATCGTGGGCGGCAAGCGGGGCATCTCAGCGGACATGGCGCTCAGGCTCGCGCGCTGGTCCGGAATGCGCCCCGCGTTCTGGATCGGGCTGCAGACGGACCACGACCTCCAGGTGGCCGAGTGGAAGCGCGGCCAGAAGATCGCGGAGCAGGTAGAGCCCCTGGCCCCGGCACCCTGATCCGTCTGGGCCGACCATGAGAGATACGCCACGCACAGACGAGCGCCCGGATTATGGCGTCACCTCGAAAACGAACGGCTCGGGCTTATCGGCCATGATCCCGCCGCGCTCCCAGGCGAACGATACCTGGACCATGGCGACGCTTCGCGGTCCGAGGACGGGCAACCCGAATAGCCGGCCTTCGGCCCCTAATGGATTCTTTCGCGGGCGGCAGACCTAGCCCATTTGGGGGATGTGCGGCCCCATCTGCGCTGGTAGGCTGTTTTCGTGCCGTAGATCACGAAATCCGGAGGACGCCGGTGCAGGTCGCGAAAGGCATACCGTCGAAGAGGCCCTGTATGGCGGCGGTCGTGTCGGCCGCCGTGCTCGCGTTAGCCTGGGCTTCCCCCGCGTAGGCGGCGAACGTCGCGGTCACCGTGGGAGCCGGCGACCAGGCGGGCAACTCTCTCGCGAACACCGAGACATACTTCTTTAAGGTGTGGAGGTAGCAGAGTGCAGGCGATACGGGTGACGGCAAAATACAGGTGTGGGATCTTGCTGGTGGCGACCGTAGCGACGCTCGTGTTCGTCCTCCTGTTAGGAGCGCGCCCGGCGGAGGCGCAGGAGACCACCGTCGTGCCTACCGTGGACTGCGTCGAGTACGACGCGGACACGAACATCCTGAGAGCCCATTTTGGCTATATCAACACGGCGGCCACCGTAGTAACTGTTCCGTTCGACGAAAACAACTACTTCGATCCCTTCCCTGATTTTCGTAATCAGCCGACCAACTTCCAGCCCGGCACGCACCGCCGGGTCTTCTCGACGATCGTAGACCTCGATGACGCTTCGGAGGTGGCCTGGTATCTGTTCGGGGTTCCGGCCACGGCCACGAACGACCCGAGCCTGTACTGCGCCACGGACGTGTCGCTCTCGCAGTCCGCCACCCCCGAGCCCGTCCTCGCCGGAGAAGAGCTTACCTACACGCTCACGGCTACCAATAGCGGTCCGGTCCGGGCGACCGGGGTAACGGTCACGGACCCGCTCCCCGGCGGCGTGGACCTCGTGTCCGCGGATGCTTCGCAGGGCTCGTGCTCCGGGACGGAGACGGTGATCAACGTCAGCGCGCTGGAGAAGGATCAGAGCGCCCGGATCACGCTGGTCGTCAGACCCTCGCGCGCGGGCGAGCTGGTCAACACCGCCAGCGTGGGGGCGGTTCAGCCGGACCCGAACCTCTCCAACAACAACGCGACGGCGCGAACGGCGGTGGTAGCCCCGCCTTCGGCGATCACCGGCCCCGCCGGCGACTTGAGCCAGGGCGGGGCGACGCTCTCGGCGTTCGTGGACCCGAGCGGCTCCGAGACCACCTACCACTTCGAGTACGGCACGGACGCGACCTACGGCTGGAGCACCCCCGACGGGTCCGCCGGCTCGGGCGTGGGCACCGGCCTGGTTGAGGCGACCGTGGACGGCCTGCAGCCGGAGACCACCTACCACTACAGGCTGGTCGCGACCAACGACCACGGAACGCAAGAAGGCTCTGATAGGACCTTCACCACCCTTGCGGACGCGCCGCCACCCAACACGGCTCCCGCCATCACCAGGACAAGCCCGACCTCCGGCGCCAGGATCCGGGACCGTACCCCGACCGTGGGCGCCAACGTCCACGACGACGAGACCGACCTATCCAGGACCGACATGCGCCTCTGGGTGGATGGCAGGATGGTCAGAGGCTTCTCTTACGACCGCACCAGGGAGCGGCTCTCCTTTACGCCTAGAAAGCCGATGGCGATGGGTAGACACTCGATCCTCATCGTCGCCGTCGATGACGGCGGGCTCTCCACGAGCCGTATCTGGAGGTTCTCCATCCGAAGGTAATGCGACGGCGAAACTGGAATTACGACGGAGAGGGTTCTCCCCGGTCGTTTCGCTCCCGGCGCCACCGATGCAGGCGCGCCTTGATCCCCGCCTCCTCCCCGGCGTCCCGGGGCTCGTAGTACACTCGCCCTTCTAATTCCTCGGGCAGGTAGTGGTCGTTCATGCCCTCAGGCGCGTCGTCGTGGGCGTAGCGGTAGCCGGCCCCGTAGCCCTCGCTCCGCATCAAGTCCGTGCGCGAGTTGCGGAGGAAGAGGGGAACCTCGGGCGTGGTCTGACGCCGCACGTCTTCAAGGGCCTTGCCGATTCCGGCGTAGGCGGCGTTGGACTTCGGGGCGGAGGCGAGGTAGACGGTAGCCTGGGCGAGCGGGATGCGTCCCTCTGGCATCCCGATGAGCCTGACGGCCTCGGTCGCGGCAATCGCCAGAGGCAATCCGTGTGGGTCGGCGTTGCCGATGTCTTCGGAGGCCAGGATCACGAGCCGCCGGGCGACGAAGACGGGGTCCTCCCCCGCCTCCAGCATCCTCGCCAGGTAGTGGAGCGCCGCGTCCGGGTCGCCTCCCCGGACGCTCTTTATGAAGGCGCCTATGACGTCGTAGTGCTCCTCCCGCCCGTAGCGGAGCGCCTGCTGCCCCACCGCCCGCTCCACGTCCGCCGCCTCGACCCGCTTCGTGCCGGCCGCCGCGACCTCCAGCGC
>JBPCLT010000292.1:0-3921 GCA_051003015.1 Rubrobacteraceae bacterium | reverse complement strand
CCCGGTACCAGCCCCGGCGGGTGGTCTTGCTGTGCGACGTCTCCGGCTCGATGGCATCCTACAGCCGGACGCTCTTGCGGTTCATGCACGCGGGCGTGGCCTCTGGAGACCCCACCGAGGCATTCGTGCTCGGGACCCGGCTCACCCGCGTCACCCGCGAACTAACCAATCGCAATCCCGACCGGGCGATGCGGGGCGCCTCCGGCGCGGTCGAGGACTGGTCAGGCGGGACCCGGCTCGGGGACACCCTCAAGGAATTCGTGGATCGCTGGGGACAGCGCGGGATGGCCCGCGGCGCCGTGGTGGTCATACTCTCCGATGGCTGGGACCGGGGGGACGTCGAGGTACTCGCGGAGCAGATGCGGCGCATAAAGCGTCTCGCCTACCGCGTGATCTGGGTGAACCCACTCAAGGCCGCCCCCGGCTACCAGCCGCTCGCCCGTGGGATGGCCGCCGCGCTGCCAAGCGTTGACGTGTTCCTCTCAGGCCACAACTACGAGTCCCTGGAAGAGCTAGCCCGCGCCATCTCCGGGGCCGCGACACAGGAGTAGGTAGGTGTATCATCCGTAATATGGCACGGCGGACAGGGAGGCGACGATGATGAGTCTGGCGGAGATAAGGTACGTATCCGACTCCGATGGCAACACGGTGGGAGTGATCGTGCCCATCGAGTTGTGGCGTGAGATCGAATCCGAGAGAGAAACCGCCTACTTGTTGAAGAGTGAAACGATGAAGCGGCGCTTGCTGGAGGCGAAGGAGCGACAGGGAGGCATGCCGCTAGAGGAGGCTCGTGCGGAGCTTGGAGTTTGATCCGGCGGGCTTCGCGAAGACCTGGCGTGGTGGGTGCGCCACAACCGCAAGAAAGCGTTGCGTATCATCGGCCTGATCGAGGACGTCCAGCGTGACCCGTTCAGCGGCATCGGCAAGCCGGAACCTCTCAAACACGAGTTGTCAGGCTGCTGGCCGCGACGCATTGACCAGCAGCACCGGCTGGTCTACCAGATCACGAGCGAGAGGATACGTATCCTGGCGTGCAGGTATCATTATTGAGATCGACGGTTGTGGCCGAGACGCTTCCAGATGGGCGCCGTTCGATCAGGGTTCCGGAGAAACTCGGGATGAAGCTCGTCGGCGCCACGGACGAGGTGCTTCGTTGGGGGTTGGACAGGCAAGACCTCGAAGGAGAGACGTATCGACCATAGGGTCCAGCAACCGGCGACATTGCGTTCCATGTCCTGTCTTTGCTTCAGACCACCTCGAAGTTTGCCATCATCATCATGTCCTCATGCTCCAGGTTGTGGCAGTGGAAGACGTACTTGCCCCGGTAGCCGTCGAAGCGGGCGATGAGGCGGACGACCTCGCCCGGCCGCACGTCCACGGTGTCTTTCCAGCCGGCGTCTTTGGGCAGCGGCCAGAAGCCGCTGCGGGAGAGCACCTTGAAGTGGACCAGGTGGAGATGCACGGGATGGTGGACGTCGGTAGTGAACTCCCAGACCTCGGTCGAGCCGAGCTCGGGGCGGGCGTCCACGCGCCGCGGGTCGAAGACCTCACCGTTGATGCCCCACATTACCTTGCCTTCGTTTCCGGCCCGGGTGAAGTTGAAATCGCGCGTGAGTGCTGCATCGGATTCGTCTAGTGCCTCGAACTCGCTTATGTCCGAGAGCGTCTCCGGGACGGCGCACGCTTCCTTCTCCTTGCGGACGACGCGGAACTGCATCACGTCGGCGGCGCTGCCCTCGCCGATGCGATTCCTGAGCGTGACCTCCGTGCCCACCGGGTAGCGGGAGAAGTCCACGACCACGTCGAAGCGCTCGGCCTGGGCGATGGGGATGGTGCGGTGGGAGAGCGGCGCGCCGAGCAGCCCGCCGTCGCTCCCTACCTGGACGAAGGAGGCGCCGTCCCGGGGCGCGGGGTCGAGTGTGAGCTCGTAACGGCGGGCGTTGGAGGCGTTGAGGATGCGGAAGCGGTACATGGTGTTCGAGACCTCCATGTACGGCCAGGGAGCGCCGTTGACGAGGATGGCGTCTCCGAGGACGCCTTGCATGTAGTCCTGCTCCACGCCGTGCTCGCCCTGCAGGGAGGGGTCGAGGGACGGGTAGAGGAAGGAGCCGTCCTCGCCGAAGGAGCGGTCACAAATCATTAGCGGCACGTCCTTTTCGCCTTTCGGGAGAGACAAGGCGTCCTCCTCGGCGTCGCGGACTATGTGGAATCCGGCGAGCCCGCGCCACACCTGGGGGGCTGTGAAGTCCATGCGGTGATCGTGATACCAGAGGGTCGCGGCGCGTTGCTCCAGCGGGTAGGTGTAGTCCTTGCTTCCCCGATGAAACGACCATCCCGCCTCGCCGGAGTGAGTGTGATGGGCGTGCGAGGAGTGGCCTTTCGGGAGGATCAGGTCCGTGGGGAAACCGTCGCTTCCGGGGGGCGTTCGTCCCCCGTGCAGGTGCGTGGAGACCGGCACGGGAAGCTCGTTCATCTGGCGAACGATGGTCTTGCGCCCGCCGCGGCTCTCTATGGTGGGGCCGGGGAAGATCCCATTGTATCCCCATACTTCGGTCTTGAGGCCGGGCAGGATCTCCGCCTCGCCCACCCTCTGCGTCATCTCGTAGTAGTCCGCGCCGGCGTCGGAGCGCGTGGGCTCCAACACCGGGGGCATCGGTAGCGGGACCCGGAACGGCTTTGGCGGCCGCGCCTTGCTACGTAGCAGGTTCCCGGTAGAGCCTTCGCGGGACCCGGAGCACGCGGAGGCGCCGAACGGGAGGGCGAACGCCACGCCGCCCATGAGCCCCAGCTTCAAGAATTCCTTGCGTGAGATGTTCGACAATGCCATCGCCCTTTCTTGCTTTCGACCGTACACGGACCAAAGTACGGCTAAACCGGTCGCAAAGGCATCGGCCAAAAGGAAGATCCAGATGGTTCATCGGGGTTCATTCGGAGTCTACGGGAGAAAGCCTGCCGCTATTTGCGTCAACCGCGGGTCGGGTAAGTTTGGCTGAAGCTCCAACGCCAGAAGCGGCTTGATAGCCGCCGCGCAGAAGATCCGGGGGTGGCAAGAATATGGACGGGCGTACACTTGATGCAGGGAATGCTGACGAAGAGTATCTGAGGAGGACCAACGATGGACACGGTCAGCGTACGCTACATGATCGATGACGTAGATGCGGCGATCTCGTTCTATACTCAGCGTCTCGGCTTCAGGGTTGAACTCAACCTCGCTCCCGGATTCGCGGTCCTCTCGCGGGGGAACTTGCGCCTCCTGCTAAGCATCCCCGGTGCTGGCGGAGCAGGTCAATCCATGCCCGATGGTCGCAGGCCCGAGCCAGGTGGCTGGAACCGTATCCAGCTTGAGGTCGATGATCTCGCCGGTGAAGTCGAGTCTCTGCGCGATACGGGAACACACTTCCGCAATGAGATTGTTGAGGGCAGGGGCGGAAAGCAGATTCTGCTCGAGGATCCCTCTGGCAATCCTGTCGAGCTTTTCGAACCCCCGAGGAGCTGACGAACTGATGCAGGCGGCGTTGTCTCCCGCAGTCGGCAAGAATCAGGTGCTTCCCCGCGCCGGGACGTAAAAGCCCTACCGAAGCACTTCGAGCTCGCGGGCCCTGGCGATGGCCTCGGCCCGGTTCCTGGCGTCGAGCTTGCGGTAGATGTTGCCGGTGTGGGACTTTACCGTGCCCACGGAGACGAAGAGGTCCCTGGCGACTTCCGAGTTGGTCCGGCCGGAGGCGAGGAGGTTCAGCACCTCCAGCTCGCGCTCGCTCAACGGGTCGTCGAGCCGCTTGCGCGCTCCGAGCGGCCGCGGCGCTACGTCGCCTTCCGGCTTCGCCTCCGAAGGCGCGGAAACCTCGGCCGGCGTCTCATGCCGGTCACGTTCGCGCAGGGCGTAGGCCATGACGCCGTCTTCCACCTGCATTTTCAGATGGC
>JBPCLT010000291.1:0-3310 GCA_051003015.1 Rubrobacteraceae bacterium | reverse complement strand
GCGACTGGAAGGGCGTCTTCACCGGACGTGATAGAACCATCTTCGATGAAGAGGCGGGACCGGCCCTGGCGGAGTTTGGTTACGAGAGAAGTGGCGGTTAGCAGGAGAAGAAACCCCCGGACAGCGGGACGTTGTGGAGATAGAGGAGTTTTCGGATGCCCGTATATAGAACCCGAACGGCCTTCGAGGTGGCGCGGAGGATCAAGGTTTTCCTGAACCTGGAGGCGGGCGCGGTACGCAAAGGCACGCCCGTGCTCGGCGCGGATGAATCATCCGGCGGGAACCTGGCTCGGGAACAGAAACTGGAGCGGGCGCTCGAGGAGAAGGAGCATGAAGTCTCGCGGCTGTCGGCGAAGCTCGTCGCCTCTGAAAGTGGTGGTGAGAGCCGGGCTGGCAACGTCAACCCGGAGAACGTTATCTGGGTTCTTGGCACGGCGAGGACGGGGAGCACCTGGCTCGGGGACATGATGAAGGGCCTGCCCGGCCACGATCTGTGGCACGAGCCCCGCGTCGGGGAGTTCTTCGGGTTCTACGCTTACGAGCGGGCGGCGGGACGCAAGACAGCCAACTTCATCCTCGGCCCCCAGCACCGCGAGGTCTGGCTGAAGTCCATGCGAAACTTCGTGCTCGACGGCGCGGAGGCCCGGTTCCCGGAAATGAAAGCGTCAGACTACCTGATTATCAAGGAGCCCAACGGCTCCATAGGCGCGCCGCTGCTCATGCAATCCATGCCCGAGAGCCGGATGGTGTTCCTGATCCGGGACCCGAGAGACGTCGCCGCCTCCGCCCTGGACGCCGCCCAGGAAGGCGGCTGGCTCAGGCAAAGGATGAAGAACAGCCCGAGGGTCAAGGCCAGAACCAGGATCGCCACCGAACAACCAAACACCCTCGTCGCCAACCGCGCCAAAATGTACCTCCAGGCCGTGAGCAACTCCAGGGACGC
Source organism: Rubrobacteraceae bacterium (assembly GCA_051003015.1). Classification (GTDB taxonomy): domain Bacteria; phylum Actinomycetota; class Rubrobacteria; order Rubrobacterales; family Rubrobacteraceae; genus JACDGB01. Next base: position 2,367 of record JBPCLT010000291.1, on the reverse strand, counting down.
CTACGAATCGCACGAAGGACCGAAGACGCTGGTCCGCTACGAAGAGCTGCGGGCCGACACTCTAGGGACCATGAAGCGCATCTACTCGGAATTGGGGATAGAGGCGGAGGAGAAAAATCTGGCGCGGGTCGTGGAGAAGCACGCCTGGGAGAACATCCCGGAGAAGAAGAAGGGGCCTGGCAAGTTCGCCCGCAAGGCCACGCCGGGAGGATGGCGCGATGACCTGACGGCGAAGCAGATCAGGGTAGTAGAGGAGATCACCGCTCCCCTCATGAAAGAGTTCTATCCGGCCGGCTGAACTATTGCCTGGTCACGCGGATCGCGTCGGCGATTATGTAGCCTTTGGCTGAACTCTTCCTGGAGATGCTCACGTACGCACGGTCTCCAGCTTTCATCTCGAAGACGCCCAGTCCCACCCACCGTCCGCCGTTCTGCCGCTGGTTCACCGTCCTCGTTACGCGGCCTGCCGCGGTCTCGATCCGGAACCTCGCGCGGCTGTTGTACCCGGAGTTCGCGGGCCAGCGGGCGGCGACGGCGTAGCTGCCGTCGCTGGGGAGCCTGACCCTGAACCTCACGGGGTCCGTGACGTTGCCGGGCCTGGCGAACCTGTAGTTCTTGCCGTAACGCTGAGAGCTATAGGAACTCTTCCCCCACGCGCCCGAGGCCCCGAACCGCGAGGAAGCATTGTCCACCGTCTGGGTGTACGCAGTGCCCCCGCCGGAGACCCCGGCGTATTCCCTCACGTAGTCCATGTATCTGGTCCAGTTCCAGTACGCTCCGGGGTCCGTGTGGGTGGCGCCGGGCACCTCGTTGTGTCCAATTATGTGGGTGCGGTCCATGGGGATTCCGTACTTCTTGCACAGGTACGCCGTCAGCTTCGCCGAGGACCGGTACATCGCGTCGGTGAACCAGGACGGCTCGCCCACGTACCCCTCGTGTTCTATCCCTATCGAGGTCTGGTTGTACTCCCAGTTGCCGGCGTGGTAGGCGATGTCCTCTTCGTCCACCGACTGTCCGATGAAACCATCGCCGGAGCGCACGGTGTAGTGCGCGGAGACCCCGGCCGCCGGGTCCTTGAACCAGTTCATGGCGCCCGCCCATGACCCCTGCGTGACGTGGACGATGACCTTGTTTATGTCGTTCGAGACCGGTCGGCTGGCCTGGCAAAAGTTGATCGAATCGTAGCAGCCGGAGTAGCCGTTCCAATAGGCCCCGTACCAGGTGGCGCCGGCGTAGTCGGCGGTGGACTGGGTGGTGAACATCTCCTGTTGCTCGGCCTCCGGCTGGGGAGCGAGCTCCACCCGCTCGCCGGTCGAGATGGCCGCCGACGCTCCGCTCTCCAAGACCTCGTAGACCTGCCGTGCGTACAGGGAACCGCCCCCGTACTCCGCCACCGCGTCATGCCAGCCGTTCAGGCCGGCTGGCCTCTCCTGGCCCTGTATCTCCGCCAGCACCGCCGCGCCGCCACGGACGTTGGCGGCGCGGCGCGTCTTCAACTCTTCCTCGGAGAGCCCTGTCAACTCCGCGGCCCTGCCCAGGGTGTTCCGGGACGGGTTCTGGTAGAGGCTCATGACGCCGTAGTTGCCGCGGGCGTCGATCTCGCCCTCTTCGTAGTCGCCGGCGCCCGGTGGCGGCATCTCCCAGCGGGTGTTGACATAGCCCATCGCCAGCAGTAGTTCTTCCGGTACTCCGTGCTCTTCGCTCGCGGCCCGGAACTCCGCCGCCAGGGACTCTTCCTCGGCCATGCCCGGCGCGGAGCCCGCAGAGCAGAGGATCGCGGCCGCGCTCAGGGCCGCGAAGATGATCGTGATGTAACGCAACGTCCCCCCAGGTAAACATCGGTACCGTGTCCATGATGGTTATCGGAACGGAGGGACGGACACTTTAGCGTGCCGGGCGAGCCTCCGAAAACGAGGTCTCGGGCCGAACAAGGACCGGCACCCGCTACTCAGAGGCGCAAATTTGTGTAAATATATGCGGGTTGCGTAAAAGCCGGGTCGTATCTCGGGAGGATCTCTGTTTTGCCAGTATTGAAGAATCGCGTGGCCTTCGAGGTGGCGCGGGGGATAAAAGCCTTCTTGAACCTGGAGGTCGGCCTCACCCGCGGCGAAGCGCCGGGCGTGGGGACCGGGACTTCGGGGACCGGAGCCACTGCCGCGCGCGTCCGAAAGATCGGCCATCGGCTGACGAGCCGGGGCCGGGCGCTGGCCGGTTCGGTCGGGGCCACGCCGGCTAGCAGTGCCCAAAGCGATCCGCAACCTCGCGATGCGCGAGACCGGTGCGTTCGGGCTGAGAACCTCGTCTGGATCTTCGGCTCCGGCAGGTCTGGCTCCACGTGGCTGAGGAGCATGATGAGCGAGATGACCC
>JBPCLT010000290.1:0-12283 GCA_051003015.1 Rubrobacteraceae bacterium | reverse complement strand
GCCATGCCCCCGATATGGCATGATGTAAACAGGCCCGAGCAACCCGTGACGCACCTTCAGGAAGAGCTTCACCCGGTCGAAGGACGCCTCGGCGCCCTCAACCAGCCTCAGGGCCCGCTTGCGCCAGTGGCCCATCAATTGGCCGCGTCAGAGGCGGGCTTGGACTGGCCGTAGTCCGAGATCCTGGCCGACACCTCTGCCATCTGCTCCGGCGTCAGGATGACGGGCTCTCCGGCCAGCCGGGCGCGGTAGTAGAGTTCGGCCATCTCCTCCAGCACCTCGGTCCTCGAGTAAGCCTCGGCCGCGGTCTCACCAACGGTTATGGCGCCGTGGTTCTTCAGCAGGCAGGCGTGGTGTACCTCGCCGAGAGCCTCGCTCGCGTTGCGGGCCAGCTCTTCGGTTCCGTACGTCGCGTACGGGGCCAGGGGGACTTTCCCCTCGTCCGAGAGCATGACCAGCACGTAATGAAGGGGTGGTATCTCCAGGTGCAGGCAGGCCAGCGTGGTGGCGAACCGGGAATGAGTGTGGACGATGCCGCCGACCCGCGGCCGGGCTCGGTAGATGCCTGTGTGCATCGGGGTCTCGCTGGACGGGGCAAAGGGACCATCGAGGAACCGGCCGCCGAGACTCACGAGGGCCACGTCTTCGGGCTCCATCTCGGAGTAGTCCAGCCCGCTCGGTGTGACGAGGACGTTACCGTCAGGGGCGCGGACGCTGACGTTGCCCGCGGTCCCGACCACGAGGCCCGACGCGGCCATCCGGCGTGAGATTCGGGCCACCTCTTCCCGCAACTCCTGATGCTTCATGCGGAAACCGTTTGATAACTTCGCCCCTTATTCTGGTCGTAAGTCGCGAGGTCGTAAGTCGAAGGGCGTGTTTCTCCTTTGCGACTCCCGGCTTCCGCAAGCCACGAGCGATGGAACTCTTCACCCGGATTCCGTATCAATCGATCCTCCCATCCGTGAACTGCTATCTAGGATAAGCGTCTTTCACCCCGCCGTCCACGTTTAGGATGTTGCCCGTGCTCCTCGATGAACGGCTCTCGGAGGCGAAGTGCAGCACCGCCTCCGCCACGTCCTCAGGGGTCACGTTCACCTTGAGGACATTGCGCTGCCGATAGTGTTCCTCAAGCTCCTCCGGCTCTATGCCGTAGGCTTCGGCGCGCTCCTTGCGCCATGAGGAACCCCATATCTTCGACCCCCGCAACACTGCGTCAGGGTTCACGGTATTCACCCGTATGCGGTAAGCTCCTCCTTCCTCCGCGAGACACCGCGCCAGGTGCAACTCGGCGGCTTTGGCCGAGGAATAAGCCGCAGCGTTCTTCCCGGCGGCCAGAGCGTTTTTCGAGGCCACGAAGACCAGGCTCCCTCCCGTTCCCTGCTCCCCGAACAATCGGAAAGCCTCGCGCGCGACGATGAAGTATCCACGGGCGAGTACGTCATGGTTCCTGTCCCACATCTCCAGGCTCGTCTCCTCGACGGGCGCCGAGGAGGCGAGTCCGGCGTTGGAGACCACGACGTCCACCCCGCCGAAAGCTAGCGTGGCTTCCCGATAGGCCCCGGCCACCACTGCTTCCTCCGTCACGTCCATAACGGCGGCCAGCCCGGAGACGCCGAGGTCCCCTGCGATCCCCCTCGCCCCTTCCTCGTCGAGGTCCGCCACGACCACGCACGCGCCCTTTTCGGCAAGCCTCCGCGCGGTGGCGCTCCCAATTCCGCCGGCTCCGCCGGTTACGAGGGCGACCTGTCCGGCAAGCTCCTTCGGCGGAGGAGCGAGGGTGAGCTTGTAGAGTTCCAGGGGCCAGTACTCGACGGCGTAGGATTCCTCCTCCGTGAGGGAGACGAATCCTCCGAGGGCGTTCGCCCCGCGCATCACGGCGACGGCGCGGTGGTAGAAATCCCGGGAGAGGTCAGCCTCCTTGAGGTCCTTCGCGGCGGCGACGAGCCCGACGCCAGGTATCAGGACGATCCTCGGGTTGGGGTCGAACATCTCTTCATCGGCCTCTCCGTGGCGCGCGAAGTACGCCTCGTACTCCTCCCTGTAACGGGCCGCGCCCTCGCGGAGCTTCGCCTTTAATTCGTTTGCTCCCTCATTCCAGGGATCGAAGTCTACCCACAGGGGTTTGACCTTCGTTCGCACCAGGTGATCCGGGCACGCGGCGCCGACCTGAGAGAGTTCCGCCGAATCGCGCCCGCAGACGAACTCTAGGACGGCATCCGAGGCGTCGGGGCGTAGGATCTTATGCGTCTCCCCTGAGATGGCTCCGCGCAACGCTGGCAAGACCGCCGGGAGCAAAGCTTCACGCTCTTCAGCCGGGAGAGGCTCCATTCCTTGCCCGCCGAAGGATTGGGCTTCGCTCCTCTCCGCGACGAACCCGGCGGCGCGATTGACGGCTTCTATCGTGCGGCTGTAGCTCTCCTCGTGGGTCTCTCCCCAGGTGACGAGGCCATGCTTGGCGAGCAGGATGAACCTGGCTTGGGTGTTATCCCTCACGGCCTCTCCGACCTGTTTGGAGAGGGTGAAGCCGGGGCGGATGTAGGGGATCCAGACCGCTTCATCGCCGAAACATTCGCGAGCGAGTTCCTCACCTCGTTCGGCGCAGCAGAGCATGTTGATCGCATCCGGGTGCGTGTGGTCCACGTGCGGGTGCGGCACGAAGGCATGCAGCAGTGTCTCAATAGAGCCACGGGGCATGTCAGGCCGGACCTGGCACGCGGCTAGGTAGGAGACCATCTCCCCGTCGGTCATGGAGTCCCGCTCCATCAGCGGCAGCACCTCGTCGAGCTTGAGGCCGGTGAACTGCTCCGCCTTTATCGTGGCGAGGTCGCTGCCCGATCCCTTGACCCACAGGACATCTACCTCACGGCCTGTGTGGTCGCAGGTCTTCGTCTTGGTCGAGGTATTGCCGCCGCCGTAGTTGGCGACCGAGCGATCCGCCCCGAGCAAGTTGGAGCGGTAGGAGAGCGCCTCAAGGTCCGAGAGGCCCCCTGTCTTCGTCTCGTCCCAGAGGTTTCCGGTCGCGCCGGCGAGTTTGGCATCCAATCGGTCGGTCCTTTCCGGTCGAGGTATGTTGGTCCCAGTGCCGGCGTCAGCCCCAGCCAGCCTGCGCACCTTCCTTGCGCTCTTCGGCCACCCGCTCCGCGTAACCACTCTCCTTGAAGGCGGCTATCGGGTCCGCCGCGCCGCCCAGGTCCTCGCGTGTCCGGGCGCACAGCGGTCGCACGTCGGTGTTGTAGGCGTCGAGCAAGGTACGGTGGGCTCCGAGGACGTCGCCCGAACGCCGGGCTTCCTCCAGCGCCGTCCGGTCCACGAGGAGGGCTTTGGCGTAGGCTTCCTGGAGGTTCATCACCGAGAGGATCATGGCCTCCATCTTGGGCTCTATGTTGTGCGTCTGATCTATCATGTAGTCAATCCGGGCGCCTGTCTCCTCCGCCTCGACGAGCTCCACATAGATCAGGAACAGCTCGAACGGGTTGACGCTCCCGACGATGAGGTCATCGTCCCCGTACTTGCGGTTGTTGAAGTGGAACCCCCCGAGCCGTCCCTCGTCCAGCAGCAGCGCCACGACATACTCTATGTTGGTCCCCTGCAAATGGTGCCCCAGGTCAACGAGCACGTGGGCCCTCTCCCCGAGCTTCCGGCACATCGTGAGGGCCGCGCCCCAGTCGGCCAGGTCCGTATGGTAGAAGGCTGGCTCGTAGGGCTTGTACTCAAGGAGCATGCGCATGCCATCCGGCATGGCGTCGTGGACCTCGGAGAGGCATTCCAGCATCCTGTGGCGGCGCCCGGCGAAGGAGTCTTGGCCCGCGTAGTTGGTCCCGTCGGCGAACCAGAGCGAGAGGACGTCGGAGCCCACTTCTTCGGCTATCCCGACGCACTCGAGCAGGTGGTCGGTGACCTTGCGGCGGATGGCGGGGTCCGGGTTGCAGACGCTGCCGAGCTTGTACTCCGGCTCCTGAAAAGTGTTGGGGTTGACGGCGCCTATGCTCACGCCCAGGGACCCGGCGTGATCTCCGAGTTCACCATAATCGTCCACCCGGTCCCAGGGGATGTGGATCGCCACGGAGGGGCAGACGCCGGTGAGGCGGTGGATCTCGGCGGCATCTGCTATCTTCTCGAAGGAGTCGCGGGGCACGCCGGGCTGGGGAAAGACCGCGAAGCGTGTGCCGGTGTTGCCGTAGCCCCATGATGGAGTCTCTACCTTCTGGGCGCGCAGACGCTCCTCTACCGATCCGGGGTCCACACCCCTCTCCGAAAGCATCCGAACCAATTCATCATAGGCCCGCCGTGCCGTGCGTTCCAAGAACGTCCTCCCCCGCCGGGGCGCCGGCGCTCTCCGCAAGAAGCGCCGGCGCCGTGGTTTGCTGAAAGCTGATTGCTGACGGCTACCAGCTAGAAATCGTACTCGCCGATGTTCTCCTTCGAGAAGACAAGCGGTGGGCCGAGAAGGACCTCGTCCTCGGCGACCACCTCGACCTTGCCGAGACGTCCGGCCTCGAAGGTTCCGGATTTGGGCATGTTGCCCTTGATCTGGGCGTTCGCCACGTGTACGGCCAGGTAGCCGAGGTCCACGGGGTTCCAGAGGACGAACTTCTCGACGGCCCCGGAATCCAGGTACGGTTTCATTTCGTTCGGGGTGGAGAGACCGGTGACGGCCACGTCGCCGTCGAGCCCGGCCTGCTGGACGGCTTCGGCGGCGCCGGGCAGGGCCACGGAGGTTATGCCGAAGACGCCGGCGGTGTCTGGGTTGGCCCGCAAGTAGTTCTTGGTTATGTCTATGCCGAGCTGGAGGTCCTCTTCGCCGGGCTCGACGCTGGCTATGGACATCTCGGGGTACTTCTCCTTCATGCGCTCCCGCATCGCCTCCAGCCACGCGACCTGATTGGGGGCGGTGAGCGAACCGGTGACGACCAGGAACTCGCCCTTGCCGTCCGTCTGCTCAGCCATCACGTCCACCAACTCGTAGCCGATGGCCTCGAAGGTCGCCTGGTTCACGAACACGTCACGGGCGTCCGGAGCCACGTCGGCGTCCCATGCGCCGGTGGCGATGCCGGCCTCCCCAGCCTTCTTCATGGCCGGGGCAAGTGCGTTTGGGTCGTTGGCGGCCACGGTGATGGCGCCGCACTGTTGCTGGATGAACTGTTCGATCATCTGCGACTGCAAAGCCGCCTTGGCCTCCGTCGGGCCGTCGTACACTAGGTCTATCCCCAGCTCCTCCGCCGCCTCTTTCGCCCCCGTCTCCGAGGCGTTGAAGTACGGGATGCCGACCAGCTTCGGCATCATGCAAACCTTCTCCGGGCCTCCGCCTCCACCACCGCCCTGAGACGATGGCTGCTGCCCCACCCCGCACGCGGCAACCGCCACGACCAGGACCACGAGCAACACCGCTGGAACCACCTTCACTTTCCACACCGAACCGAACACGCTACCTCCTCTCCGAGAGCTTCCGTTTCCCCGTCAAACTTCCTACTCCTCTGTCTTTCGAAAAAACTCGTTCAGGAACACGGCCACCAGGAGCAGGATGCCAAGTATGAAAAGCTGCCAGGTGCTTGGGACGCCGGCCAGTATCAGGCCGTTCCGAAGCGTCGCGATAATGAGGACGCCGAGCACGGTGCCCCCTATCGTGCCCGAGCCGCCGTAGATGCTCGCGCCGCCCAGTACCACGGCGCTGATCACATCCAATTCCAATCCCAGGCCGGTGTCGCCCCTGGCCGTGTACACCCTTGACGTATAGATCACTGCCGCTATCGCCACGAGCAGCCCGATCCCGGAATACAGCGCGATCTTGACCCGCCGGATAGGGACGCCGGAGAACCGGGCCGCCTCCTCATTGTTGCCGATGGCGTACACGTAACGCCCGAAGCTTGTACGAGCCAGGATCACCCACACCACAGCCACCGCCACCACGAAGATGATGAGCTGTCCTGGCACCACGTTCAGCAAATACGCCTGCCCGAAGTACGCGAACCACGCCGGGAAGTCCGAGACAGCTTGGGCGCCCGAAAGACCATACGCCAGCCCCTGAAACAGGGCGAAGGTGCCGAGCGTGACCACAAGCGGATGCAGATCCAGGAACGTGATAAACACGCTGTTGAAGAACCCGGCCGCCACACCGACTATCAGGCCGAACAGGATCGCCAGCGGCAGGGGCAGCCCGGCGGCGTAGGAGAATCCCACGGCGACGGAGACCAGGCCCAAGTTCGATCCCACCGAGAGGTCTATGCCGCCGGTTATGATTATGAGGGTCATCCCCAGCGCCATGAGACCCACTTCCACGAAGAAGCGCGAGGTGTTGAGCAGGGTGGTTGGGGACAGAAACAGCGGGTCGAGCAGGGTCATCACGACGACGAGCGCGATCAGCACCCCAAGCAGCACCATCTCGCGGGAGAACCCGACGCGCCGGAGGGCTGCGGTCGCCGCGCTCATGCCTTATCCCCCACCAGCCGGCGGCGCACCACGTCCGTCGTAACGGCAAGCAGGATGAGCCCGCCGAGAACCGCATCCTGCCAGATGCCGGGCACCCCGAGGAGGATGAGGCCGTTGAGGATCACACCTATGAGGACGGCCCCGGTAAGAGCCGCGAGAGCCGAACCCCTTCCGCCGGAGATGCTGGTACCCCCGATCACGACGGCCGCCACGACCTGAAGCTCCAGCCCGGCCCCCGCGTTGGTCTGCACGGAGCCCGTCCGTCCCATATAGATGACGGACGCGATGCCGACGAAGACGCCAACCAGCACGAAGGCCAGGAAGCGGACGCGGTCTATGGGGAGCCCGGCGAAGCGCGCCGCCTGGCGATTGCCGCCGACAGCGAAGACGTTGCGACCCCAGGTCGAGTGACGGCCGACCACCTCCATGACCAGGAACAGCCCGACCAGCAGTATCATCGGGTAACCGACGCCGAGCACCGTCCCGGTCCCGAGCACGCGCGTCTCGTTCGGGATGCCCGTGATCCAGGTTCCTCCCGTAACCAGCAGGATGACGCCCCGCAACGCATACAACATCCCAAGCGTCACGATAATGGCCGGTATGCGCCCAAGCGTCACCAGCAGACCGTTGATGGCCCCCGCCACGGCCCCAACCGCGACGCCCGCCAGAAGCGGCAAGAAAAGCCCGCCGAAGCTTGTCGCCGCAGCGCCGGCGGCCACCGCGCACAATCCCAGCATCGAGCCCGTCGAAATGTCTATCTCGCCGCACAAGACCACTTGGTTGACGGCGAGCGCGATGATCCCCAACACGGCCACCGAGGACACGATGGACTCCAGGTTTCCAACCTGAAAGAAGCTGCCGCTCGCAAGCGAGAACACCGCCACCAGCACCGCCAGAAAAACCAGGGCGGGCGCCTCGGGACGTCTCAGGAACCCACGGAGCGCACCACCTGTCCCACCACGTCCCGTCCCAGTCCGGGCCTCAGCCATCCTCGGACACCTCTTCTCGCGGATCTCCTGCTTCCGACCGGCTTCTCCCGCCGGTGGCCGCAGTCATGACGTTCTCTTGGGTGGCCTCCTCGCGGTCGAACTCGCCGCTGATATGGCCCTCGCGCATGACCAGGACGCGGTCGGCCATCGAGAGGACCTCCTCCAACTCCGAGGAAATGAGAAGCACGGCCTTGCCCTCCTTCGCCAAGCTGTCCATGAGGCGGTAGATCTCGGACTTCGCCCCCACGTCCACGCCACGAGTCGGCTCGTCGAGCAGCAGGATGGAAGGCTCGCGAGCCAGCGACTTCGCCACCACGACCTTCTGCTGGTTGCCGCCCGAGAGCCGGCCCACGGGATCGGAGACCTTCGCCCCACGGATCGAAAGCTCTTTCGCAAACCTGTCGGCGGTCTGGCGCTCGGAGCGCGGCACGAAGCCGAACCGGGATATGCGGTCCAGGATGCTCAGGGTGATGTTGTTCTTGATGGAGAAAGGCAGGATCAGGCCCTGGGAGCGCCGCTCTTCGGGAACGTAGAAGATGCCCCGGTCCATCGCCGCCCGCGGGGATCGGATGCGGACCTCCACGCCCCCGACCAGGACCTCGCCGCTCTCTGCCGGGCGTATCCCGAAGATGGACTGGGCAAGCTCCGTGCGCCCTGCTCCGACGAGGCCGGCTAGACCCAGGATCTCACCGCGCCTGAGCGTCAGGTCCACGTCCTCGAACTCTCCGCCGCGGGTGAGGCCCCGCACCTCCAGCGCCACCTCGCCGGGGCTGCTCTCGCTGCGGGTGAACAACTCATTGAGCGGGCGGCCCACCATCAGGCGGACCAGTCTCTCCGCATCCAGATCCGAAGCCGGAGCCGTCTTGATGTGGTGGCCGTCCCTGAGGACGGTTACGCGGTCGGAGATCGCGAATATCTCCTCCAGGCGATGCGAGATGTAGACGACGCCGACGCCTCCGGCGGTCAGATCTTCGATGATGCCGAAGAGTTGTCGGACTTCTCGCCCGGTCAACGAAGAGGTCGGCTCGTCCATGATCACGGCCCGCGCCTCGCCCACCAACGCCCTGGCGATGGCGACGACCTGCTGGTTCGCCGTCGAGAGACGCTTTACGTTGGACGTTACGTCTATGCCGACACCAAGCGAATCTAGCCTCTTGCGGGCCTCGCCCCGCATGGCTTCCCAGTCCAGACCACCCCAGCCCTTGCGGGGCCTCTTACGTCCCACGAACAGGTTCTCGGCCACGGAGAGCTCGGGGAAAAGGTCGAGTTCCTGCGGGATCATGGCGATCCCCGCCTCCTCCGCGTCTCGCGGCGACGAGAATGAGACAGTCTCGCCGCCTACCTCCAGCGTCCCCTCGTCCGGGGCATAGAGCCCATTCGCGATTTTCATGAGCGTACTCTTGCCTGCGCCGTTCTCCCCGACCAGCGCGTGGACCTCGCCCTGACGAAGTTCGAAATCAACCCCCTCCACCGCGACCACGCCACCGAAACGCTTGGTGACGCCTTCGAGGCTAAAGATAGACGCCGCCGCGGCCGTCGCGGTTCCTTCGGCGCGGGTCTCGTCGGGCCGGGTCAAGTGCTCGCTCCTTCCCTGTCGAGATCCGGTGCGGACTTCACGAAACTCCGCATCTTCTCGAAGGCTTCGTCCCACTCGTCCCCGGAGCCTCGCGGCTCGTAGTCGCGCACTTCCACCGAGCGGCGCACGGCGGCCCGCATCTCCTCCAGCGAGCTGACGTGTCCGCGAGCGTAAGCCTGAACCAGCAGGTTCCCGAGGGCTGTTGCCTCCACCGGCCCGGCCCGCACCGGGAGTCCGGTCGCGCCGGCGGTGAGGCGACAGAGAAGCTCGTTACGGACGCCGCCCCCTACGACGTGGACCACACGTACGTCACGGCCGGTGATCTCAGCGGCCTTCTCCAGTACCCACCGGTACTTGAGCGCCAGGCTCTCCAGCACGCACCGCGCCACCTCCCCCGGCGCCCTCGGCGGCTCCTGGCTGGTCGCCTCGCAGAAGCGCCGGATGCGCAAAGGCATGTCGCCCGGCGGCATGAATACGGGGTGATCCGGGTCCACCAGCGCCTCCAGGGCCGGTGCGTCTTCCGCTAGACGCGCCAGCTCTTCATAAGAATAATCGTGCCCCTCGCGGGCCCAGGTCCTGCGGCATTCTTGCAAGATCCAGAGCCCCATGACGTTCTTCAGGAAGCGTGTGGTCCCCCCGAACCCGCCCTCGTTGGTGAAGTTGGCCCACATCCCATCCCCGGTGATGACCGGAGCGGGCAACTCCATACCCACAAGGGACCAGGTCCCACTGGAGATGTACGCGAAATCCTCGCCCTCGGCGGGTACGGCGGCCACGGCCGAGGCGGTGTCGTGGGAGGCGACGGACGTGACGCTCGTCCCCTCCGCTCCCGCCTCACCGGCGATATCCGGCGACAGCGAACCAAGCTCCGTGCCCGGAGCTTCGATCTCGCCGAACAGCCGGCCAGGAATGCCCATCTTCTCCAGCAGCCCCCAGGCCCAATCGCCGGAGCGGGCGTCGAGGAGCTGGCTGGTGCTCGCAATGGTGGACTCCCAGGTCTTCTCCCCGGTGAGCCAGTAGCCGATGAGGTCCGGCGTCATAAGCAAGGCTTCGGCGGCCTCGAGCAGCGGCGATCCCTCGAAAGCCAGGAGCTGGTTGAGGGTGTTTATCGGCATGAACTGGATGCCGGTCGTGCCGTAGATCTCCGCCTTTGGCATCCGCTCGAAGGCCCGCTCCTCCGTGCCCTCCGTGCGCGGGTCCCGATAGTAGTAAGGGTTGGAGACGAGCGAGCCGCTCCGGTCCAGCAGGCCGAAGTCCACCCCCCACGAGTCAACGCCGAGTGATTCGATCCTCCCAGCCTCCCCGGTGGCCTTCTTTAGTCCCTCCTTGACCTCAGCGAAGATCCGCAGAACATCCCAGTGCATGCCGTCAACGAGCTTTACGGGCGTATTCGGGAAGCGGTGGATCTCTTCGATGGACATGCGTTCGCCGTCGAAGCGCCCGAGCATCGCCCGCCCGCTCTCCGCTCCCAGGTCGAGGGCCAGGAACGAGGTCCGTGCAGCCATCATCGGACCACCGGGTGCGCCAAGGTGGTCATGAGGGCGAGCGCCTCTTGCGAAGTGTCCATCCGGGAATGCTGCACGACCACGGGCACGTCGCTCTCGACCCTCACCGCATAAGGCATCCCTCGCGGCACCTCGACGCCGCCGATGTGATCCGGGAGGTCGGTGCGTACGTGGCGGGTGCGCTCCGCCGGGACGGTTACGCTCACGCCCTTGATGGGCTCCTGGTCCTCGAAGTAGAAGGTGACGGAGAGGCTGGCATCGGTGTCAGAGGAATTCAGCACGCAGATCGCCTCGTGGCTCCTCTCTTCGCCCGTGCTCTGCTCCGGGATGTATCCGTCCGGGATGAGCCACACGCGGGCGCCTTCGCTCACGATGCGTCCCTACGCACGCCGCACCTCCGCCCCAAACGCCTCCAGGGCCGCCAGCCGGTCTTCGGGGGCGTCCGCCGCGAGTACGCAGGAGAGTTCCGAGACGTGGGCGATGACGCTCGTTCCACGGCGCTCGAACTTGCTCCCGTCCACCATCAAAATTGGCGCCTCGGAGCGTGAGATCATGGCCCGCTTCACCTCGGTCTCCAAAGGGTCAGGATCGGTCAGATACCCGTCCGACGTGATGCCCTTGACGCTGAAGAGACACTTGTCCGCGAAGTACCCGGCGACGGTTCGCACCGCGTGAGACCCCACGAAAGAGAGGGTGAGCTTCTTGAAAGATCCACCCACCGCCACAAGCTCCACGCCCGGCGTCTCGCCTTCCGCGAACAGGCCCACGATGGGCGCGGAGTTCGTGATGACGGTCAAACGGAGTCCGCGATGCAGGATCATACGCACCGCCTGGTATGCCGTCGTGGACGAGTCCACGCAAAGGGTCTCGCCCGCCTCCAGCAGCCCGACCGCGGCTTTGGCGAGCCGTTCCTTCGCGCCGGCGGCCTCCTCCAGCCGCTTCTGAAACGAATCCTCGTGGCGTGCGATCTCCGGCAGCACAGCCCCGCCATGTATCTTACGGGCCCTTCCCTCTCGCTCCAGGGTCTTCAAATCCCTGCGGGCCGTCATCGGGGAGATCCCAAACTCCTCCTCCATCATCCCCACCGTCACGCTCCCCGCAGCCCGGATGCGCTCCGCCACCCATCGCCGCCGCTCCTCAGGAAGCAACGGCCGCCTCTCCGGTAAATTGTGTTCGTTTCTCTCCAATTTCCCACCCAATCACCCAGATACGGTCATTGATAACAGAAGCGTCATCCCCGCGCAACACACCGCGCCGGGTTTGTATATGGAATCGTGGTGATACGGAATCGGTCCGAGGCAGACCGACTCAGTAATTCATCTACACATGGCTGTCACACAAATGGCGGGAAATTGATCGTCTATTGATTTTAGTAGGGTTGCGGCAGGGTCCCCTTCGTAGCAGTTGCTGTACACGACGTGGGCGACGCTGACACTCTATATGCGATACTTCTCTGCGGAGTTTCAGGAGGTGAGGCCATCCAGCCGCGTATTCGACCATTCAACGACCGAGATACTGATGCAGTAGTTGACCTCTCGCTGCGGGCGTGGGCGCCGGTCTTCGCGTCTCTCAAGCGGGTGTTGGGTTCCGAGATTTTCAAGCGGCTGCATCCGGACTGGCGAGAAGATCAGCGGCGGGCGGTAGAGGACGTCTGCACTGCGAAAAAGGCTCCTCTGTGTGTCAAGTGGAGGCCGAGGGCAGCTTTTCCGAGTCGGTGCGTAGCTGCCTGAAGACCAAGTCGGAGATGCGTCTCTTGAGACAACGCAACGCCTCCCTCTCGGACTTGC
>JBPCLT010000289.1:0-7362 GCA_051003015.1 Rubrobacteraceae bacterium | reverse complement strand
GCGCCTTCTCGAAGGCGGGCCGGTTAGCCGCGAGCCTTTCCGTCCAGTATTGCAAGAATCCGATGCCGATGGAGATACAGACGCCGAAGACCGCGTAGACGGGGATGAGGAACACCGCGAAGTCTTCGATGCCGCGTTCGAGGTAGAAGAGGACGTGGGCCAGGCACCCGATGAAGAGCGTCCCGAGGACGGCGGCGGCGGGCCTGTCCGCCCGGATTAGGCACAACATTCCAAACGCCCCCACCAGCATCAAGATCACAGAGAATTCTCCGAAAAGATGTCCGGCGAAGAGTTGCATCCGATCTCCGAAGCCCTCGGAGACGAGCGGGGACACGGCGCAACGCGCCTTCTCCTCGGGGGTTGCTATCGCGTAGCTCCAGCCCGTGACGAGCAGCAGGAACCGCCCGAGCGTGGTGGGATGCGTCTCGTCCAGCGGCGCGCCCATCGAGGCCCGGACTGGAAGGTAGAGGAGGGGAAGAAGGCCCAGCAAGAAAAGTCCGATCCCCTGCAACAATAGCCGCATATCCAGTAGCCTCCGGCGTTCGGTGGCGAGAACGAAGAAGAGGCCGGCGGGGATGAGCAGTCCGCTCGTCAGGTGGTGCGTGAGGGAGAGCCCGGCCAGGAACGCGGCGAGGAGGAGGTAGCGGTCCCTTCTGGTGTCCCTCCAGATGAGCAAAGCGAAGACGGTGAGCGCCACGAAGAGGACGTTCAGGGCGTAGACCTCGGGGATCACGGCCTGGCTCCAGAGCGTCCCCGAGACCGCGAACGCCAGGGAGCCCGCCGCCGCTGCCACGACCCGCCCGCTCAACCGCAACGCGACGGCGAAGAGCACGGCGACGGCCAGGGCCGCGTAGACGGCGGAGGCCAGGTTGGCTCCGTATGCCGGCTCCACGCCCGGCAGGCGGGTGAAGAGGTGCGTCAGCATCATGTACGTGGGGTAGCCGGTGGGGTGTCCGATCCCAAGCACCGCCGCCTCGGCTTGCAGCATCGCGGAGTCGAACGCGATGGGGCGGTCGTAGTACAGCACGGAAGGCGCGAGGGTACGCAAGTAGAGAACGAACGAGAAGAGGGCGACTCCCGCTCCGGCTGCCCACGCAGCTAATTTTGAAGAATGCGGAAGATGCGCATTCTCCGCGCCCGGCGTCTGTTCCTGCCTCATAGCGGGGGAGGATACTACTTCGCGCCGGTCGCCCTGGCGTCCGCCCCGCTATACTCCTGCCGTGGCGAAGCGCGGCTACAACCGGGACACCATCCGCGGCGGCGCGAGCGACTGGGACGTCTCCCGGCCATTCTCCAGCTACCTCCGGCTGCTGGCGCAGCTATTGGTACACCCGATCCGCTTCTTCGAACTCCTTCCGAAGGTGCCGGACCTCCGCGCGCCGGGCCTGTTCCTCGCCTTCTCCGGTCTCGTCTCCGCCCCCTTCTGGTTGGCCTTCGAAGGGATCATTCCGGCCCTCGTTGCTCTCTTGCTCCCGCTGCCGCTCTCGTTCGTGGTAGCCGGTCTGTGTCATGCAACGACCGCCGGCGGGCGATACGGATACCGTGTCACCTGGAGAACCGTCGCCTACCCGCTGGGGTTCTTCCTTCCACTCGCGGACGTGCCGGGGCTGCGGTGGGTGGCGGTCGCCTACGCGGGGCTGGTCCTTCTCCCCATCGGATTGAAGACGGTGCGGGAGGTCGGCCTGTTGCGGGCCGCGGTGGGACCGGTCATCGTGACGGGTCTATTGGCCTTCATCCTCTGGCGGGTCGTGTAGGTCGCCCACGAACTCGAGTGAGATCAGGTCCGCCTCCACGAAACCCAAAGAGCTATAGAACTCGCGGGCGGTCTCGTTCTCGCGGGTTGCGACCAGCTCGACGATGGTCGCGCCGGCCCTCGAGGCGCGCTCCCTGACCTCATCCATCAACATCCTCCCGATGCCGTTGCGGCGGGCCTTCTCCCCCACGACGAGCATTGGAACCTCGGCCACGGTGTCGCCATGCGCGAGATCCGGTTTGATCCAGTAGCTCACCGCGCCAACGATCCCGCCTTCCCCATCCTCAACCACGAGCACCCCGGCACGCGGCTCCTCGAGCAACTCGGCCAGACGGCCTCTAACAGCGCCGGGCTCCGGCTGCCGGTCTTCCACGGCGTCAGCCAGCTCGCGGGCGAGCGCGTGAACGCCCTCCGCGTCGCCAACGGTTGCCTCCCGTACCCTATGCTCGGAGGTCATGCTCCCCCTATCTCGCCTGCGGTACTGTTTACCCTACGGTCGAAAGCGCCGAACGGATGCCGACGCTAAGATGGTCCCGGATGCAAAATCTTCGGGAGGGACCCGTGACACGCAGAGCAGTCGTCATAGTGCTGGACGGCGTCGGCGCCGGAGGAGCGCCGGACGCCCGCGCCTTCGGGGACGAAGGCGCGAACACCCTGGGCAACACCGCCCGCGCCACCGGCGGCCTCCGCGCTCCCAACCTGGCGGCTCTAGGGCTCGGCAACGTCGTGGAGATCGAGGGCGTGCCGCCCACGGGGTCGCCCCGCGCTTCACACGGGCTCATGGCCGAGCGTTCGGCGGCCAAGGCCACGCTCGCCGGTCACTGGGAGATGATGGGTCTGATCCTGAAAGACCCACTCCCCACCTACCCGGATGGCTTCCCAGGCGGCATCATCTCGCGCTTCGAGCAGGAGACCGGAAGAGCGGTGATCGGCAACAAGCCAGCCTCCGGGACGCAGGTCATCGAGGAGCTTGGGCCGGAGCACGAGCGCACTGGAGCCTGGATCCTCTACACCTCCGCCGACTCCGTCTTCCAACTCGCCGCCCATACCGGCATCGTACCGCTCGAAGAGCTCTACGATGCCTGCGAAAAAGCCCATGCCATGCTTATCGGAGACGGGCGCATCATGGTCGAGCGCGTCATCGCCCGGCCCTTCCACGGTGAAGCTGGCTCATACGTCCGCGAGAACGAGAACCGCCACGACTACGGCATAGAGCCGTTCGGAGAGACGTACATGGACCACGTAAAAAACGCTGGCCACGAAGTCGTGGCGGTCGGCAAAGTCAGGGACATCTTCGACGGCAAGGGAATAACGCGGCACCTCCCAGCCCCGCCCGACGACGACGCCAAGGTGGACGCCATCCTGGAGTCTCTCGAAACAATGGAGCGCGGCCTCGTCTTCGCCAACCTCGTTGACTTCGACGCCAAATACGGACACCGCCGCGACCCCGAAGGCATGGCCGGGAACATCGCCCGCTTCGACGCCCGCCTCCCCGAACTGCTCGGCGCCCTCACGGAAAGCGACCTCCTCATCATCACAGCCGATCACGGCAACGACCCCACCTTCAGAGGCACCGACCACACCCGCGAGCGCGTTCCGCTCCTGATGATCGGCGACGGCGAGGCTCGGGATCTCGGCGTAAGGGACGGTTTCTCGGACGTGGGCGCCACGGTCGCGGCCTGGCTCGGCATCGATATCGGCGGGCTTCCGGGAGAGGATTTCCTAAGATGAGCATCATCCTCGATGCGATAGAAACCAAGAAGTACGGCGGAGCGCTATGTGAGGAAGTCATCCGGGAGGTCGTCGAGAGCTACACGGCTGGCTCGGTGCCGGATTACCAGATGTCCGCGCTCTTGATGGCGATCTTCGTCAGGGGCATGGACTACGGGGAGACGCTCGCGCTGACGCGGGCGATGGCCGAGTCGGGCGGACGCTACTCGTTCCCAGGTTGCGTGGACAAGCATTCGACCGGCGGGGTCGGGGACAAGGTGAGCCTGACGGCCCTGCCCATAGCCGCCGCTTGCGGAGCGCCGGTCGCCAAACTCTCGGGGCGCGGGCTCGGCACGACCGGCGGCACGATAGACAAGCTGGAGGCGATCCCCGGTTTCTCGGCCACGCTATCGAGGGAGCGTTTCGAGCGGCAAGTGAAGGAGGTCGGGCTCGCCATCGTCGAAGCCGGGGACCTCGCGCCGGCCGACAAGGCCATCTACGCCCTCCGCGACACCACGGGCACGGTGGACTCCCTGCCGCTCATCGGCTCATCCATCGTCTCCAAGAAGGCCGCGACCGGCGCGGGATACCTGCTATACGACGTGAAGCGCGGCTCCGGGGCATTCATGAAGACGGCGGAGGACGCCCGTGAACTGGCGGAGCTGCTCGTCCGCCTCAGCGAGGACCTCGGCATCCGGTCCTCCGCCCTGATCTCGGACATGGACAACCCACTCGGGAGCGCCATCGGCAACGCCCTGGAAATCCGTGAGAGCGTGAGTCTGCTGAAGGGCGAGGAAGTGCCAGCCGACCTCGCCGAAACGGTTCGCCGCGTCGCGGTTCGGCTCCTCGAACTAGCCGGCGTGGAAGGCCCGGGAGCGGCGGTGGAGCGTGCGATCTCCTCCGGCGCCGCCTTCGAGAAGCTCAGAGATTTTGTCCGGGCCCAGGGCGACGCGGACGCACTCGAAAACCTGCCGGTGTCGAACTCGGTGCGGGAGATCCCGGCTCCCCGCGGCGGCTACGTCGCCGTCGTCCGGGCGCTCGGCGTCGGACGCGCCGCCCTCGCGCTGGGCGCCGGGAGGGAGAAGAAGGGAGACCGGATAGACCCCGGCGCCGGAGTGGAGATACTGGCGAAGACCGGCGACCGGGTAGAAGAGGGCGAGACCATCGCCCGGCTCCACGGCGAACGCAACGCGGAGCGCGCCGCGAAGTTGGTGATGGACGCATTCGAACTCTCCGGCGAGCCGGTCGAGCCTCCCCCTGCTATCCTTGACAGCCTGTGAATTGAGCTATCAGCTTGTCAGCCATCAGCGGTCAGCAAGAACAAGCTGAAAGCTGACTGCTGAAAACTGACGGCGCCGACTAAAGGGAGGCACATTTGAGCCCAGTCCATGTGCGGGCGGAGCCGGGGGATTTCGCCGAGAGCGTGCTGTTGCCGGGTGACCCCCGCCGGGCCCGGTACATAGCGGAGAACTTCTTCGAGGATGCGCGGCTGGTGACCGAGGAGCGCGGGATGCTCGGCTTCACCGGCACGTACAGGGGAAAGCCCGTCTCGGTGCAGACTACCGGGATGGGATGCCCCAGCGCGGCTATCGTGACCAACGAGCTTATACAGCTCGGGGCGAAGAACCTCCTTCGGGTCGGCACGTGTGGCGGCTACCATCGGGACATGCAACTCGGGGACCTGGTGGTTGCCACCGCAGCGGTCCCGCAGGACGGGACGGTCTCCTCGATCACCCAGGGCGTCCCCTATGCCCCGGCGGCCCACTTCGACCTGGTACACGCCGCCCATCACACCGCCGAAAACGCGGGGCGGCGGACGTTCATGGGGCCCATCGTCAGCTCGGACCTCTTCTACGACCCGGAGGAGGACCCGGCGGCTTTGTGGAACGCCCTCGGGGTACTCGCGGTCGAGATGGAGGCGTCGGCCATCTTCACCATAGCGGCGATGGAGGGCGTCCGGGCGGGATGCCTGCTGACCGTCTCGGACACAATCGGCCAGGAGGTCATGCGCATCGGGGATGACGAACTGCGCAAAGCCGTGGACGGCATGGTGACGCTGGCGCTCGACACCCTCGACGCCTTAAACTAGTAAGCTCCCGAAAGAAAGACACGCGGGGGACGCGCTTCGAGTTGGAGTCTCGGGAGGGCTGATGACGATCCTCAACGAGTCGGGTGTACCGGACGTTCTCTCGCCGCTGCATGCCGCGAGAAGCCTATCGGCGCGGCTGCCGGGAGCCCTGGTGATACTCGTCGGCACCCGGACGGAGGCATATCTGGCGCAGACGCTGCCGGCGGCGCTCTCTCAGGATGAGGTGGCGGCGCGGGATCCGCTCCATTACATGATACTGGATGCTGATAAACCTCCGGAGCAAGGGCGGATAGCGACGCGTGTGATCGAAACCTGCGCCGGTGTTTCGAAGACACGGATGGTGTTCTTGGTCGCGGGCCGTTCGGCGGAGATGATGGGCGTGGACGTGGGGTTCGAGGCGCGGGTCGCCGCCCGGCGGCTGGAGTTGCCGGTCAGGGTACTAAATCCCGACCCTGATCCCCGCTCTCACACCTGTCTCTCGACCGGCCTGGAAGACCGCGCGCTGGCCGCGCTGGTGGAGGTCTGCCGCGAGTCCACCTCGGATAGGATCCCGGCCTCCGCCCCGGCGCCGAAGCGTGGCGGGTTTCTCGGAGGTTTCCTGGGCCGGGATCGGGGCGCGAATCGGGGGGTCCGGCGGAGTCCGGTGGTGCTGCTCGGAACCTCGCGAGGAGCCGCGGAGGACCTCTCGGCGGAGCTGAGGCGCGTCGGCGTGGAAGTCTCGGGCAGCGTGCCCGCTATCGGGTCCTCTTCCGAGTCTATCACCGGAGACCTGCCGCCCATCGGGGAAGGAACCGTGGTCGCGCCGCTCGATCCGCACCTTGCGGCGGCCTGCCGGACGGCGGAGGGACGCGGGGCGAAGGTGGTCAAGACGCTCTCGCCCATCGGCGTGGACGGCACGGCGCGTTTCATCCAGGACGTATCGGCCGCGGTCGGGGTTTCGGTAAGTGAGATGGGGCGCGCCCGCGAGGTGTGGGAGAGTCTGGATCCCCTGAGGAACCGCATCCGGGGGAAGAGGGTCTTCCTGGCCGGGGACACGGGGTTCGAGTTGCCGCTCGCGCGTTTCCTCGCCGACGCCGGAGCGGTGGTCCTGGAGGTCGGGGCGCCGCGCCTGGATCGCCGGGCGATGTCGTCCGAGTTGCACTCTTTAGGCGCAGGCGTGGACGTGGTCGAGTCGCCGGACGGGTGGGGGCAAATCGGGCGCATAGACGCCGTCCGTCCCGACGTGGTGATATGCAGCCAGGGCCTCTACGTCCCGCTGGTCGCCAGGGGCCATCTGTGCCGCGCCTCGCTCGACCTGCGGAAGGCCGGCCTCCACGGATATGAGGGCGCCCGCCGCGTACTCGAACTCCTAATACGGACCTTCGAGCGGGCTGAAGCCCTGGACGCCCTGGACCTGTGAGGCTCATGCGCGGCATCTACGAGGGACCGGGGAGCCACGGTATCCTGCGGGTCGCCACGAGCATGCACGACGTGCGCGCCATGCTGCGCGCGCTCCCCAGCGAAGGATACTTCCCTACCTTCCATGGCGCGTTGACGCGCTCGGGGGAGCCTGCGCCGATCTCCGTGAGCCCCGTGTGGGAGAAGCCCGCCGGGTCCAGTGAACCGGGAGATACCGGCCGGGATCTGGCCGCCGTGGTCCGGAGTCACCCTGGCACGGAGGCCGTCGTCCTGGCCCGCTCGGAAGCCGCGCTGCTCGCCGGAGAGCCAACCCCCGTCATGACGCTCCCCGAGAACGAGACGGGTCGGTCCCCCAATCTGGTGACGTGCGAGTGGGAGAGGGTCGGCATGGGCGAGGCGCAGGCTTCGGACC
>JBPCLT010000288.1:0-5085 GCA_051003015.1 Rubrobacteraceae bacterium | reverse complement strand
GCAAGAACAGGGAAGATCTCCAACGGCTCCAGCCCGCTCAGGTTGTGGATGGCCGCCGTCAGGTAGTGGAAGCCCGGCGGATAGAGCATGAACGAGCCCGTGGTCCCCGTCGAGACGGTCATGTCGGTCATGACCGAGTGCTCGTACTGGTCCACGCCCCGGATATAGGGCCAGTCGAAGCGGGCTGGCCCGAGGTAGCCGCGCAGAACAACCAGCCCGAGCACCGCCGCGAGCGCCGCGTACCATGCCGCTGTGAAATTCCTGGACGCGCCCGTATCTTCCGGCTCGCTAGCCTCCGGCTCTGGTTCATCCCGGCGGCGGGAGTCGAGCAGATGCGCCACGCCGGCCGAGACGAAGATCAGGGAGATCAAGGGCGCCATCCCGGCGGCGGGCAGCGCGTCCATCATCACCCCGAGAAGCAGGAGCAAGCCGGCCGAGAGCGGGATCAGGACTGGCAGCCCGAGGTCTCCGGGGCCCGTCGCCAGCGATTCGCCCTCGCCCTTGACCGCGCCGAACCTGGCGTACGCGAGCAATCCTCCCACGAACACCGCCAGCACGGAGATCATGGTCAAAGGCAGCGACATGCCCAGCCCGAAGAACCTGGCCGGGACCAGCGCCACCGCGGGCACGAGCGCCAGCGATAAAGCCACGGCGTAGCACAGCCGCTCTGCCCGATCCGATGTCGGCGCCAGCACGGCGGCCCAGAACCACCCAGGCGCGACACCCACCACCAGGGCCGCGACGAGCGCCCGCGTGAGGTCGAAGATCACGGCCCCCCCGAAGCGCGACGTTTACGGTTTACCGAACCCATCCGGCTTCCATTCTATACAAATCGCGGCGCCCGGCCCCCCAATGTCCCACGGACGGAGGCCGGACCCTGGTCCGAGTCGTTTAACAAACATTTATCCGAGAAGTCGCCTCTATTTAACCAGAGGTCCCACGCCCGCCGGTACAATCGGGGCGCGAATGGGTCGTTTTCTCACAGCACCCGGACCACGTCCCGCCTCTTTCCCCCTCCCCCGACGAACGGAGCGTGCGCGATGAGCCTCAAGCAACGCAGGGTGGCGTCCCATCCCCTCGAATCGGCGCTGGGACCCGAGAGCGCCCCGCATGGGAAATCGGTCTCCAGAAAGGCAGGCGCCGTCTTCGTGGCGCTGGGGGTATTGCTAATAGCTCTGGCGGCCGGTGACGCGCTGGCGGGCGTCCGGGCCGGGGCGGTTCTCGGAGATACCGGCGCGCAGACGCTGCGAGGCTCCGGCGAGGATAACTGGATCTCTGGCTCCGGAGGCACGGACACGCTGCACGGTTTCGCGGGAGACGACCTCCTGGTCGGCGGCGATGAAGGCGACGAGGTCTTCGGCGGCCCCGGCGACGATAAGCTGCTCTCCGGCGCTGGCGACGATTTCGTGGAGGCCACCGATGGCGAGCGGGACTACGTGGATTGCGGCGCCGGCCAGGACACCGCGAGCGTGGACGATCAGGACTACGTGAGCATTAGCTGCGAGCGCGTCTACCCAGGATAAAAACCTTCCACCCTTTACGACGAGCCATCAGCTTTTAGCCGTCAGCGATCAGCAAGAGCAAAAAGGACCGTCCAGAGCCGAGTGTTGAAAGCACGGGTTGTGGAGGATCAACCACGGCCTTATCCTCATTAATGTGGAATTAGTTCCGTTTCGACTCCCGACTCCCGCATCAGTTGGCGAGCTTCATGCGGCGCTGCTCCTCGGGGTCGGGGGCCTCGAAAGGCTGGGGCATACTCTTTATGTGCTTCACGAGGGCGTCGAGGTCCTTGCCGGCGGGCCGGACGTTCTGGCCTTCTCTGAACCCGGTGAACCCGCTGCCCCCCTCGGCGAGAGGTCCGGCGATGGCCGCCGTGTAGATCGCTTTCCGGTCCAGCGAAGCGCCACCGGGGAGGGTGAGTGAGGTCATGCGCCGGCCTTCCGGGCGCGAGGGATCGTAGGCGATGCGGAGCCCGCTGACCTGCAGGATGCGCGGCTCTCCGTCGAACTGCTGCTCCAGCACGCGGTGGACTTCGGCGCCCGTAAGCTCCATCTCCACCAGAGACTTGTCGAAGGGACGAGCGGCGTAGAGGTCGCCGTAGGTCACGGGGCCGGCCGCCACGTCCGCCCGTAGCCCACCGGAGACGACGAACGCGAAGTCCGTTCCGGCGGAGGACCGGTAGGCATCGGTGACGAGATCCCCGAGGGCGCTCTCGCCCGCTGGCGTTGTGGAGCGCGTCACGTCCCCGGCGGCGCGGCCAGACACGCGATCCGAGATCGGGGCCACCCGCTCCTCGTACTTCTCCACCATAGCGGCGATCCGTGGATCCGCGCCAAAATCCCCATCGTTGGTTACGATCCTGGCCGATGAGGTCTTGACGTGGCCGGTCGCGCGGTCCACCCGCAGATCCACGACGCTGAAGGCCGTCCCGTACTCGCCGGCCTCGACCACGAGCTTGCCCCCGGCGCGCGCTTTCAGGAAGGCGTGAGTGTGCCCGGCGACGACCACGTCCACGGCGCCGCTCATCTGGGCGGCCTCCGCGGCTATCGGCCCGGCCGCTTTCATGGGACCCGTCTGGTAGCCGCCCTCGTGGGCGAGCACCACGATGGTCTCGACGCCCTTCCGGCGCAACTCCGCCGCGTAGCGGTTCACGGTGTCTGACACGTCCAGGAACCGGAACGGCTCGACGGTCCCCGCCAGTATCTCCGGCGTCTCGAGCGTCGTCACTCCGATGAAGCCGACCCTGGCTCCGTCCCGCTCCACGATCCTGTACGGCGGCAACACCGGCTCGCCAGTGCTCTCGCGGAGTGCGTTGGCGGCGATGTACGGGAAATCGGCGCCGGGGAAGTCAGGACCGGAGGTGTTCCTGGCGCCTGATTTCTGCCCGCCGTTTACGAGGCGCAGCATCTTCTCGCCGCCCTCATCGAACTCGTGGTTGCCCAGAGTGCCCACATCGAAGCTCATCTCGTTCATCGCGTGGATGGCGGGCTCGTCGTGGAAGTGGCCGGAGACGAGGGGCGAGCCGCCGACCATGTCGCCTGCGTGTATCCGGATTGTGCCCTCCGGGTTCCGGCGCTCGTAGCGGTCCAGATACGCCGCCAGCGAGGCGGCCTCCTCGAGGTGGCCGTGGAAATCGTTGACGCCGAGGAGCCGGACTTTCGCCATCCCGGTAGGCGCGCCGGTGGATGAGAGATCGGTGGACTTCGGCGCCGCATTCTCCGGCTCGGCCCGGGTGAGGGAGAGAAGTCCGGGGATCAGGATGATGCTCAGGATCAGGGCTCCCACCATCGCTGTACGGCTCGCGCGGTTCAAGTTTCTCGCCTCTTCGTTGGCAGGGCATCTTCTTCGGGCAAAGAGAGAGGGACCCGCCTGAGCGAGTCCCTCACGAGATTCGTATCCATTTCGTCCGCCGGACCTGTTCCGATCTACCGTCCGGTCCCGTCGCGCCTCCCGGCATTTGCCGTCCGGTTTTTCCCACGGAAGGTTCGTCGGCTCGCGCTTGCGCGCGGATCATACCCGCTCCTCAAGGGGCCTCCCTCCTTCTCGAAAACACGCCGGTCTCCATCCGCGCTGGAGGATAACAACGGTCGGCGGACGTATGGTTTCGGGAGGGTAAACTTCCGTTTAAAACCAGATTGCAGGCATGAGAACGCCTCGTGAAACGCGGAAAGGAGCCACGGATGTCTGGAGACGCTCGGACGTCCTCGCGCCTCACCCTGAGGACATCACGTGAACCCTGTTCCAGAACACGTATTTCGACCCTTATGAAAACGTCCGGCCGTAGGAGGATGGGGAAGGCCCGCGAACATCTTTACGGCTGCAAGCTAGAGGGTTCTCATGAAGCGGTGTGCAAGAGAACCGACCTCTTGCACACCGCGCTATTAGCTCTTAGCTTCTGGGCGAAGGCCCGCTCTATCTCCTCTTCGGAGTGCTCTATGCACCAGGTTGCCGTTGCCAGACGAAGCTGAAGGGCTGATCTCCGGCTAACCGCCCTGGGAGTAGCTCACCAGCACCCCGCGTCCGCCGGCGCCGTCGGTGTGGACGCTCAACACCGGGCCGACGTCGGGGACGTAGAACTTCAGCTCCTCGACCTTCGGCTCGGTCGGCACCAGGTCGCGTGTCATCAGGACGTCCTTGTCGAAGAACCCGAACGGCACCTGGACCTGCTCGTCGCCGACCGTGGCGACCGCGCCCTTGTCCTCGGCCTCGCCCTTGTAGTACTCCTGGCGGTAAGTCATCCCCGGCTCGGGGTTGGCCGGCATGGCGATCCCGGCCTGCGCCCCGTCTACGCCGGCCTCGAAAGAACCGCCGTGGTCAACGACCTTGCCGTTCTTGTAGTTGGTGACGTACTCACCGAGGTACCAGATGTTCCCCGCTGAATCTTGGGCGTACCAGTCGTCGGTGACCTCGACCGGCGCGCCTTTCACGGTCACCGTGTCGCGGATCACGCGGGCCTCGATGCCGTTGGCAATCATCTTCGTTTTGTCGGTGACCTCGACAACAACCTTCTCGTGACCGCCCACGGTGTCCGTCTCGCTGTAGACCCACTTGTTGCCAGGAGCCATCGGCCAGTAGGGGTTGTCTATGTTGATCGAGAAATCGGCCGGGTCGAGCTTCACGGGCTCGCTTCCCTGCGGCAGACCTCCTTGGCTGCCAGATCCCGCTGCCGTAGCGGTCGAGGCCGTGGAGCTTGCCGCTTTTGTCGCCGCTCCGGAGTTCTTGTCCTTACCTGCTGTCGCATTGGCCCCGCACCCGCTCATCACGAGCACCGCCGACAAGCCAATGCCGAGCAGGGCGGTAGCAAGCAGGCGCTTTCGCCCGGGTCTTTGGTCAGGGTCTTCCCGGCGGCGATACATGTCGTCCTCCTTGTATCTTGGTTTTGGTCATAAACTGCGGCCGATGCGGGCGCGACAGACCGATTCCTCCTCGGTCCTTTGGAGGCCGCAACGAAGCAAGGGTTGGGGTGCACCCATACGACCGGACAGCTCCGTTAGTCAACTTCTCTGGAGATTGGATGTAGGGTTACATCCGGATCGAGGAGGAGAGATTGTCCAATTCACGCAGAAGAAACCACACCAGGGAGTT
>JBPCLT010000287.1:0-4690 GCA_051003015.1 Rubrobacteraceae bacterium | reverse complement strand
TGAACTTCATGCACGAGGAGGAGGCGAGCCGCGTCTCGCGCGCCATCTACGAGGCGACCTTCGAGACCGTCCTCGACGGCGTGAGGACGGCGGACCTCGGCGGCTCGACCGGCACCACGGAGTTCACCGACGAGGTGATCCGTCACGTCAAGACCAAGCTCGAAGTGTGGAGCGCGCTGGCCTAGAAAGTCCTTCTTCGCGGGTAGCCGTCCGGTCGCACGCCGCATATACTTCCGGGATCTGGGGTCGGAGGGAGGAGAGAGCATGTGTTCACCGCAGGTGATCGAAGAGGCCAGAAACGGGATCAGCCGGCGAGGCTTCTTGAAGCTGGCGGGGGCGGCGGCCGTGGTCGGAACCGCGGTCGGAACCGTGGGACCCGTCCGCCACGCGCAGGCTCAGAGCGGGGTCGCAAGGGCGCTGGGTGGCGAGTTCGTCGTGCAGGACCTGACCCACGTCCTCGGCCCGGACTTCCCGGTGTTCCCCGGCTATGACCCGATGAGGATAGAGGACTTCACTACTATCGAGGAGGACGGCTTCAACTCGAAGCAGCTCAGCTTCAACGAGCACACCGGCACTCACATGGACGCGCCGGTGCATTTCTCCGCCGGTGGAGAGACCGCCGACCGGCTCTCCCCGGAGCGCTTTTTCGCGCCTCTGGCGGTGGTGGACATCTCCGGGCGGGCCGCCTCCGACGACGACGCGGCGGTCACGATGGACGATATCCTGATCTGGGAGGAGCAACACGGTTCGCTGCCAGCCGGAGTATTCGTCGCCATGTACTCGGGCTGGGAAGAACGCATCTCCGAGCCTGGAGCGTTCGTCAACGCCGACGACTCCGATACTCCGCATTTTCCGGGTTTCGGTCCAGAGGTCGCCAAGTTCCTGATAAGCGAGCGTGACGTCGTGGGAGTCGGGGTGGACACCCTGAGCCTGGACATCGGCGCCTCGCAAGACTTCGGGGCGCACAATACGGTGCTGCCCGCCGGGAAGTACGGTCTGGAGAACCTCGCGAACCTGGGGCGGGTAGGCCCCTCCGGAGCCGCGATCCTGGTGGGCGGTCCCAAGCACGAAGGCGCCACCGGCGGACCTTCGCGGGTGTTCGCCATCTCCGGTTCATCCTTGCCGGACACGGGCGGAGAAAGCGTGGAGGACCTTGCCGGGAGGTTCGGCCCTCATTAGCCGGCCGTCCGTCGCGGAAGTCCCGCCGGACCTAGACCCCGAACCGATCCAACACGCTCCGCACCGAACCCAGGTAGCCGCCGTCGAAGTAGTAGGTGTGGACCAATAGTGGGTACAGATTGTACAGGTCGCGGCGCGTCTCGAAGAAGCCTGGCTTTATCGCTCGGATCTCCTGGTACCGCTCGAAGAAGGAATCGCCAAACGAGTTGAAGAGACTTATGAAAGCGAGCTCCATCTCCGGGTCGGCATAGTAGATGGCCGGGTCGAGGAAGGCGGTTATGCGGCCGCCTTTTGCCAGCACGTTGGCGCTCCATGCGTCGCCGTGGATCAGGGCCGGGGGGTTCGGCTCCTCGATTATCTCCTCCAGCCGTTCCGCCAGCCGCTCCACCCGCCGAAGGTCCTCCGCCGGTAGACGGCCCGCTTCGTGGGCGACGTTCGCCATGTAAAGCAGGCGCTGGTCCCGGAAGAAATCCACCCAGCTCTCCGTCCACGGGTTCGGCTGATCCAGGCTCCCGATGAGCGTATCCCGCTCGTGGCCGTAGGCTTCGGCCGCGATGCCATGAAGCCCGGCCAGAAGCTCCGCCGCATGGTGCTCGGCCTCCCCAGAGAAGCGGCTGCTCCCCTCGACGAACTCCATCAGGAGGAGCGTTTCGGAGCCGTGAAAGACTTCCGGGACCGGGAGATCACTCCTCTCCCCGAGGTATCGCAGCATGTACGCCTCGCGCTCCAGATGCGACTCGCCATCCCGGTCCACCTTCGCCACGAGCGTCGTGCCGTCCGCCAGTTCGGCCCGGTACACCTCGCCGATGCACCCGCCTCCGAGGGGACGGGCGCTGAGGAGCCGCTCGCCGAGCGACGCCTCCACGCCTTCGCCGACAATCCTCTCAGGCACCGCTCTTCAAATGCCGCTCCCGGAGGTCCGCGAGGAGTCCTTCCGAAGCCTCTTCGATGAGGTACATCGCGTGCTCGAAGCCGTCGGGGCCGCCATAATAGGGATCGGGGATCTCCGTCTCCGGCAAGCGCGGAGCATAGTCGAGGAAGAACTGTACTCTGTCAGGGTCGTTGCGGCACAGGCCGCGCACCGTTTGCAGGTTCCCTTCGTCCGCGACGAGCACGTAGTCGAAGGTCTGGCAGTCCTCCGGCTCGATCATGCGGGCGCGTTGACCGCCGATATGCAGTCCCCGCGCCTCCGCGCTCTGCTGCGCCCGAGGATCCGGCGGCTCGCCATCATGGTAGAAGGCATGCGTCCCGGCGGAATCCACGAAGACCTCATCATCAAGGCCCTCGCGCCGCAGGACGGCCTCGAAGACGCCCTGCGAGATCGGGCTGCGGCAGATGTTTCCCGAGCAGACGAACAGGATACGTACCATGAGGTCGGATTCTAGGGCAACTTCCGGTGCGCGTCAGAAGATGAAAACGGACGGCTTTGTGGCTAGACTGACCTCTCGCACCCGGAGAAGGAGGAGATCATGGCCGATGTAAAGCGTGTTGGGATGCTGACGGGCGGCGGCGACGCGCCGGGGCTGAACGGCGTGATCCGGGCCGTAGCCATGCGCTGCATCGAGGACTACGGCTACGAGGTCATCGGCCTCAAGCGCGGCTGGAAGGCGCTCCTGGACCCGGAACCGGACACCGTGATGCCCCTCGGCCTGGAAGACGTGCGCTACATCCTCCAGGAGGGCGGAACCATCCTCGGCTCCTCCCGCACCAACCCATACAAGAACGAAGGCGACCCCGAGAAAGTCGTGAAGCAGATGGAGGAGTTCGGCGTGGACGCCCTCGTAGCCATCGGCGGCGACGACACTTTAGGCGTGGCGAAGAGGCTGCATGAGGACTTCGGGACCCAAATAATCGGGTGTCCCAAGACCATAGACAACGACCTCTCGGCGACGGACACCACCTTCGGGTTCGACACGGCGGTCTCCATCGCAACGGACGCCATAGACAGGCTCAGAACCACGGCCAAAAGTCACGAGCGGATCATCGTGGTCGAGGTCATGGGGCGGCACGCCGGTTGGATCACCTGGGCCGCCGGCCTCGCATCCGCCGCCAACGTGACCCTGATCCCCGAAGTGGAACCGGACCTGGATGAGATCACCGAGATCTTCAAACAGCGCGCCGCCAACGGCGAAAAATGGGGCCTCATCGCTGTCTCTGAGGGCGTCACCTTCTCCTCGGACTTCGTCACCCAGAACGCCGAGAAGGACGAGTTCGGCCACGTCCGGCTCGGGGGCGTTGCGGAGGGGCTGGCGGGGGAGATCAAAGAGCGCACCGGTATTGACACCCGCCACGTCGTCCTCGGTCACCTCCAACGCGGCGGCACCCCGACGGCAAACGACCGCATCCTATCGACCCGCTACGGCCTGCGGGCCGCCGAAGCCGTCAAGAACGGCGAGTGGGGCCGGATGGTCGCCCTGCGCGGCAACGACATCGTAACCGTGGACCTCGCCGAAGCCACCGAGGAGACCAAGATCGTCCCCGACGGTTTATATCAGGACCTTCGCACTTTCTTAGGATAGACGGGGGATCCCAATGTTCGAGGGCTTCCAGCGGGAGCGGATACAGACCAGTGGGGCGGAGATCAACGTGGTGCGCGGCGGCGGAGGACCGCCGGTGCTCCTGCTCCACGGCTACCCGCAGACCCATGCGATGTGGCACGCCGTCGCGCCCCGGCTGGCCGAACGGTTCACCGTCGTGGCCGCGGATTTGCGGGGCTACGGCGACAGTTCCAAGCCACGCGGAGGTGAGAACCACGCCGCCTACTCCAAGCGTGCGATGGCCGGGGATATGGTCGAGGTCATGGAGCACTTCGGCTTCGAGTCCTTCGCCGTCGCCGGGCATAACCGGGGCGCCCGCGTCGCGCACCGGATGGCCCTGGACCATTCGGAACGGGTCACGAAGCTTGCGCTCCTGGACATCATCCCCACCCGCGAGGTCTTCGCCAGGACGGACAAGGCGCTCGCCACGGCCTACTATCATTGGTTCTTCTTCATTCAGCCCTACGACTTGCCGGAGACCCTGATCGGGGCTGACCCCATCTACTACCTCCACAAGAAACTCGGCGGCTGGGGCACGGCACTCGACACGTTCGCGCCGGCAGCCCTCGCCGAGTACGAGCGGTGCTTCCGGGAGCCGGCCACGATCCACGCGAGCTGCGAAGACTACCGCGCCGGCGCCTCGATAGACCTCGACCACGACGAGGCCGACGCCGGCAGAAACGAGATCGAATGTCCCCTCCTGCTCCTGTGGGGCGGGACCGGCGTAATGGAGCGGCTATACGATGTGCAGGAAGTCTGGCGTCCCTACGCATCCAACGTGCGGGGCAAGGCCATTGACGCCGGGCATTTCCTGGCCGAGGAGAGAGCGGAAGAGACGACCAGCGAGTTGCTGGCCTTCCTCGAAGGGTAGCGCAGCAACACTCGACTTACCGCTACCAGGGGCAGCGGCTCCAGGAAAATCCAGGGGCGTCCATAGAGAGCACTGCCAACGCCGCGTCGGTCAAGCGGTTTGA
>JBPCLT010000286.1:0-4216 GCA_051003015.1 Rubrobacteraceae bacterium | reverse complement strand
CACCGCCAGAACCGTCGAGATGCCGGTCGAGGCCCCGGCGATATACAGCGTGAGGACCAGGGAGTCAAGGAAGTCCCCGTCTCTCAGCACCTCCCGGTAGGCGTCGAGGTTCAACTCCGTCATCCCTATCGCCGGCAGGTATCCCAGGGACTGCGTAAACGCGGCGGCGAGACCACCGACGAAGAGCACCCCGATGACCAGCAGCGCCGGGGCGAGCAGAAGCGTTATCTTTATCCGTTCGCTCACGGGTTACTTTTCTAGCACCCTCTCCTGCCAGCCGTCCTCCAGCTCGAGCAGCCACTCCGAGCGGGCTTCGGGGACCCGGTTCTCCTGCAAGACCCGCGTGGGGAGAGTCGCCTTGCCCTCCGGTCCGGCGAGCCTCTTGCGCGCACCCTCCGGGAGACGCCCGACATCCAGCGCCGTCAGGTCGCCCCAGCCCTCGGGGTCTTGTTTCTCGATCTGGGCCTCCGGGCTCTGGAGGAAGTTCGCCACCACCTGAGCCCCTGCCTTGTTCGGCGCGTTGAACGGGACGGCGGTGTAGTGGGTGTTGTTGAGCGTCCCTCCGTCGAGCAGGTAGGTGCGGGTGCTCTCGGGGAAGAGGCCCTTGTCGAGCTGGCGCTGGGCGAGCTGGGGATTGTAGCTCATGGACAGCCAGACCTCGCCGTTCTGGTAGAGTTCGTCCAGCCTGGCCGAGGACTCGGGGTACGTCTCACCCTCGCGCCACAGGTGAGGCTCGATCCCGTTCAAGAACTCGTATAGCTTCGGAGACTCCTCCTCGAAGACCTGCCGGTCGAACGGCTTCTGGTACGGCTCGAAGCCGCCGGTGACGCCGTAGAGGGCCTGCTCGATGAAGGCGTTTCCGGTGAAGTCCGGCGGAGCGGGGTAGGTGAAGCGTCCCGGATTCTCCTCGGTCCACTCCTCGAGTTCCTCCATGTTCCCCGGCGGGTCCTCGACCTTCGCGGAGTCATGGATCATGACGAACTGAGCCCTGCCCCAGGGGGCTTCGCGGCCCTCGACCGGGTAGCCGAAGTCGCGGTTCACGCTCGGGCTCCGCCAGTCTATGTACTTCGCGTTCGGCAGCCTCTCGGCCCAAGGACCGAACCAGAGACCGGCATCGGCGCCGGTGGCGAAGTTCTCGCCGTTGATCCAGACGAGGTCTATCGTGCCTCGCTCCTTGCCGGCGCTCTTCTCGTTGAGGAGCTTGTTCACCGCGTCGGCTGTGTCGGTGAGCGGGGTGCGCTGGAGCGTGATCCCATACTCTTTTTCTACCCGAGGCGTCACGTAGTCATCCACGTAGGCGTTGATCGCCTCGTCCCCACCGTACACGAAGAAGTCTACCGTCGTCCCGCGCGCCGCCTCCTCGAGCTCCGAAAACGGACGCTCCTCGCCGGGCGCGCCCGCATCGCCCGTCCCCGCTCCACCACCACAGGCCGCGAGCAATAGCGTTGCCATGAGCAGCGTGGCGAGCAGCAACGTCCTGATTTTCAGGCCCGTAGTCCCTTTCGTCTCTTCGAAATGCGCGTTCATACGCATCAATTTCGATTCCTCCTGCCGATCCAGCCGGGGATCAGGGATACCAGCACGAAGAATACCGCCGCTATTCCCAGGTACAGGAACGTCCTGGTCAGGTCCTCGCGGGCGGCGGCCAGTGAGCCTCCGGCGAAGGTGTATACGATCACGCCCGGCAATATGCAGACCCCGGTGAGTAGAACGTAGGTGAGCAGCCCGATCTTCGTGAGGCCGTAGGCGTAGTTCTGAAGATTGAAGGGGAACAGGGGCACGAGCCGGGTGATGAGCAGCATCCTCCAGCCGTGCTTCTCGACTCCCTCGTCCAGCTTCCGGATCTGCTCGTTGTCCGCCGCCCAGGACTCCACCAGCCCTCGGGCTGCATACCTCCCGACGAGGAAGGCCAGGGTCGCCCCCAGCGTGGCGCCGATGGTGGTCCACAGAGCGCCCCACACGGGGCCGAACGCCAGCCCGGCGAGCAGCGACAACGGCGTGCCCGGCACAAACGCCACGATCGCAACGGCGTAGACGGCGATGAAAACGATGGGAGCGGCTGCTCCGAAACCGTGGATCCAATCCCTCAACCTGCCGAGGCTGTCCAGGCTGATGTACTCCGTCAACCCGGTAACTCGTATGACCACCACGGCAGCCAACAGGACGAGACCGAACCCGACGAGCCTGATCAGATTCTTCCTGTATCCCGTGTTTGTGGTTCTCTCGTTCATGCCTGCTCCTGCTCCTGGTGAGGAAGACGGAACCTCATGGGCGGGGCTTCCGGCGCCGGCCCAGACGGCGGCGCGCCCCGAAGAAGGCTCCCAGTATCCTCCGGTTGCGGTCGGTGAAGAGCTTCTCGCGGTAGTAGTTGTCCGCGGCGCGCTGGTTGGCCTGGGCGAGCGTCGGATACACGTGGATCATGGTCGAGAGGTTCTGGACGGGGATGTTCTTCTGCATCGCCAGGACGACCTCGTGGATCAGGTTCCCCGCATCCGGCCCGATGATGTGGCCGCCCAAAATTTTGCCCCTGCCATCGGTCACGATCTTGACGAGCCCGTCCGGCTCCCCGTCCGCGATGGCCCGGTCCACGTCCGCGAAAGGCTGTCGGAAGACACTGACGTCCTTGTATTCCTGCCGGGCCTCGTCCTCGGTGAGGCCCACACGGGCGACCTCCGGGTCGGTGAAGGTGGTCCAGGGAACCACCCGGTAGTCGGCTCTGGTCTTGAGAGGGAACAGGGCGTTGCGGAGGGCCGTCCGTCCCTGGTACTCGGCCATGTGGGTGAAGAGGTACTTCCCGGTCACGTCCCCCGCGGCGTAGATGTTGCTCGCCGTCGTCCGGAGGCGGTCGTCCACCCTGAGGCCCCGCTCCTCCACCTCGACACCAGCGTTCTCGAGGCCGAGGCTCCCGACTGTGGGGGCGCGTCCGGCGGCGACCAGGATCTCCTCGCCGCGGACCTCCACTCGCTCTCCCCGGTCGTCGCGGGCCGTGATGACCTTCTCCCCGTTCTCGACCCGGACCTCCTCCGCCCGGAAGCCGCCGTGGAAGATCACCCCGTCGCGGACCAGGAAGTGCCTCAGGGCTTCCCCGATCTCCGGGTCCTCTTTCGGAAGTGGGCGAATGGAGGAGGATATCACCTCGACCCTGGAGCCGAAGCGGGCGAAGATCTGGGCAAACTCGCTACCTATCGGCCCGGAGCCGATAATGACAATGGAGCGTGGGAGCCGCTCAAGCCGCAGTGCCTCGACGTGGGTGATGTATCCGGCTTCTTCCATGCCTTCTATGGGTGGCGCGACGGAGCGAGAGCCGGTGGCGATGATCGAACTGCTTGCTTCGAGCCGCCTGCCGTCCACCGAGATCTCGCACGGAGAGTCGAAGCGGGCTTCGTTCCCGAGATATACTTCCACGCCCAACCCCCGGAAACGTTCCGGATCGTCGCTTTCGCCGACGGTCTGCACGACCCGGCGCATCCGGTCCATCACAGCCGGGAAATCCACCCTGGCGCCGGAGGTTCTGATCCCGAACTCCTCCGCCCGGTTCACCAGGCTTGCGACGCGGGCGCTCTTGACGAGGGCTTTGGTGGGGACGCACCCATGATAGAGGCAGTCTCCGCCGAGCCTGTCCCGCTCCACGAGGGCGACCCTGGCCCCCAGCGACGCCGCCCCGGCAGCGGATACCAACCCCGCCGTACCGCCACCGACGACGACAAGATCGTACTTCGAAGTCACGCTCACAACTCCCCCGCCTCTCGGTGGTTTCATGTGCATTGAAGTTCATAACCCGGTACGGTTCGCAACCCGGCGCGGTTCACGACCCCACGCTAACGGCGATTCCCTGTCCGAAAATCTAGCCCGCGCTTCGGAAAGACTCGACCGCGCCGGAGACCCGCTTGCCTGACCTTGCCCGATCAGTTCTGGAAACGGTCCCTCTCGGCCAGCAATTCCTGGATCTTCGCTTCGGTCTCCCCGTACGCACCCTCGCCGAAGTGCTTGTAGCGAATGAAGCCGTCGGCGTCGATCAGGTACCACGCCGGCCAGTACCGCTGGTCGTAGGCGTCCCAGGTGGCATAGGAATTGTCGAGGACGACCGGGTACCGGATGCCCGCCTCCCGAACGGCCTGCTGTACGTTGGCGTACTCTCTCTCGAACCCGAACTCCGGCGTGTGGACGCCGATGATCCGGAGCCCGTCATCAGCGTATTTCTCGTGCCAGCGGTTGA
>JBPCLT010000285.1:0-18431 GCA_051003015.1 Rubrobacteraceae bacterium | reverse complement strand
GCCGTGTTCGCCATCTCCTGCAACTCGGGGTCGAGGGTCGTGTAGATCTTGAGCCCCCCCTCGTAGACCATCTCGTCCCCGTACTCCTCAGCCAACTCGTTGCGGACGGCGTTCAGG
The DNA here is from genome assembly GCA_051003015.1 of Rubrobacteraceae bacterium. Lineage (GTDB taxonomy): Bacteria > Actinomycetota > Rubrobacteria > Rubrobacterales > Rubrobacteraceae > JACDGB01. The sequence continues at coordinate 18,314 of JBPCLT010000285.1, read as the reverse complement.
AAATACTCGTTGTCGTTCTCGTACTCGACCCGCCCGCGGCTGAGGGCGAGGTCCTGGGCAACGGCCTCGTCGTGTTCTTCTTTAGTGATGCGCCCGTAGGCCAGCATCCTGTCGAGGACCACGTCGCGGCGAGCCTTCGCGCTTTCGGGGTCGGAGAAGGGGTCGTAGGCGCCTGGGAGGTTGATGATCCCGGCTAGCATCGCGGACTCAGAGAGGGTGAGGTCTTCGGCGTTCTTGTCGAAGTAGGTGCGCGAGGCGGCCTCGGCTCCGTAGGCGTTTGCCCCAAAGTACACGGTGTTGAGGTACTGCTCCAGGATCTCCTCTTTGTCGTTCTCTTCTTCGTACTGCCAGGCCAGGGACGCTTCGACCATCTTGCGCTCGAAGCTAGGGATGAAACGCTGCTCCTGGGCTATGTAGGTGTTCTTGACGAGCTGCTGGGTTATCGTCGAGCCGCCTTCCTGGATGGAGAGACTCTGCACGTTCTCCCGCGCCGCGCGGGCGATGGCCGCGAAATCAAGCCCCCTGTGCCGGTAGAAACGATGGTCCTCTATGGCGATCACAGCGTTCCGTAAAGTGGGATCTATTTGGTCCAGGTTGACCACGTAGCGGTTTTGGACGCCGTACAGTTCGTCCACGACCCTGCCGTTCGCGTCGTAGACGACCGAGGTCTGGGCGAGTTCGGTGGATTGGTAGTCGTCGAGGTCAGGGAGATCCTCGGCCATCTGGGCGTAGGTATAGCTGAAGCTGCCGAAGACCCCGACGAGAGCCAGGATGCCAACCGCCAGAGCCGCCAGGATCAGGTTGCGCACCCGCCCCGGAAACTTGCTCTTCTTCCGATGCCGGCGACGACGCCGGCTGACCAGTACCAGGCTTCCGTTACGCATCAGCGGGATATTATACAGAACCAAATCGTCACCTCTGGAAGGAGACAGAGATCCAGGACTCCATAGAACTCCCCCGCGCCTCGTTCCCAGCCCTCACCACCAACGACTACGCTTACCTCAACTCCGGTGGCTCAGGCCCGCCCGCCTACGAGACCATCGCGGCCATGCGCGCCGCCGAAGACCTGATCTCCGGCCCCGCCTACCTGGAAGGTGTCGGCCTCTACGCCCGCCAGGCCGAAACGAACGCCCGCGCCCGCGAAGCCGCATCCCGCCTCGTCGGCGCAGGCCCCGAAGACATCGCCCTCACCCAGAACACCACCCACGGCATGAACCTCGGGGTCGGGACCGTGGACTGGCAAGAAGGCGACGAAGCCGTCTCGGCGACGACCGAGCATCCCGGCTGCCTCGCGCCGCTGCACAACCTCCGCTGGCGCTTCGGTGTCGGTGTGAAGCTCATCGCGCCGCCGGTCACGGCGGAGAAGGTCGAAGCGATGCTGACGCCGCGAACGCGCCTCGTCGCGCTCTCGCACGTTGACTGGACGACGGGCGAGGTCTTGCCGTTGCAGGAGATCTGCGCTCTCGCCCGCGAGCGCGGGATACCTACCCTGGTGGACGGCGCCCAGTCCGCCGGGAACATCTCCGTGGACGCGCCCGCGACCAGCGCTGACATGTACGCCTTCACCGGTCACAAGTGGTTGCTCGGCCCCGAGGGCATGGGCGCGCTCTACGTCCGGCCCGGCTTCGACGCGCCCGGCGCCAACACCGGCTACCTCTCCATCGAAGACCCGAAATCCTTCGACGCGGAAGGCGGCTACGAACTGCACACCGGCGCGCGGCGATTCGAAGCCTCGACCATGAGCCCTGTCCTGGCGACAGGCTTCGCGGCAGCGGCGGAGGCCGCATACGAGCGCGGCGAAGCAGGTCTCGAAGGGATTCGACACCGCGCCGAATTCCTCACGGATCTACTGGAGAAGATACCGGGCGTCACCCTACGCTCACCCCGACCCGCGCAGTCAGGGCTCGTGAGCTTCGATGTGGCGGGCGTGACTGCGAAGGACGCCGCCGAGAGGCTGTTGGAGGGGAAGTTTGTCGCGCGCTACATCCCGGACCCGAACCCCTACGTTCGGGCGAGCACGCACCTGTTCAATACGGAGGAAGAGTTGGAGAGGTTGGCGAGGGCTGTGAGTGACCTGTAGTCAACGGTTGTCTACGGCTCACCAATCAGTGAAGTCGCGTCAACGCTAGCTTCTCGTTAGCTTCCAGACACCATTCTCGTAACTGATTGTTCCAGTTCGTTTAAGGTGTTGCTGTGCTGTTCGGACATGATGCTTCCATAGCTTTCCAAAGTGTCTACCATCGATTACCCGGTCGCGCTGATCGTCGCACAATTCCGGTAACAGAGCCTGTATTTTGGGATGCATCTCTTTAGTACTCATGGGACCAGAGCGCAGCAAGAACGTAATCGCATCAGAGAACACAGCATGGGCGGAACGATCACCTACTTGAAGGCGAATGGCTTCTACAGATGCTTCCTCCAACCGTTGCCGGAATTGTCGGCGAAATCTTGCCTCTGAAGTTCTCCGATACGACTCGTATTCTTTGCGTAAAGCGTCTACCACAGTTGCGTAGTTTTGAATTTGTAGCCTCGTCGCTATCGCGCCTAATCGAGCGTAGTCGTTCATGTCGCGCAAAACGTCGGCGGCCACCGAAGGTTCTTCGATAAAGACACCGTATTCGAGATTGTGGTTCAAGGCAGCAGTGGTGAGGTTAGCGGAAGTTACCCAAGCCACGCTCGTGTCGGCCAGGTAGACTTTTGCGTGTACTCGCGCTAATGCCGTTATCTTGACCTCGCAACCTGAGTTGAGAAGATCGACTAGAGCCTGAACGTGGAGCGATCCCGCCAGCACGCTGTCGGGCCTCAAATCGGTTATGAGATCTACAGACATCTCATCGAAGTCAGCTTTCGCTTGTAATCTGTCGATTACGCGAGTCATTTCCGTAGTGGTTATGAAAGGAGCGCAGATCAGCAATCGCTGGTTCGCTGCATCCAAAACTTTGTTGAGGGTGTGCCGACCCTCTCTCGAAACTAGCTGCATAAAACAGGTACTCTATTCTTGAATCCAGCAGCTCTCTGAAGCTTCTCGTTGATCTTGCTCATGATTAGCTGGGATGAATTTGGGGCGTTTATTAAGACTTCCATATCCCTTTGGTCAAACGCAACCATACTCATATCGGTCGACTCTGTTGTGGCGCGAGCGAACTCCCAGGCTCCTCCCGTCAGATGTCCTGTTGTCAGTACCAAGATTACGTTCGGCTTTGAGCATACTGCTAAACCGGCTTCCACGGCTAGCTCATCGAGAGTGATGCGGTCACTAACTTTACATAAGATTTGCCACCGGCTGAAGATCAGACGTGCTCCTTCCATCACTACGTCCACTTCACCGCCGCCTGTTTTATTGCTACGAAGCCGCCACTGGACGAATTGCAAGCCGAGGAGGCGCGCAAGATAGAAAGCCAGAGCCTCAAGCGCCAACCCTTTTTCGTGTTTCGATTGACTCGTCAAACCGTTCAAAATATCCGGGTACTTCATGCGAATCAGTTTGCGGTACTGCATGCCAGCAGAGTTCTCGATCGCACTCAGCATCGGTTCGATCAACTCGTTCTTAAGTTTCTCCGTTGGGCGAACTATGTAAGGTTTTGCGCCCCGTCCTGTAGTAGTCTTCTCGGCCTCGATCAAACCCGCATCCTGGAGGGCGAAAAGGACGGACTGTGGCAACCCTCCCTCCGCAAACTCCGTGCCGAACAAGCTGGAAGCGTATCGTGCCACTTCGTTAGACAACGCTTCTTCAGTATTGAGTCGTGCGAAGGCTTTGGCAAAATCCCGCTGTTCTTGAGTCAGTCCAGCATAGACTTCCAAAGCCTCCAAACTGGTCCCAAGCAATTCTTGCAGCCGATCTTCTTTTGGAACCCACTCACCTTTATCAACCAGCCTGGCGCTTTCAAACCACTGCCGCATGCCGTTGGCGTGAGTGCCATTCGGCGGATGATAAATACCGCGATCCTTCAACTCTTTGACCAATAGAGCTTTGGTGGGTCTGCGACCACTCGCCACGATGTCCTGAACGCAAGTTACAACATCGAGTCCGCGCAGGTTCAGCAGAATATGTTTTGCGAACTCGTCATAAAGCTCGGCGTGCTTACCCTGCTCTGCTTTCTCGGCCAAGGATCTCCCCAAGTCGGTCAATGAGACGTGCGCATTGTCATTTCTTGGCTTGTTCACCAGGCCATACTGAGACAGGGCAATAACTGTGTTGTCTGCCAATTTCCAGTCCCACTCGGTTTTACTCTCGCGCCCCGGAAAGAACTGCTTGAGTATTTCTTGAGAGACTGACTTTCGGTCAGGCTCAAGCCTCTTGATTATCTTCAGTAGCGGAGGAAGCGGAGTTTGGGCCGGAGAAAACTGGCTCGAGTTCGGAAGGTCCGACTTCATATTCGGATTCTACCGGCTACCCAATCTTCTTCTCAAGCAGCACGTCCACCGCCGCGTCGAGGTCGGGGACGAGATGGTCTGGCTCCGCAGCGCGTAGCGTGTCCTCGGTGAATGCGCCCCAGCTTACGGCTACGCTCGTTACGCCGGCGGCTTTGGCTGCGGCCACGTCGAAGGGCGAGTCGCCGATGTAGGCGGCCTCTTCGACGGGGATGTCTCCGAGGAGTTCGAGTCCTTTGAGGATCGGGGCCGGGTGGGGCTTGTGCTCGGCGGTGTCCTCCATTGCGACGAAGTGGTCAACGACCTCGCCGAGCGCCGGGAAGGTGGCGAGGGCCATGTCCACGGAGAAGCGGCGCTTGGATGTGACGACGGCGATTCCGATACCGGCGTCCTTCAGGCGGGCGAGGGATTCGGCGACGTTCGGGAACTCTTCTATGAGGGCGTCGTGGTGCGCCTCGTTGTGGACGCGGTAGGTCTCCAGCATCTCGCGGGCGAGCTGGTCGCCGTCGGCGTTCCCGTCGCCGACGAGAAGCTCCATCTGGCGCGGAAGGGGTTGGCCGACGTTGGCGAGGAGAGTTTCGCGGGAGAAGTCGCGGCCGAGGACTTCCTTCGCCGCATGGCGCATGGACTGGTGGATCAACTCCGTCGTGTCTATGAGGGTGCCGTCGAAGTCGAAGAGGGCGGCAGAGAGCATGATGGCTATTCTCGTCCGCCGTTTTCGAGGAAACTGGCGAAGTCCCAGGTGCTTATCTCCTCGATGCCCGCCGTGTCGGTCAGCTCCAGGTGGATAGGAGTCACGCTGATCTCCGCGTTCTCGATGGCGGCGAAATCGGTCCCCTCCTCGGTATGATGCCCAGGCGGGTTGTTGTAGATGTCATAGCCGAGGCGTCCCTCCTCGTCGCGCACCTCGACCAGCTCGTCCTTGTAGAACCGGCGTCCGAGCCGGGTCACGCGGGCGCCCTTGAGCTTCGCGGCGGGGAGGTTGGGGGCGTTGATGCTCAGGATGCGGCCCTGTGGCAGACCCTTCAGGGCGACCTTCGCAAGCCTGGCCGTGAAGTCCGCCACGGCATCGAAATGGAGATGGCCTTCGAGTCCGAGGCTCTCCTCGTCCGCGGTCTCGTGCCAGGGACGTCCGATGCTCAGGGAGACGGCGATGCCGGGGACCCCGATCACGATCCCCTCCAACGCGCCCGCGACCGTGCCGGAATAAGTGATGTCGTCGCCCAGGTTCTCTCCGTGGTTGATGCCTGAGACCACGATGTCCGGCTCGAAGTCCATCAGCCCCAGGGCCACGAGCCGCACGCAGTCAACCGGCGTGCCGCTGCAAGCGTAGCCCACGACGCCGTCGGCCATCTCGCGCTCCTCGACGTGCAACGGGCGCCCGAAGGAGATGCTCCGCCCCACCCCGCTCCGGTTCTGGTCGGGGGCGACGGTGAGCACCTCCCCGATACCCTCCAGCGCCCGGCGGGCCGCCAGAAGCCCCGGAGCGTCTATTCCATCGTCGTTTGTCAGCACTATACGCATCTCTACCGCTTTCGGCACCGGCTCTTCACCGGTCGTCCTGGTTCACATGAACGATGGATTCTAGCATCCGCCGGGCCGGAATCTCCGGCGAGCGTCAGCCGGCGGTTCGGGCGCCGCCGTTGAGGGTCTTGCCCTCCCGCAGGAGGCGCAAGAAGGCGTCGGCGGGGACCGGCTTGCTGAACAGGAAGCCTTGCATGCGGTCACAGCCCTGCTCCCGCAGATACGCGAGTTGTTCCACGGTCTCCACGCCTTCTGCCAGGACCTTCAGGCGCAGGCTGTGGGCCAGGCTGATGATCGCCGAGACGATGGCGGCGGCGTCCGGGTCCTCGGCCGTGTCCCGGACGAAGGAGCGGTCTATCTTGAGCAAGTCCAGCGGGAAGCGCTTGAGGTAGGCAAGCGAGGAGTAGCCGGTGCCGAAGTCGTCTATGGAAACCTGCAGGCCCTTGTCCGATTTCAAATGCTCCAATTTGAAGCCGCTGACTTCCGCCTGCTCCATGAGGATGCCTTCGGTGATCTCCAACTCCAGGAGCGAAGGGTCGAGGCCGGTGGCCCACAAGGCGCGGGAGACGCTGGCCGTAAAGTCTTGCCGCCTCAACTGCTGGGCGGAGAGGTTGACCGCCACCCGCACCGGCAGACCCTCCTCTTGCCAGGCTCTCGCCTGCTCGCAGGCCGTGCGTATGACCCATTCACCGGCGGGCACGATGAGGCCGGTCTCCTCCATCACGGGCACGAACTCCCCCGGCGAGACCAGCCCGAGTTCCGGATGCCGCCAGCGCATCAGGGCCTCGGCGCCCACGATGCGGCCGCTCCTCAAGTCCACCTGCGGCTGGTAGTGGAGGATGAGCTCGTCCCGTTCCAGGGCGCGGCGCAGGTTGCTCTCGAAGGCCAGGCGCGCGTAGGCCCGGACGTTCATCTCCGGCGTGAAGAACTGGTAACCGCCGGGCTCGATCTCCTTGGCGCGCCGCGCGGCGGCCGCGGCGTCCTTGACCACGTCACTCCTGTCGTGGGGCTTGCGTATAGCGATCCCCATGCTGGCGCCCGCGAAGACTTCCTGTCCGAAGAGAACGAAAGGCCGGTCCAGCGCGGCGAGTATCTTCCGGGCCATCGGCACGGCGCCCTGGGCCTCCGGTATGTCTTCCAGGATCACGCAGAACTCGTCGCTGCCCATCCGGGCCACGGTGTCTCCCTCCCGTACAGCCCCCCGGATACGTTCGGCGACTGTCTTCAGCAGGGTGTCCCCGAAGCCCGTGCCCAGAGCGTCGTTGAACGCCTTGAATCGGTCGAGGTCCAGGAACAGCAGGGCAACGAGGCTTTGATTGCGGTCGGCCCGGGCGAGGGCCTGGGCCAGACGGTCCTGGAACAGCACGCGGTTGGCGAGTTGCGTGAGCGAATCGTAGTTCGAGACGTAAGCCAGGCGCTCCTCGGACTTCTTGCGCTCGATAGCGTAGCGGATGGAGCGGGAGATCAAAGCCCCATCTCCCTGACCTTTTACCAGGTAGTCATCCGCCCCGCCCTGGATGGCCTGCACGGCGGCTTCTTCGTCGGAGAGACCGCTCAAGATGACGACCGGAAGGCGAGAGGAGAAACCCCTCAATCGGCCGACGGCCTCCAATCCGCTCGCGTCCGGGAGGGATAGGTCGAGGAGCACCACGTCGAATTCGTCCTCCTCGAGGCGTTGGATCCCTTCCTCCAACCTCCCCGCGCGCACGACCTCGAAGGCGACGGATGGTCCCGCCCTGGAGAGCATCCCGCGGACCAACTCAGCGTCGTCCATGTCATCTTCCACCAACAAGACCCGCAAGGTGGAACGCCGCATGTAGAGTTCTTCAATCATCGCCACCGGTGATGCTCCTCATCCAAAAGAGCCGCGCCATCCGCATCCATTATGGATACGCTCGTTGCGATACCGGAGATCACTCCGGCGTCGCCATCGTCCATTACAACCCGTCAAACCATACATGAAATATCTCTTGAGCCCCCTCACCGAACCGGGAACGATACCCGGTGGAACCCTCCAACGGCCCTCCTCCGAGAAACATCAGGAAAAGGCAGCGCATGATACACGGAACACCACATCGCACGCAAGCTGGCGCGAGGAATTCCGGCGAAAGTAGACAAAAGCTCGTGCGTGCGGTAGCTTACCCGGCATGAATATTGACGAGAGGGTCATAAGACCGCAAGACGCCGTGGAATGGTTTAAGCATCGGTCGTACCACCACGGGGCGTTCTCCGGCGTGGCCGCCCTCGCCCGGCGCAAACGGGAACTCGGCCTGAGCGTGAGCCTGGTCCTGCCATGCCGCAACGTCGCGGACACGGTCGGTGGGATCCTGGATAAGATCCACGCCGTCAACGAGCGGACGCCGCTGAATAGCCCCCTGATAGACCAGATCCTCGCGGTGGACGCAGACTCGCGGGACGGGACGGCTGAGGTCGCCGCATCGAAGGGCGCGGAAGTCTACTCGGAGAACGAGCTGATGCCCAACCTAGGCGGGGCGCACGGCAAGGGCGACGCCATGTGGCGCTCCCTCTCCGTCGCCACGGGGGATCTCATCATGTACGTGGACGCCGACACGCGGGACTTCGAGCCCCAGTTCGTCTACGGGATACTTGGCCCGATTCTCAGCGTCCCCCAGGTCCGCTTCGTCAAGGCGGCCTTCCGGCGGCCGTTCAAGAGCCACGAGACGGTCGAGGTGGACGGCGGCGGGCGCGTCACCGAGCTTTCGGCCAAGCCGCTCCTCAACCTCTTCTACCCCGAGCTCTCCGGCTTCGTGCAGCCGCTGGCCGGGGAGTTCGTCGCCGACGCCGAGCTGTTCCGCTCAATTCCGTTCATGACCGGCTACGCCGTCGAGATGTCCGTCATGATAGACGTCCTCAAGAAAGTCGGGCTCGGGGCGATGGCCCAGGTAGACCTCGGCGCCCGCCAGAACCGCCATCAGCCGCTGCGCGACCTCTCGCGCATGTCATACGCGGTGCTACGGGCCGTGGCCCGGCGCCTCAGGCAGGACGGCCGCCTCAACCAGGCGCGGGACCCCAACCTGCCCGACGACCTCTTCCAGCTCTCCGACTACCATCACGCCGTCGCGACGCCGGAGGGTCTCCGGATACAGGGATACGTCGAGGAGCTCGTCGAACGTCCTCCGATGGCGGAAATAATGCGGGTGAGGTAGGGGCCGGAAGACGAATGTCCGGCGTACACGACCTCGGAGGGTCTCCCGGCGGCCCCGTTGACCGGAGCCAGCACGAGGTCGAGGACTGGGAACGCCTCGCAGACGCCATAAACTCCGCCCTTGGCGGAAGGGGCCTCCAGACCACCGACCAGCACCGCCGCGCCATCGAGAGCCTCCCGAACTACCGGGACCTCGGCTACTACGAACGCTGGACCGCCGCCACCGAGAAACTCCTCGTCGAGAAAGGCATCCTCACCAGCGAGGAGATAGACGAGAAGGCCGATGAGATAGAACGCCGCTGGAGTGGATCTTGACGTCCTTCCATCCCGGAGACCGCGTGCGGGTGCGTGCGGCGGAGAAACCCGGACACGTCCGCGCCCCCGACTACCTCAAGGGCCGGTCGGGTTGGATCTCATCCATCCTCGGCCATTTCCCAAACCCCGAAGACCTCGCCTACGGCCTCTCCGGGATGCCAGAGAGAACCCTTTATAGAGTGGGTTTCCGGCAATCCGGCCTCTGGGACGGCTACGAAGGCCCCGCCGGCGACCGCCTGTACGCTGACGTCTACGAGCATTGGCTAGAGCCGGAAGGAGAACAGTGAGCGACGGTCACCCACACGAAAAAGTCCGGCACGAACGCAGCCCCTACGCGGCCCGAATCCGGGCGATGGAGGCCCTGCTCGTCGAGAAGGGCCTCCTGACCGAGGCGGAGATACAGGACCGCATCGCGTACATGGACTCCCGCTCGCCCGCCAACGGCGCGAAGCTAGTGGCCCGCGCCTGGACGGACCCGGAATTCAAGGAACGCCTGCTCTCCGGCGCGAAGTCCGCCGCCGGGGAACTTGGCCTTGATGCCACCCACGAGGCGGAGCTAATCGTCGTAGAGAACACGCCAGGGACGCACAACCTGATCGTCTGCACATTATGCTCCTGCTACCCGCGAGCCGTCCTCGGTCGACCACCGGACTGGTACAAGAGCTTCGAGTACCGTTCCCGCGCCGTCCGCGAACCCCGCGCCGTCATGCGTGAGTTCGGCTTCGAGCCGGAAGAAGGCGTCGAGGTCGCCGTCCACGACTCGACCGCCGACGCCCGCTACATGGTCTTGCCGATGCGCCCACCCGGCACCGAAGATATGGGCGAAGAGGAACTGGCGACGCTGGTGACGCGGGACGCCCTGATCGGGGTTTCCGTTCCCAAAGCGCCATCACGCGCGGGCTGATAACGTTCCCGAAGCCCAACACTTTTTTCAAACCTTTCTCGTTGCCGGCGGATACATGGGGTAGAGGCACCCGTCGGTCAGCGGCCAGGAAAGAGTGGGGATGAATGAACGCAGAGCGATAGAGCGCCTCAAAGGCGGCGACGTCGGCGGACTTGAGTATCTGGTGCGGGCGCACCAAATCCGGGCCGTGCGGGCGGCGTATTTGATCGTACGCGACCGCGCCCTTGCTGAGGACGTGGTGCAAGGCGCTTTCGTGCGGGCCTACGAGCACATCGGGAGCTTCGATGCCGAACGCCCCTTCGGGCCGTGGTTCATGAAGGTGGTCGTCAACGACGCGGTCAAGGCCGCCGTCCGGCGGGAGCGGACGGCATCCTCCAGCCGCGAGGTAGGAGATTCGATCCTCGAACTCCCGGACCCCGAGACGGGACCGCAAGAGTTGGCCGAAGCGGAGGAGGAGCGGCGGCGGGTGTGGGCGGCGCTTGAGAAGCTGCCCCCGGCGCAGCGCGCGGTGGTGGTGCAACGCTACTACCTCGGGATGAGCGAATCCGAGATGGCCGGACGCGGCAATTCCCCACCCGGAACGATCAAGTGGCGGCTCCACACCGCACGCAAACGCCTATCGAAGCTCCGGCCTCGGCGCAACCGCGCCGGGAAAGCACCGGGCGCAACCGCGCTTCGCGCAGCAAGGAGGCAACGACCGTGACTGATCAGAGAAAGCGCATGGAGAATGCCCTGCGCGGTTGCGCCGAGGCCGGAGTGCCCGACACGGTGGATCTGTGGCCCGGAATAAGGGAACGTGTGGACGGCGAACGGATGAGCGCGACGACGAGCGAAGGTCGGACGTTTATCGGCTCTCTGCGGAGATCGTCGGTCCCCCGGTTCGTCCCCAACACGCCCCTTGGCTGGGCCCTTGCTGTCTGTTCGGTGTTGATCCTCGGCGTGGGCATCTATGCTGCCTCTGGATCTTTCCGCGGGCTCATCGGATATGGGCTGCCCGGCCCCGGAGCGTCCGGCCCCGGCGAGACGACGAACCTGGAGCATGACAACGACCACACCGAAGACACCCACACCCAAGCCTACACTTACTACTACCGCGATAACGTGCCCGGCGGCGGAGGTGAGGAGATAAACCAGGCCCGAACCGCCAGCGGGGCGAAGGTCACCCTGGGGTTCGCCTACGCAGATGAGAGGACCGTCGTGATCGGCTTCGATGTGGAAGACCTTCAGGGCGGACGGCGTGTCGGCGAATACCCGGCCGAGTTGCACCCTGGCGAGCGCGTCAGGTTCACTGATCAGGGCGGCGCGGAGTTCAAGGTGGTCTCCAGAGAAGGGGCGATCTCCTCGGCCCCGGACAACGTGGCGGAAGTGCCTCTCGCGAACCACATGGACTTCGAGACCGAAGAGAGGATCGAGCCGGGCAGTGAGCACCGCTTCCGACTGGAGATCCCACTCCAGGAGTGGGCGATCACCGCGCCAGGCCAGAAAATGCCGCCGCCCGAGCCGGTCGGTGAGACCTTCGTCTTCGACTTCGACATCCCCGTGCGCCCCGCTCCCGTCGTGCAGATAAACGAGAAGGATACGGCGAGCGGGATCACGCTCACGTTGGATCGGGTGACGGACTCCCCGGGCAGGCCCGCAGCGGTCATCTGTCCTGAGCCTCAGGACGACTTGCGCGGCTGGTTCCCCGGCGGCAAGGACCTGATTCTTGATTCTCTCAGCCCGGCAGCTGGAAAGGGCCAGTGCCTGGAGATGCTGTTGAACGATCCGTTAGACGGCCGCTCGTCGGTGACGGTAACGCAGATCGAGGTCAACCCCATGTGCCCCTCTTGCGCCAGGGAGGAAGAAATAGTACGCGGCCCCTGGACGTTCGAATTCGAGGTGCCCGAGCAGTAACCGGGGCGCATTTCCGTTCCCGCTTCGGGGGCTCTGCGTACCGAGATCCCGGCGCCTGATCCATGGCAACGTCCTCTACTCCGGCTCGACCATGTACCATTCCACGTACTCGGCGCATCGTTTGTCCTCGTCGAAACGGAGGACCCAGAGGTTCCAGAAGAACTCGCCGTTGGCGTAGCGAGTGAACCCCGTGGCGACCGCCTGCTCTCCCTCGACCAGTAACGGACGATACCGCGCCTCCCAGGAATCAGGCGCATCCCTTTCCTCGAGCCAGTTGCCAACGATAGCGTCGCGACCTCGAACCACATCCTCGCCTTCGTCCCAGGGATGGTAGGCGTAGGTGGCATTCTCGGCGAAAAGGGCGGAGATCGCCGCGGGGTCGTAGGTGCGCCAGGCGGCGACGTAAGCGTCAAGCCACGCCTGTACTTCGTCGTGCGTCATCATCGGCCTCTCATCTCCTTTGCCCAAGACCCGAGTCGAGCCTTAAGCGTGCTCTTAGATCCGAAGCCCGGCGTATCGTTCCTGCGCCGGGCTTGTCCGTGGATAGGTCCGGTTAGCTGACCGCTTTCTCTTCCTCGCGCTGGTTGGCGGCGAGGACTTTTTCGACGAGGTTGGGCGGAACCTCCTCGTAGTGGCCTGGCTCGACGTGGAAGTTGGCTCTCCCGCCGGTTACAGAGCGGAGGTCGCGGGCGTAGGTGAGCATCTCCACCTGCGGAACTTCGGCCTGGATCACCTGCCGCTCGCCGCGCTGCTCCATGCCTATCGGACGCCCCCGGCGGCCCGAGAGGTCGCCCATGATGTCGCCGACCATCTCCATCGGAGCCAGCACTTCGACCTTGACGAAAGGCTCCAGCAGCACAGGGTTCGCGTCCGCGACGGCGTTCTTGAAGGCCATCGAGCCCGCTACCTTGAACGCCGCCTCCGAGGAGTCAACGGTGTGGAACTGTCCGTCGTGGAGCCTCACCTTCACGTCCACGACCGGGTATCCGGCGATGGTGCCCTGGCGCATCGCCTCGACTATCCCTTTCTCGACCGCCGGGATGAACTGCCGGGGGATGGCCCCGCCGACGATGCCGTTCTCGAACTCGAAGCCCGAGCCGCGCGGGAGGGGACTTATCTCGATCCTGGCATCCCCGAACTGCCCGCGCCCGCCGGTCTGCTTCTTGTATCGCCCCTGCGCCCTGGCGCTGCCCGATATCGTCTCCTTGAACGGAACCCTCGGGGCCTTCGCCTCGACCTCCACGCCGTAGCGCCGGTTTATGCGATCCAGGGCGAACTCAACGTGCATCTGGGCCAACCCCGCCAGGATGTCCTCTCCCGTGTCCTCCGAACGCTCCAGCTTGAGGGACGGGTCCTCGTCGGTGACGCGCCGGATGGCCTCGAAGACTTTCTCCTCCTCGCCGCGCGCCTTCGCCTCGATGGCGAACGCCGTCGTCGGCTCCGGCAACTCCACGGGCTCGAAGGACATGACGCTATCCGGCTTGCAAAGGGTGTCGAAGGTACTCGTGTCGCGGAGCTTGGCGACGGCGATGATGTCTCCGGCCACGGCCTCGTCCACGGATGTCCGTTCCTTGCCGGTGAGATGTGAGATGCCGCCGAGGCGTTCGTTGGAGCCCGTGCGCGGGTTGGTGAGCGCCTCGTCCGAGCGGCAGCGCCCGCTTACGACCCGCATCACGCTGAGGCGCCCGGCGTATGGGTCCACGTAGGTCTTGAAGACGTAGGCCGCAAAGGGGCCGTCCGGGTCGCAGGAGATTTCGTCACCGTCCTCGGAGGTCCAACGGGAGCGGTCGGTGGGGCTGGGCGCGCTGCCGGCGATCACGTCCAGAAGCCTGTCTATCCCGATCCCACGCTCCGCGCTCGCCGCGAGCACCGGTATGATGAGCCCCTCGGCGATGCCTTTGCGAATGCCCTCGAAGGCTTCTTCCGTGGAGATCTCCTCGCCTTCCAGGTACTTCTCCAGCAGCGTGTCGTCGCTCTCGGCGATGGCCTCGAAGAGCTGGGTCTTGGCGGCATCCACCTCGTCCTCCATGCCAGCCGGTATATTCGTGCTCTGCTCGCCGTCCACGAAGGCGGTGCCGGAGAGGAGCCCGTAGATGCCCCGGAGATCATCCTCCCGCCCGATGGGCAGATTCAGCGGCACGACCGCCTGCCCGAAGCGTTCCCGGAGTTGCTCCAGCACGTCCGCGAAGTCCGCCCGCTCGCGGTCGAGGTGGTTGACGACGACCATGTGCGGGATGTCCTCCTTCTCGCCCCGGCGCCAGACGCGCTCGGTGACGACCTGGATCGGGTCCTGCGCATGCACGACGAGCACCGCACAGTCGGCCACCCTCTGCGCCACGAAAGCGTCCGCGATGAAGCCCCCGTCTCCGGGGGTGTCGAGGAGGTTGACCGTGCGTCCTTTCCACTCCAGGTGGGCGACGCTCATCCCGAGCGTCATGCCGCGCTCGGCCTCCTCATCCGCGTAGTCCAGAACGCCGTTTGCGGGGCCGCCTCTCCCCGATGCAAGTCCCAGCATCGCCTCCCCGAGAGACGTCTTGCCACTACCCCGGTGCCCGATCAAGCACACATTGCGAATCAACTCCGGCTCCGCCGCCACGAGTCCTCCTTTCCACGCCAACCCCTGATGCCCGCCTCCCTTTGGCGGGGGCGTCTAGCTTAACGCACCGGCGTGCTTCGCGCAGCGCGTCACAAAGTTTCCGGCGGGAGCCTTGCCAGCAGCGAAGCGCCCAAACGGGTATGCTAATGTGTAGTATTGGAACAGGATCGAGAGGAGGATACGCAGGTGGGGAGTACAAGGGCCCAGAGCAAGCAACACCCGCTCCAGAGCGACCGGGGAACGACCATCGTCCAGGAAGCGGCGGTAAAGACCATCGTGGGCATAGCAGCGAACGAGGTGGACGGCGCAGCCACGAGCACAGGAGGCACGCGGCTTCCGGGCGATACTTCGCGCACGGTAGGCGAGTTCCTGAGCGGCAGCGAGGCCCAGACCCGGGGCGTCTCGGTGGAGGCCGGTGAACTGGAGACGGCCGTTGACCTGACGATGGTAGTCGAGTATGGTCGGCCCGTGGCCCAGGTAACCCAGGCGGTGCGGGAGAACGTGATCCGGCGCGTCGAAAGCCTCTCCGGCCTCACCGTCACCGAGGTCAACGTGAACGTGGTGGACGTCAACTTCCCCGACCAGACCTAGAAGAAACCCGACCCCGAAAAACTTGCGCCCCCGGATTTCGCCGGGGGCGCAGGTCGTTTCCGGACCATCAACGGTTCTCCAGCACGCGCCGCTGATCCGCCGCGTCCAACGACCTGGAGGCTTTGTGGAGAAAGGCGTAGGTCTCGTTCAAGGCACCGTCACTCCCTCCTTGCGAGCGTTCATAAGGAAAGGGTTCCGGGATTCCCGGTAAGCCTCCGGGCTGACGGGTAGAAGCGAGATCACATACCCGCTCTCCAACGAAAGAGGCCAGACGACTGGTTCAGCCTTGAGGTACTCGCGCCACGTCACCATCGAGCAGGAGCAGCAGATCCACGTCGCTGCCCTCGTCGGCCTCACCGCGGGCATAAGACCCGTAGAGCACCATCCCCCGGTAACGCTCTCCGTAAATGGTCCCGAGCCCGCGCGCCGCTCCAGCAACCCGGACAACTCGTCCGCCGAAAGCCTGCCTCCAGTTCACCGGGGACACCTCGTCTCCATCGTTGCCCATGCAATGCATTATAAGCGGCGTATAAACCGACGCCCCCGGCTCTTTGCCGGGGGCGCGAAGATGACGCCTGAAACCTGATGCCTGTAGCCCTCTAAACCATCAACAGCACGGGGTTCTCAAGCACGCGCCTGACCTCGGCCATATACAGGGCGCCGTCGCGGCCGTTGGCGATGCGGTGGTCTGCCGAGAGCGTGAGCTTCATCATGCTGGCCGGCACGACCTCGCCGTCATCATCGTAGGATGGGCGCTTCTGGATGCTGCTTACGGCGATGATGGCCGCCTGCGGCGGGTTGACGATGGCGGTGAAGCTCTCGATGCCGAACATGCCCATGTTGGAGACAGTGATGGTCCCGCCCTGGTACTCGTCCGGCTGGAGCTTGCCGTCGCGGGCCCGGACGGCGAGGTCCTTGGATTCACGTGATATAGCGGCGAGACCCTTGCTGGTGATGTCCCTTATGACGGGGGTTATGAGCCCGGCGTCGAGGGCGACGGCCATCGCCATGTCCACCTTCTCGTGCAGCTCGAAGCCCTGGGTGGTCTGGATGGCGTTGAGGTTCGGATAACCCCTCAATGCCACCGCGCACGCCTTCATCACGAAGTCGTTGACGGAGAGCTTAAGCCCTTCCTCCTCGAGCTGCTCGTTGAGTTGCTTCCTCAAGGCCATCGCCGCGTCCATCCTGACCTCGACCGTGGCGTAGAAGTGCGGGATGTGCTGCTTGGCTTCCGTCATCCGCTCGCCGATGACCCGCTGCATCCGGGTCGGCTCCACGAGGCTCGTGTCCGGACCCTCCACCGGCTCGGGCAACCGCGCGGGCTGCAACCCCACCTGTGGCGCTTCCTGAGGCGCCTCCGCGGGCTTCGTCTCGGGCGCTTCGGCTTCTTCGTCCTGTCCGTCCGCCTGCGCGTCGCCGCGTTCCATCGCGGCCCGCACGTCCCGCTCGACGATGCGGCCCTGCGGCCCCGACCCGTTCACCTTCGAGAGGTCCAGGTCGTTCTCCGCCGCCAGGCGCTTCACGATGGGTGAGGCCCGGAAACGGCCGTTGGCCCGGCCGTCAGCCTGCCCATCGGACGGTTGCTCTCCACCCTCCTCTTCGCCGCCCCCGGCTTTCGTCTGGGTGGCGGTCTGGGCCTGAGCCTGTCCCTCGTCCTCACCGCCCTCCTCGGCTTCGGTCTCTTCCCCGCCGCTATCGCGCTCGGGAGCCTCTTCGCCTTCGCCCTGGATGAAGGCGATGGCGCCGCCAACAGGGATATCGTCACCCTCGGAGGCGATGATCTGGGCGAGCGTCCCCGAGTCCTCAGCCTCTATCTCCATCGAGGCTTTGTCGGTCTCGATCTCGGCTATCGGGTCACCCTCGGAGATGTCGTCGCCCTCGCTCACCAGCCATTTGAGGAGGGTGCCCTCCTCCATCGCGTCGCCCATCTTGGGCATGAAAACTTCCGGCACCTTACTTCTCCTCCATGTAAAGGACCCGGCGGGCCGCGTTCGCCACCTGCTTGTCGCTCGGGAACGCCGCCAACTCCAGGTTGCGGGCATACGGCGCCGGTACCTCGGCCCCGCTCACCCGCTCCACCGGCGCGTCCAGCGAGTCGAACGCCCTATCCTGGATGATCGCCGCCACCTCGCTCGCCACCCCGAACCATCGCCACTGCTCCTGCACCGCAACCGCCCGGTGCGTCTTCTCCACCGACGCCACGATGGCATCTTCATCGAACGGACGGATAGAACGCAGGTCAATTACCTCGGCGCTGACGCCGTCCTCTTCCTCCAACGCATCTGCCACCCGCAAGCACAGGTTGACCTGCCGGCCGTAGGCGATGAGCGTCACGTCATCTCCCTCGCGGGCTACCCTGGCCTTGCCGAAAGGTACAGCGTTGTCGCCGTCTTCTACTTCACCCTTCGTGCCGTAGAGGGCACCGGCTTCCAGGAAGACCACGGGGTTCGGGTCCCGAACGGCGGTCAGCATCATGCCCTTCACGTCGTTGGGGGTGACGGGGGCTACCACTTTCAGGCCAGGGAAGTGGCCGTAGAAGTTCTCCAGGCTATGGGTGTGCTGGGCGGAGAGCTGCACGCCGCCGCCGTTGGGGCCACGGATCACGAGCGGCACCTGGACCTGACCGCCGGAGAAATATCGGACCTTCGCGGCGTGCTGGATGATCTGGTCGGCGGCGAGGAACGAGAAGTTCCAGGTCATCATCTCCACGATGGGCCGCATGCCCATCATCGCCATCCCGACGGCCGCCCCCGTGAACCCGTTCTCGGAGATGGGAGTATCCATTACTCGCTTCGGACCCCACTCGTCTATGAGGCCGTCGGTTATGAGGTGGGTGCCGCCGTAGACGCCGATGTCCTCGCCCATCAGGATGACGTTCTCGTCGCGCTCCATCTCCTGGACCATGGCCTCCCGAAGGGCCTCGCGGTAAGTCTTCGTCTCCGCCACGGTCTTAC
>JBPCLT010000284.1:0-25795 GCA_051003015.1 Rubrobacteraceae bacterium | reverse complement strand
TGATACTTCAGGCCGGGGCGATGGCCGAGGGGTACGGAACCTACGTCCTCGAGATGGGCCGTCCCGTCTCCATCACCGATCTGGCGCGGAAGATGATCGAGATCATGGGCGCCCCCAACGTCCAGGTGAAGTTCGTCGGCCTCCGTCCCGGCGAGAAGCTCGAAGAGGAGCTCGTCGAAGCGGGCGAGCAGCAGGCCCCGACCGGTCACTCGATGGTCTTCCAGCTCACCTCCGAGAACACGGGGCCTTCAGACGGCACGGACCTCCCTGAGCTGGTGGATGGGATGGTCTACCACGCCCGTGCTCAGGAAGGGGGCAAGTCCCTCGCCTTCCTGCGCCGGGCCGTCCCCAACTACTCCACCGCCGACGTGCCAGAGGAGATCCGGGAGTTCCGCTACCCGCCGAAGCGGTGAAATAGCTCGTCAGCCGGTCAGCACGCCGCCTCCGGCGGCTCGTCAGCGGTCAGCAAGAGCTTCGGTTGGCGAAAGTTGGACAAGCTGAAATGCTGAATGGCTTTATTGCCTGCGGCCCTTGATGCCGAGGTAGGTAAGGTACACGCCGATGGAGAGTGAGATCACGATGATCGGCAAGTGCAAAAGAGCAAGATACAGGTTGCCCTGAAGGTCGTTCGAGTACCACGTATAGGACCGCGTGATCCAGAAGAACAGCATGACGACGCCCATGATAAGGAGCACGTTGCACTGGCGTCTGGAGAGCTTCATCTCATGCGAAAGTGTAGCAAACAGGACAGCCACGTTCGTAACCGATCACACTGGTCACGCAAAGTCCCGAACGCTATACTGCCTGTAACAGGTTAGACGGAGTTTGTAACCGCAAGCATCTGAAGTAGAGCATACGGAGGGCAAGAGTTGTGGCCGAGTTGAAGCAGCGGAGCCTGGAAGAGGTAAAGGCGCTAAGCCGGGAGGACGCCGTCGAGATCATGCGCCAGGCCGGCATCGTGGGGGCTGGGGGCGGCGGTTTCCCGACGTATTTCAAGTACAAGAACCCGCAGCCGCGATTGATCGTGAACTGCACCGAGTCGGAGCCGGGCTACTGGGCGGACAAGATGGTCCATCGGGAGTACTTCGATGAGTTCCTCGTGCTCTACGATGTGCTCAAGGACATCTTCGGGATCGAGAAGGTCATCATGGGCGTCCACTTCAAGGACGAGGAATGGTTCAAACGCTACGACGAGAACGCCGACGGACTCTACGAGGTCGTCCACGTCGCGGACAAATATTCGATGGGCGAGGAGAAGACGCTCATCAAGAACATCTTCTACGAGGACAAGGAGCGGTGGGTGCCGCGCCGTATCGAGCTGCCTGACGGCAACAAGCGCCCCGGACTTCCGCTCGACGCCGGACACGTCGTCAACAACTCCGAGACGCTCCTGAACATGTACAACGCACTCTTCTTCGGCAAGCCGGTCACGACCAAGTACATCCAGGTCTTCGGCCCCGACCTGCCGCTGCATCTCTACGAGGTCCCGCTCGGGGCGTCGGCCACCGAGATCCTCTCCCTCGCCGGCGTGGACGTGGACGCCGAGGCAGGCAAGCTCTCCGTGATTGACGGCGGCCCTTACCTGAACGAGATGGGCATAGAGTCGCTGGGCGAGGGCGACGCCTTCGTGCGGCGCACGACGAACGGTTTCCTCGTCATCCCGAAGGGCGTGGCGAGCAAGGAGTACGCCGGGATCAAGACCAGGCAGCCCGATCAAGTCGAGTCGCTGGTCGGCAAGGTATCCGGCGTGAACCTGCCGCTTGGCGGCCGCTTCCTCAAGCCCGCGACGCCGCTCGTCTTCGAGGGCGATTCGGTGGAGTATGAGCAGAAGCTCGGCGAACCCGTGGACGAGGGCTTCTCCATCGGCGTGTGGTCGAGCATGGAGGGTACTATCTCCTCCATCGAGGACGAGGTCGTGGCGATCAGCGCCGGCGAGACCTTCAAGCAGGAGGCCGAAGCCGAGGCGGAGGCCGAAGCGCGCAGGTAGGTTTCAGGCTTCAGGTGTCAGCGAAGGGCCGGGGCGCGAGGCTCCGGCCCTTCGCTTCGACGCTTTCCGTCATAGCGACCGTGGACCCTCCGCGTCTTTGCCTGCAAACCACCAGGCGACTACCGTAGTCCCCGAAACAGCGGCCCGAGGCTACTTACGTTACTGAAGCCTCGCTCGCTGTCGCTGGCGATCCCATCAAGGGAGTCCTGGCGCTCTCCGTCATCAGCAAGATCGGGATTAGCGACACCAGGGCGGCGGCCATCAGGTAGAAGGCGGGCGCGAAGTTGGAGCCGGTCGCGTCGGTCAGGTACGTCGCCAGGAAGGGCGCGGTGCCTCCGAAGAGCGCGACCGATATGTTGTAGCTGATGGCGAAGCCGCCGTAGCGCACTTTGCACGGGAAAAGAGCGGGCAGCGTCGAGGGGATCACCCCCAGGATAAAGACCTGGCAGAGCGCGAGTACGAGCAGTCCCAACAGCGTGGTGAACCAGTTGCCAAGCGAGATGAGCCAGAAGACCGGGTACGCCAGCACCACGAAACCAACCGAGCCAGCGATCCACATCGGTTTGCGCCCGACGCGGTCGGAGAGCGCGCCCACCTGCGTTATGAGCGCCATCATGAAGATTATGGCGACAAAGATGACGAGCAGGGCTGTCGTGTCCCCGATGTTCAGCCGCTCGGAGAAGTAGCTCGGCATGTAGGTGAGTAGTATGTAGTTGCCTACGTTGCCGATGATCATGACCCCCCCGAGTATGAGCATCGGCCTCCAGTTCTCTGTGATGGTCTCCTTGAGGGGGGCCTGGGCGACCTCCCCGCCGCTCTCCAGAGCCTGAAAGTCCGGGGTGTCCTCCAGCCTGTATCTCAGGTAGAGCCCGATGATCCCCAGGGGTCCCGCGACCAGGAAGGGTATTCGCCAGCCCCAGGAGACCATGGCGTCTTGCGAGAGGATGACCGTCATCAACGTCACCAGACCCGAGCCCATCATGTACCCTCCGAGGGAGCCGAACTCGAGCCAGCTTCCCAGGAACCCTCTGCGATCGTCGGGCGCGTACTCCGCCATGAACGTGGAAGCGCCGCCGTACTCGCCGCCCGCTGAGAAACCTTGCAGCAGCCGCATGAGGACCAGCAGTATCGGTGCCCAGATGCCGATGGTGGCGTAGCCAGGCAGCAGGCCGGCGGCGAAGGTCGCACCCGCCATGAGCAGGATGGTGGCCGCCAGGACCTTCTGGCGCCCGATCCTGTCGCCCAGAGGCCCGAAGAATAGGCCGCCGAGCGGGCGCACGACGAAGGCCGCGCCGAAAACCGCGAACGAGGAGAGCAGCGAAATAGTCGGGTTCTCGGACGGGAAAAACACGACGCCGAGCGTCACCGCCAGGTAGCCGTAGGTCGAGTAGTCGAACCATTCCGTGCAGTTGCCGATTGCGCAGGCGGTGATGGCCCGCCGCATCGTGGGTTCATCAATCCTCTGTGCCGTTTGCGCCTGGGTCGCCAGACTCACCCACTCTCTATTATTGTTCATTTTGGCACATAATCAGAAATGATGTTCTGGCTGAGGAGGGCGACTCTCACCGGCGTCTCTTCGCGAATGCGTCATTGGTACAATGGCCCCCGACGAGGCGTTCTGCGTCAACGGGGAGTAGCGTGGATGGTCACTCGATGGTAGCGGCGGACACCGACCGGGATGATATCGGGATGCCGCGTGCTCCCTTTACCATCGCCGAGTACGATGCCCGCGTCGCGGCGGTTCGGGCCGCCATGCGGGAGCGAGGTCTCGATGCGCTGGTCGTCTCTAGCCCGGAGAACGTCTTCTATCTCACCGGCCTGAACCACCAGGGCCATTTTGCGTTCACCGCGCTGCTTCTCCAGACGGAAGGCGCCCCTCTGATAATGGCCCGCGCCATGGAGCGTCACACGCTGGACGCTCAGGTTCCCAACTGTGAGCAGGTCCTGTTCGCGGACGGCGAGGAGCCCGCCGACGCAGTAGCGCGCGCCATCAGCGCGGGCGGTCTGGAGTCTGGACGGATCGGGGTCGAGAAGCACGCGGTGTCTTTCCCCATCCACATCTGGGAAGGCGTGGTGGAGAGGACTCCGCAGGTGAGCTGGGAGGACAGGTCGAGGCTCGTGGACGGCCTTCGCGCCGTCAAGTCCCCGACCGAGATCGAGTACATCCGGCGGGCGGCGGCTATCTCGGACCACGCTATGCGGAGCGGCATCAGTGTGGTGGGCGAGGGCGTCAACGAACAAGAGGTGGCCGCCGAAGTCTATCGTTCGATGCTCGCGAGTGGCAGTGAGTACCCGGGGTTTGCGCCCCTGATCCGGACCACCGACTTGCTCCTGCACGAGCACAGGACCTGGGAGGATCGCGTCCTGCAAGCCGGCGACGGCCTGTTCCTGGAGCTCTCCGGCTGCGTCAACCGTTACCATGCACCCCTCACCCGCATGGTCCATATTGGAGAGGTTCCCGACGGGGTGGCTGCGGTGGCGGAGATCGTGCTGGGCAGCCTGGAGGCGATCCGCGGCGCTTTACATCCCGGCGCTCTTGCTGGCGAGGTGTACGCCGCCTGGCAGAAGGTGATAGACGAGGCGCTCGGCCACCACGACTACCGACGCCACCACTGCGGCTACATGGTGGACATCGGCTTTCCCCCTAGCTGGTCGGGTAGCGGCGTGGTAAAGGGACTGCGCGCGGGCAGCGAGATGGAGATCCGGGAGGGAATGGTCTTCCATCTGCTGCCCTGGCTGATCGGGGCGGGTCCGGCAGACTACGTGGCCTCCGACACCGTCCTCGTCACGGACGCGGGACCCGAGTTCCTCACCACCACGCCGCGCACTCCCGCTGCGGTCGAGTGAGAATTCTTTCGCTCAGGGGTTCACTGTTCGCGAAGGCAAACGCGAAGCGGAGAAGAGTTCGATCGGGTGTTCGGTCTCGCCTTCCAGTGCCAGGTCGGCCAGTATTTCACCCACGACGCCAGCGAATTTGAAACCGTGTCCCGAGAAACCGCAGCCGTAGACGACCTGGCTGTGGCGCGCGTGGCGGTCGATCACGAAGTGCCCGTCGGGGGTCATGGTGTACATGCAGGTCAGCGTCCACTTTACGGGCCCCGCCGCCCCAGGCAGGTAGCTGTCCAGTACCTCCCTGAGCATCGCGACTTCCGGCTGGGCGACCTCGCGGCGGATGGTTCCGGGCGTACACTCTTCGCCCCCGTCGTGCCGGCCGATCTTGATGCCCTGTCCGGGGAGCGCCGGAAGACTGTAGTACACCCCTTCCGGCACGTCCAGTATGCACACCGGGAAGCGGCCGGCATCGAACAACTCGGGCCGTGGGCACTCGAAGTGGACGTTCACGACACGCTTGACGGACAAAGGGAGCCTTAGGTCGGATAGCAGTTCTCCTGCCCAGGGCCCGGTCGTCACGACCAGGCGTTCCGCTTCGTAGAGGCCGCGATCCGTCTCGACCCGAACCCCGTCCCCGTCGGTCTCCCAACGTCGCACCGGTTCGGCATGGCGCAGATCCGCGCCGTGAGCGGCGGCAACTTCCAGGTGGGCATCAATACACGCCTGCGGTTCGAGGATCCCCGCCCCGGCCTCGAAGACCGCCACTAGATCATCCGCCAGGCGCAAGCCGGGGAAACGGGCGGAAGCCTCTTCCGGCGACAACTCTTCGTAGGGAAGGTCGTGCCGCCGGGCGCTGCGAACTACTCCTTCGGTGAGGTCGCTTCCCGCCTCGCCTACGACTAACCCGCCGACCACGGTGAGCAGGTTCCGACCGGACTCTCGTTCCAGCTCCCGCCAGAGTTCGTAGGCCCGTCGGGCCAGCGGTACGTATTCCTCTCCCTCCGCGTACGCCTCCCGGATGATGCGACTGCGCCCGTTCGAGGAGCCCTCCATGTGGTCCCGTGGATGAGCGTCGAGGCCGAGAACACGGTAGCCACGCCGGGCGAGATGGTACGCGGCGGCGCTGCCCATGGCGCCCAGTCCGACTACTATGGCGTCGTAGCCGTTGCTCATAAGCCCCCTTCCTCACCTGGCACTAGAAGTTCGGCGAGGCATCGGACGGTTCGATCTCGCCGCCCATGCCGTTTAGCAGACCTCGTTGCCATTCGGGCTTGATTTTCTCCACCAGGGCCACCTGACCCCGATCTTCCGACAACAGGAACCCCGCGACGGAGTCCACACCGCCGCGCTCTACTCGGGGGCCTGGTCGCCGCCGTTGCCCGGCAAGAGGTTCTGGGCCTGCTGCGCGAGGCTGGCGCGTAGCTCTTCGAAGGGGATGCCGCTGAGAGAGGGCAGCTCGAAGTCCTTGAGCATCCGGGTCAGGACGCTGCCGCCGCCGAGTTCGATCCACTCTTCCACCCGCATCCGGGCCAGGGTCTCCACGACCTTGACCCAGCGGACGGGAGCCACCATCTGCTGTTTGAGCGCCTCCCTGACGGCTTCGGCGCTGGTGTGTACCGCGCCGTCCACGGCGCTCACGATGGGGACCTCCGGCACGCGGAACTCCACGCCGTCGAGCACCTCGCGCATCTTCTCGCCGGCCGCCGCCACGTAAGGAGAGTGGGCCGCGAAGGGCACCTTCAGGGGGATCTTGCGTCCCCTGACCCTGGAGACCGCGTCCTCCAGGGCACCGCGCAGCCCTGAGACGACCGTCTGGCGTGGCGAGTTGTAGTTGGCGATCACCGACCCCTCGGACTCCCCGAGCGCCTCTTCCACGTCTTCGGGGCGGGCGCGCAGGATGGCGACCATGCCGCCGGGGATCCTCTCCGCCGCCTCGGCCAGGAATCGGTCCCTCTGCGCCACCAGCCAGAGCCCGGTCTCAAAGTCGAAGCAGCCGGCTGCGTAGGCCGCGCCGTACTCTCCGAGCGAGTGCCCGGCCACTACGTCCGGCCTTACCTCCAGCTCCCGGCTCTCGTCCGCGTCCCTGGCCGCGTTGGCGAAGAACTTCACCTGATCCGGTATCCTCTCGCCGACGACACGCCGGATCCCCGGCAACAACTCCGCCGCCGGCTCCGCTACGCTGCCACCCTGTCCCGGAAATACGAATGCTCTCATACGCTCGCCAACCTTATGATCACGATACTTCTTCGACCCCGCTACCCCACGGGGGCAAGGTAAACGTTTTTACCATATGGCGCAGCCTCCGGCGACGTATTCGAACGCGGCCTTTCCCTATTTGACAGCATCCCTGTACTGAGGGTTACGGAGCCACGACACGCAATGCGCCCGGCAGCACCCGTGCATGAAAGGCGCTGGTGGGAGGGAGCATCTCTCCGTCCACGTGGGCCGGGATCTCCTCGGCCAGCTCCACTTCGATCTCCCTTGCCCGCGCCAGATGGACCTTCGGGCGCCGGAGCAATGTTCCATTCAACGCCGCCGGTATGAGCCGCAACACCTCGGCCCGGTTGACTTCGTCGGACCAGATCACATCGAACAGTCCATCGTCCAGACGCGCCTCGGGCGCGAGCCTGAACCTCGCCCCATAAGTCGTCCCGAGCGCCGCCGCGACCAGAATGGTCCTGGCCTCGACGGGTTCCCCATCCAGCTTCAAAGTGGCCTCGTGGCACTCGAAACCACGGAGCAAACGCCAGACGGACCACATGTATCCCCCGAAACCCCCGAGATACTTCGGCGCTTCGGCCACCCCCGCCGCGACTTCGGCGTCGAAGCCGATGCCGAGCCCATTGTTGAACCTGACCCCGTTGACCTCTCCCGCGTCCACCACGCGCACCCTACCGGCGTCCCGTACCTCCAGCGCGCGCCGCAGACGGGTCCCTATCCCCCACGCCTTCACGTAATCGTTGCCGCTGCCCACCGGCAATATGCCCATAGTCCGCCCGGTCCCGATGCAGGCCGCCGCAACCTCGTGTACCGTGCCATCGCCTCCCGCCGCGACCACCAGCGTGTCCTTCGGCAGCCCCGAGGTTATCCGTTCAGCGTCCCCCGTCTCCTCCGTGACGTGCCACACGGTCTCACCGCCACGCCCCGCCAGAAACCGTGAGATCTCCACACGCCGCGCAGCCGCCCGGCCCTTGTTGGCCGTGGAGTTGATCACCACGTGTGTCTCTCTCCACCGCATGGCTCCATCCGAGGATACCAGCACCGCCGCCCCGATTCCTGCCCGGATGACATGTGTAAACCTCCAGTAGAGATTCCAGGTGTCTCGAAGGCTCGGGTTCTGGAACCGCCGCGCCAGAAGGCAGACGGGCCGAAGCTCGTCTCGTCTTCACCCGCGCGCGGTCTGTAACGCCTCTGATCGAGCGCCGGGATTCTGGTATGCGCGGATGTTCGTGGCGGGTGTCCGGCGTGGGGTACCGTTCGGCCATCATGGAGATTGCCGGGGAGTGATATCTCGACCAGAGGTACATGCTATCTTCGCATCGAGGGTCAGGGTCGCGTCTGGGTTGGAAGAGAGTAAAATACGGGATCATTATGGAGAAGGACTCGAACAACTGCCCGCATCTGGAGGGTTTGCGCGTGGTGGGGAGCGGATTCAGGTGCCCGGCGTGCGAGGCGAGGTTGGATGGCGTCGGTGTGGCACGTTGGGTTCGAGAGGCCGAAAGCGAGCGCGACGAGACTTACTATATGGTCGAGGGTGATGAATTCTTCCGGGTCGTGTACGAGGAACGCCAACGCGAGGTCTACCGCCGCCGGAAGGTGATGTACGAGCTGCAAAACGCACCTCGGGCGGCCACGGCGCGGCCCGAGATGCTACTGGTGACCTACGACTTCAGGCGCGACCGCTACGAGTGCAGGGTCTTCTACAAAGAGCCGCGGCCGGCGGGGGGCACGGAGCTCGTGATCATGGACGCGGTGGAGGGTGAAATCGCGAACCTTCTCTCGCACGCGGACCCGAACGTGCGTCTTGCCGCCGGAAAGGTGGAGGAACTCCACCTGCTGCGTTCGAAGGTTTCCGCCGGGGAGCCCGCGCCGGCGCGGCGGGTTTTCTACGCCAGCGAGCTGTAGCCGGGGCGTTCTGGCAGCCGGGATGACCGGCGGGTAGAATAAAACCGTGGACGATACCCTCTCGAAAGGCGTGGTGCGATGAGCGGGAGTAACTTTATGATGATGGTCTTCATGATCCTGATACTCCTCTTCATCATCATGCAGCTAGGGCCTTTGATCTCCGCCTTCTGATAGCGGATACGTCGCCAGGGCCGAGTACGCGGCCCCGCCTTCTCCCAGCACGCTTCGCGCCAATATCA
The DNA here is from genome assembly GCA_051003015.1 of Rubrobacteraceae bacterium. Lineage (GTDB taxonomy): Bacteria > Actinomycetota > Rubrobacteria > Rubrobacterales > Rubrobacteraceae > JACDGB01. The sequence goes on along the minus strand of JBPCLT010000284.1, from coordinate 16,612 downwards.
CCTCCCGCACCGGAAACCTCAGACCTCGCGCGCCGGTTTCGGCAAGTTCCAATCTGACCGGACGACCGTGGACCCTCCCGAGCGTGACGTGCGGCCTGAAAGCTCGGCGGGTTTCCCGATCGAAGCCCAAGGAGCCGAGGGAGCTTTCGAGGTCTTCGGCAAGGGCGCGCAGCGCGTCGCGGCCCTCCACGACGTCGGCCCATACGACGCGGGCTTTCCTGGCGGAGGGGAAGGCCCCGAACCCTGAGGTGGCCGCCTCGAATGGACCATGCCGCCCGCAGACATGAGACAGAACGCCGCGGACGCCGTCGAGGTTCTTCTCCGGCACGCCGCCGAGGAACTTGAGGGTCAGGTGGACGTTCTCGGGCCGCGACCACCGGATGTTACGATCCGCCGAGAGGCCGCGCGCCGTCTCGAGCAACGACTCGCGGATCTCGGGTGGCGGGAAGATGGCGACGAAAATCCGCACGGGGGTCAACCGGAGGCTTCGCCCGCTCGGGATTGGGCGGCGCGGTTGGCGATCAAGGCCGCCGTCGCGCCGGCTCCGACCCCGTTGTCCACGTTGACTACCGAGAGGCCGGGGGAGCAACTCTGGAGCATGCCCAGGATGGCGGCTGTCCCGTCGCCGCCGAGGCCGTAGCCCGTTGAGGTGGGGAGTCCGATCACCGGCACGTCAACCAGCGCCGAGACGACGGTCGGAAGCGCCCCCTCCATCCCGGCCGCCACGATCAGGGCGTCCGGGTCGAAGCCGCGCAGCTCCCGCAGGGGCCCAGCGAGACGATGTATGCCGGCCACGCCAACGTCGTGGAAGCTCATCACCTCCACGCCCATCTCACGGGCCACCGCGACGGCCTCTCCCAGTACCGGCAGGTCCGAGGTGCCGGCGCAAAGGGCCGCGACGCGCCCGCCCGACAGCCGTGGCTCCCCCGCCCCGACGACGAGGGAACGGCCAGCCTCCCGGAGCGGCGTGTCAGGGAGGTAACTCTCGATCTCCGCCCGGTGCTCCGGCGACGGGTTGCTCACTATCACCCGGTCCCGAGACTTGAGGAAAGCCTCGCAGATCCTCGACACCTGATCGGGCGTCTTGCCGGCGGCGTAGACTATCTCGGGCACGCCCTTGCGGGAGGAGCGGCCCAGGTCGAGGACGGCGAACTCGTCCAGGTAGCGCACCTCGCCGCTGCCGAGGTGATCTGCCGCCGCGGAAGGGGAGAGCGTGCCGCTCGCCACGGCGTCCAGTATCTCTCGCAACTCTTTCGGCGTATCCGGCATGCGTTCCAGTGTAACGTTCTCCGCAAGAGGGTAAAACATCCGCGTTCCACTCCCGGCCGCCCTGAAGAAAGGTCTTCGATGACGGTACTGCAAATGATCATCTCAGCGGTCGTGATCGTCACCGCGGCGGCGCTGTTCACCAACGCCGTCGAGATACTGGGCGACCGGCTGAACCTGGGCCAGGGCGCGGTGGGGAGCATTCTCGCCGCCGTTGGGACCGCTCTGCCGGAGACCATGATCCCGTTCGTCGCCGTGATAGCAGTGTTGGTTGGCAGCGGAAGCACCGCCACCGGCGAGATCGGGGTCGGGGCCATCCTGGGCGCGCCGTTCTTGCTGGCGACGCTGGCGATGTTCGTCGCCGGGGTATCCATCCTGCTTTTCCGCCGCCGCCGCGAGACCAACGATGACCTTGTGGTGGACAGGGAGGTTGCCCGGAGGGACATGTTCTTCTTCCTCATCTGCTTCGGCCTGGGCGCGGGGGCTGGCCTCGTGCCGTTGCCGTTCTTCGTAAAGGTCATCCTGGCGGTGGCGCTGGTGTTGGCGTACGGGCTCCACGTCTACCAGACCTTGAAGGCCGGAGGAGACGCCATCGAGGAGCCGCCCGGCAACCTCACACTCTGGCCGTCGAGTTCGCCGGCCCCGACGTGGGCGGTCGCCGCGCAGGTCCTCGGGACGATAGGGATAATGGGCGCGGGGGCGCACTTTTTCGTCGTCGCCGTCGAGCATTTCTCGGAGTCAGCCGGAATTCCGGCGGGTTTGGTCGCGCTGGTCCTCGCCCCGCTCGCCACGGAGTTGCCAGAGAAGTTCAACTCCGTGATCTGGCTCCGAGGCAACAAGGACACCCTAGCCCTCGGCAACATCACCGGGGCGATGGTCTTCCAGAGCACGATCCCGGTCGCCCTGGGCCTTGCGTTCACGCCCTGGAACCTGGACCTCCTCACCGCCTTCTCAGTCGTGCTCGCCCTGATAGGCGGCGGTTACCTCTACGCGCTGCTCTTCCTCAAAAAGCCCATCGAGGGCGAGTACCTGCTGGTCGGAGGAGCGCTATACGCAGCGTTCGTGGTCGCGGCCCTCGTCACCATTCTGTAAGAAAATCCATCGAGATAATGCGCATCGCCGGTTCTGATAAGATAAAAAACTGGAAGGTATGACCAGCAGGCAGCTCCGGTTGGCGGAGCGGGGCATAGGAGGATCATAAATTGTTCGAGGCGGTTTTCTGGCTTGCGCTAGTCAAGGTACTCGCCGTCAACCTCGTTCTCTCCGGTGACAACGCCGTGGTGATCGCGATGGCAGCCCGCCGCCTGGAAGGGGCTCAACGCCGGCAGGCGATCATCTGGGGCGCCGCGGGCGCCGTCTTGCTGCGGCTCCTTTTCGCGGCCGTCATCTCCTTCCTGCTGAATATACCGTTCTTGCAGGTCGTGGGTGGGCTGCTTTTGCTCTGGATCGCCTGGAAGCTGGTCCAGGACGATGCCGGGGAAGAGGAAGGAAAGGTCGAGGCTGGGCAGAGCGCATGGGAAGCCATCCGGATCATCATCGTCGCCGACGCCGTGATGTCGCTGGACAACGTGATCGCTCTGGTCGGCGCGGCCCGGATCGGCGGGGAGGTCAACTGGGCGCTGATGGGGATCGGGCTGGCGACCACGATACCGCTGGTGGTCTTCGGTGCCGCGCTGCTGACCTCGCTACTGGATCGCTTCCCCATCCTCATCTACGCGGGCGCGGCGCTCCTGGTGTACATCTCCGTCGAGATGTTTTTCGCCGACAAGGCCGTACACGACTACGTCGAGCCGCTCGTGCCGTTCGAGCTGTACATCGCGTTGGGCGCGGCCGTAATCTTCGCCGCCATAGCCTGGCTTTGGAAGAAGCGAGCGCAGCCGGCCGCTGGAGAAGACCCCGAGAGTCCCTGACAGCGCGGGCCGTGGAAGTCATTCCTTACGCAATCCGCTGTATCGTGCTTTGCGAAGCTCGAAGCGCACGGCGCTGCCCGCTGAACCGGCGCGGCGCATCCCCAGTTTCTCCAGGACCCGGAGCGAGGGCGCGTTGTCATGGAGGCATTCGGCTATGACGTGGTTTATGCCAGGGCTGGCGAGGGCGGCTTCGATCAGGGCTCGCGTGGCTTCGTAGGCGAACCCCCGGCTCCGGTAATCCGGGATGATGCTGTAGCCGGCCTCGACTGTCCCGGTCCCATCGGGCGGGCCGTGGAAGCCGGTCTCCCCGATCACCGTCCGATCCCCCTCATGGATGATGAGACAGGTGAACGGCGCGGCAGGAGAGTGGGCGATGCGCGGCAACATGCGGGCGAAGTCCGCGCCAGGCCACGTCGGCGGCACGCGAGCCCCGAGCACGCGCCCCAACTCCTCGCGGTCTTCGAGGGCCGCCCGCGCCAGCTCCGGCGTCAGGGTGACCAGCGCCAGCCTTTCGGTGCGAAGGTCCGCCGGAGTCCGACGGTACATGGATGCGCCTGGCGCCGGGTCAGCCACCGGCGTGTCCGGCGCCGGGCGAGGGTTCGGCATCGTGCCCGGCCTCCCGGATCGCCCGTCGGATATTTTCCAGCTCCGCCTCGCCTCCATCATATGAGACTGCGACGAGGCCCTTCTCGGAGTCCACGTTCACGAGGTTGATCGAGTCCACCCGCTCCAGCGCGCGTTCGACATTCTCCGCGTCATCGGCGCTCGAAAGGTTCCGTACCACCAGCGTCACGTCGGGCATTGTCCTCCCTTCGGTCGGAGCTATCAGCTTTCAGCGGTCAGCAGTCAGCAGTCAGCTTCTTGTTGACTCGACGAAGCCGCCAGACGCTTGCGCCGCTGTCTCGGGGGTGTAGTGTGGTGTATCGGGGTCCGGTTGTCATCTTCTCCGGTGCGCCGGCTCGTAATTGCTGATAGCTGACTGCTGGCTAACTTTCTTGCTCTCGGGGACGAACGGTGAGCGTTCGTTCTCTGCCGTTACGCAGCACGCGCAGCGCGAGGTCCTGACCGAGGGTGGACTCGTCCAGCAGGCTCAGGAGGTCGTCGTTGGAGCGGACAGGCTCTTCCTTGAAGCTGACGATAACGTCCTGTGGCCTGACGCCGGCCCTCTCGGCGGGGCTGTTCGGGGCCACGCTCTCGACGCCCGCTCCGCCCTCGAAGCCCTTGCGGGCCGGGCGGCTCTGCACCATGACCCCGAGGTAGGCCCGGCGCACCCGCCCTTCGGTGACGAGGGTGAAGATCACGCGCCTGAAGGTCCCCGAGACCGGGATGGCGAATCCAATTCCCTGGGCGCCGCCGATGATGGCGGTGTTGATCCCCACCACGCGGCCGGATGCGTCAGCCAGCGGGCCTCCCGAGTTGCCTGGGTTGATGGCGGCGTCTGTCTGGATGACGTTTTCGATCAGACGCCCGCTCTCGCCCCGGATGGAACGTCCCAACGCGCTCACCACGCCAGCCGTCACGCTCCGCTGGAACCCGAGCGGGTTGCCAATGGCGACGACGAGCTGCCCGACGAGCAGGTTCCCCGCGTCCCCCAGCGTGGCTACCGGAGGCTCCTCATCCGGCGCGAAACGCACCACCGCCAGGTCGCTCGGTGGATCCTCGCCAAGAACCTCCGCCGGGAACGAGCCCCCACCCGAAAGCGAAACCTCGATGCCGTCCGAAGTCTCTCGACGGCCTCTTCGTCCACGAGCCATTCGCAGGCCGCGCACAACATGGCTGTTGGTGACGGCGGTCGCAGAGTCGCCGTCCGTGCCGAGGACGACCCCGCTCCCGCCGCCCCGTCCGCCCGGCACGCCCACCGAGAGCACCGCCGGCTCCAGTCTCTCCGTCACCGCCCGCACGGCCCGCGAGTAGGCGTCCAGTTCGTCGCCATGCTGCCGGGAGCTTGCAGACAGGTTCTCGAAGATCTCCATGCGCTATTTGTACCGCACCGAACCCGCGCCGTGCCCGGACGAACGGCTAGGTTTTGGCAAGCGCCGTCTCGAAAGCGCGCTTCGTTGCCGGATATAATCCTGCCCGATGAACAGGCTATGGGAAAGCGTGCGACTCTCGGCGGCGATAACGGCTGCACGGTCGGCCCAGTTTGCGAGCCGGACGCTGGGGCGCGGCGGGGGCTCGACGGTGCCTGGGGTGGTGGCGCGGCGCGTGGACCCCAGCGTGCTGGCGAAGCTCTCGCGGCGGCTGCCGCTGGGGTCGGCGGCGATCACGGGCACAAACGGCAAGACGACCACGGCCCGGATGGTCTCCAAGATTTTGCAGACTGCCGGTATCCAGGCCGTCAACAACTCCACGGGGGCGAACCTGGTGACCGGGGTAACGGCGGCCCTGATCTCGGATTCCACCCTATTCGGCAAACCGGCCTCCCGGATGGGCCTCTTCGAGGTGGACGAGGCGAGCGTGCCGAAGGTGGCCGAGGAGGTGGAGTTGAAGATCCTCGCGGTCCTGAACCTGTTCCGGGACCAGCTCGACCGCTACGGGGAGCTGGCCTACACCGGAAAGGTCATCGCCTCGGCGTTCGAGGACCTGCCCCGAGACGGGGCCGTGATCCTGAACGCCGATGATCCCCTCGTCGCCAGCCTCGGCCGGTTGGCTGCGAACCCCGTCTACTACGGGGTGGACGAGCCCGCACTCGACACCGGCCGCCTCCAGCACGTCGCCGACTCCAAAGACTGCCCGATCTGCGGGACCGCCCTAGCCTATAAAACCGTATACATGGGCCATGTTGGCGTCTACGGGTGTCCGAACCGTGATTTCCGCCGCCCGGAACTCCAGTACCAGGCGAGCCGGGTGCGCTTCGACGGGGCACGGGGTACGGACTTCCTGCTTGATACGCCGGCTGGGGAGATGGAGATGAGGATCGGACTACCGGGCCTGTACAATGTCTACAATGCCCTCGCGGCGGCGGCCGTCGCCGGAGAGACGGGTGTCGGGCTGGAGGAGATCTCGCGCGGCCTGCGGGAGTTCGGCGGGGCGTTCGGGCGGGTGGAGCGGGTGAAAGCAGGCGACAGAGAAGCCTTTCTTCTGCTCATCAAGAACCCGGTGGGCTTCAACGAGATACTTCGCACCTTCGTAACCGGCGCCGACGCCAAACACGTCCTCATAGCCATAAACGACAACCACGCCGACGGCCGCGACGTCTCCTGGCTGTGGGACGTGGACTTCGAGATGCTGGCCGAAGCCCGCTCCGAAGGCATCACGGAAGGCATGCGCCCCTTCACCGTCAGCGGCATTCGAGCCGGAGACATGGCCGTGCGCCTCAAGTACGCGGAGCTTCCAGTTGGCGAAGTCATCCCCGACCGCAAAGAGGCCATAAAGACCGCCCTCGAAGCAACCCCGCCGGGCGAGACGCTCTACGTCCTGCCGACGTACACGGCGATGCTGGAGATCCGCAAGACTTTAAGCGAAATGGGCTACACGCATCCGTTCTGGGAAGATAAGTGAAGGTTACAGGCTACAGGTATCAGGCATCAGGAAAAGCAGCGACGAGCGCGTCCTTGCTGAGGCATTCGATCCTGACGGGCGGACTTGCGCCAACTCCAGCGTGTCGAAGCGCCCGTCACGGCAACAACAACACCTGAAACCTGATGCCTGATACCTGAAACCGCCGACCAAAGGGAGGCAAAATGCTCATCATCCACCATCTGTACGCGGACATGATGAACCTCTACGGCGACCGGGGGAATGTGATCTCCATCGGGAAGCGCTGCGAGTGGCGTGGCATTCCCGTCGAGGTCGTGGACGTGGGCCTCGGAGAGAGGGTCCGGCCTACCGGCTGCGACATATTCCTCTTCGGGGGCGGCCAGGACCGGGAGCAGGCGCTCCTCGCCGACGACCTCTCCGGCTCGAAGGGCGCCGACCTGCGGGCCGTCGTCGAGGATGGGGGCGTCGTGCTCGGCGTCTGCGGCGGCTACCAGCTCATGGGCCACTCATACGAGACGCCCGAGGGCGAGAAGCTCCCCGGCGTCGGCATCTTCGACCTCCACACCGAGCCGCGCAAGCCGGACGAGGCGCGTCTCATCGGCAACGTCCTCGTTCGCGTCCGCGCCCCGGAGACGGACGAGGTGCGCGAGGTCGTCGGCTTCGAGAACCACGGGGGCCGCACCCGCCTCGGCGACACCGAACCTCTGGGAGATGTCGTCGCCGGCCACGGCAACAACGGCGAGGACGGCACCGAGGGGGCGAGGCGCCTCAACGCCTACGGCACCTACCTCCACGGCTCCTTGCTGCCCAAGAACCCCTGGCTCACTGACCAGCTCATCCTGAACGCTCTGCACCGGGTGGACGATTCTTTCGAACTCGAACCCCTCGACGACGCAGCGGAGGAGGCCGCTTTCGGGGCGGTCTCCAGCCGGATAACCGGGTATCGGTCGGGATAAAGTCTTTGTCCGCTCCGTCCGATAACCGTGTACGCGGCGCTCGCATGAGATGGTGTAGTAGGACAAAGGACATCCGGGTGCGAAAATGTGCATAATTACAAAGTTGCATTTTTCAGAGGCGCATCTTGCGTCGCTACGACCTTCGCCCCCCGGGCCGAAGCGCGGGCGCCGATGCAATCTGGAAACGGGCGGGTGAGGAGTTAGCGGATGGCGGCTCACCGGAACAACAGCGACCGGCTCCTCGAAGAGAGTGAGGAGAGGTATCGGCGTCTGGTCGAGGCCTCCCCCGAAGCCATCTTCGTGTACCTCGACGGGCGCATCGCCTACGTAAACCCGGCTGGTACGAAGCTCTTCGGAGCACGGAAGCCCGAGGAGCTTCTCGGAAAGTCCATCCTGGACTTCATCCATCCGGAGTACCGGGAGGTGGTGAAGGCGAGGCTCCGCAAGGTGGAGGAGGAGGGCGAGCAGGCCAGCTCCCTGGAGCAGAGGCTCGTCCGGCCCGACGGACGGGTCGTCTACGTCGAAGCGACCTCCCTCCCCATCGTCTACGAAGGCCGGCCGGCGATACAGGCTCTGATCCGGGACATCACCGAGCGCAAGCGGGCGGAGGAGGCGCGGCGCAAGAGCGAAGCTCGCCACCGCGCCGTCGTGGACAACGCCTTCGACGCGATCATCACCGCGACGGCCGAGGGTGAGATCCGCTCCTTCAATCGCCGGGCCGAGGCCATGTTCGGCTACGAGGCCCGGGAGGTCATCGGACGACCCCTGGCGCTGCTCGTGCCCGAGCGGGTCCGGGCGCCGCGCCCGAACGGTTCGCGGCGCTACGCGGAGGAGGCCGAGCCGGGCCGCACGATGGAGGTGACGGCGCGGAGCAAGGAGGGGGTCGAGTTCCCCGTCGAACTGAGCATCGCCGAGGTGCGCGAAGGAGACGACGTACTGCTCACGAGCATTATCCGGGACATCACCGAGCGCAAGGTGTTCGAGGCGCAGTTGACCTATCAGGCACTCCACGATTCCCTGACCGACCTGCCGAACCGGACCCTGTTTCTGGATCGCCTCGAACACGCCCTGGCTCAGATGAGACGCCGCGAGGAGATCACGATGGCGGTGCTTTTCATAGACCTGGACGACTTCAAGAATGTCAACGACAGCCTCGGGCACGAGATGGGGGATGAGATGCTCAAGGCCGCCTCCGTCCGCTTGAGGAGGTGCATGCGTCCCAGGGACACCGCGGCGCGTCTTGGCGGAGACGAGTTCGCCATCCTGCTCGAAGACATCGGGGGCTTGAGAGGCGCTGCCCGGGTCGCGGAGAGGATCATCGAAGAGCTGCGGGCGTGTTTCGAGCTGAGGGGACACGAGGTGTTCGTCACGCCCAGCATCGGGATCTCTCTGTGCGGCTCTTCGGACCAGCGCCGGGCCGAGGACATGCTGCGCGACGCCGACCTGGCCATGTACAAGGCCAAAGAGAGCGGGAAGGCGAACTACCAGGTGTTCGATCCGATCATGTACCAGAAGGTCCTCGAGCGCTTGGATCTGGAGAAAGACCTTCGCCGCGCCGTCGAGCACGGCGAGTTCGTGCTCCACTACCAGCCGAAGGTGCTGTTGAAGACGGGGAGGATAGCCGGGGTCGAGGCTTTGGTGCGCTGGGAGCACCCGGAGCGAGGGCTCGTGCTTCCCGAGGAGTTCGTGCCGGTCGCGGAGGAGACCGCGCTGATCTCCCTCCTAGGTGCTTGGGTCTTGGAGGAGACCTGCCGGCAAGCGAGCCGGTGGCGCGAAGGCGGTTTCCGGGAGCTCCTCGATCTCGTAAGCGTAAATCTCTCCGCGATACAGCTCCAGCGTCCCGACCTGATCGAGGAGGTCGCCGACGTCTTGCGGAGGTGCGGGTTGGACCCATGCAACCTGAGCCTGGAGATAACGGAGAGCGTGGTCATGAGCGAAGCGCCACACAATATCGCAAGGCTCGACGAGCTCAAGAACCTCGGCGTGAAGCTCGCCATAGACGACTTCGGCACCGGCTACTCTTCGCTCTCCTACCTGAGGCGCTTCCCGGTCAGCTACCTGAAGATCGATCGCTCCTTTATCGAGGGGTTGAGGGAGAGCCCGGAGGATACGGCGGTCGTCTCCGGGATAATCGCGCTGGCGCACGTGCTGGGGATGGAGACCATAGCGGAGGGCGTGGAGACCGCCGAACAGCTACGGGCCTTGCGGGATCTCGGCTGCGACATGTCCCAGGGGAACTACCTTTCGGAGCCACTCACTGACGAGGAACTCCCGGGTTTCCTGGCGACCGATCCTCGCTGGTAGCGCCCGGAGGCTAGAAGCTCTCCACCGAAGGACGGAGATCCAACTCCAGCGTCCACGCGGTGCGGTCCTGGGCGTGGAGCTGCCAGTAGGTCTCGGCGATAGCGTCGGGGGAGAGCATGGTGTGTTCCTCTCGGTCGGGGGATATCTCGCGCGTCCTGGGGGTTTGGATCTGGCCGTCTATCACAACGTGCGCCACATGCACTCCTTGCGGCCCGAACTCCCGCGCCATGCTCTGCGCCAGCGCCCGCAGCCCGAACTTGCCGACCGCGAGCGCGGAGAAGTTCGCCTTGCCGCGCAGCGCCGCCGAAGCGCCGGTAAGCAGAACAGTGCCGCTCCCGGCCTCGACCATCGCCGGGAGGACCTGCCGGGCAGCGTAGAAAGCCCCGGCACAGTTGGCCCGGAAGCACTCGTCGAACTTCTCGGGTTCTATCTCCAATATGCCGCCCATCTGGAAGGCGCCGGCGTTGTAGACGAAGACCTCAGGGGCGCCGAGATCGCCCCGCACCCGCCCGAATGCCGCCTCCACCGAGGCCGGGTCCGTGGCGTCGGTCGAGACGGGGAGGGCCGAGCCACCAGCATTTTCTATCTCCTGCCGCACCCCTTCGACGCTCTCCTCGCGGCGGGCCATGAGGGCGACTGCGAAGCCTTCATGCGAGAAGCGTCTCGCTATCGCAGATCCAAGCCCCGGTCCCACGCCGAGCACCGCCGCCACTTTGCCGTCCATCCAGCCTCCTTTTTAATGTGGCTTGCGGGCCTCGACCCACAGCCAGGTCTCGTCGCCGCCGGTCCCGCGATTCGTGCGGGGCTCGGCGTAGCGAAGCTCGAACCCCGCGCCGCGCAGCATCTTCCGGTTTGTTTCCGCGTCGTGGTGGCTCCACCGCATCGCGGCCCCCCATCCCTCCCAGTTGCTATCCTCGCCCTCGAAGTCCGTGACGGTCAGGGTAGCCAGGAAGGTTCCGCCCGGCTTCAGCCAACGATATATGTCCGCGAGCAGCGTCTGATGCTCTTCGCGGGGGACGTGGATAATGGAATGAAACGCTACCACCGCGTCGAAGGTCCCCGGCTCGAAAGCGAGGCTCGTCATGTCGGATTTGATGAAGGTGGCATCGGGGACGTGCCGGCGGGCCAACTCCAGTTGCCGCGCCGATACGTCCACGCCGGTGACGGCGTAGCCACGGCGCGCAAGCCAGCTAGTAACGGGCACGCCCGCGCCGCAGCCGAGGTCGAGGACGGCGGCGCTCTCCGGCAGGACATGGGACATATCTTCCAGGGCCGCGAGCGTCAGTGGGTCTTCGGGGTCTTTGGTCGAGAGGTATTGATCCGCGACGCGGTCGTAGCCGGCCTCGACGGTTCGTTTGTGCTGGCCGGTCACCGGATGTTTCCCATCCGTCACCGGGCTGTGACTCCGCCGTCCACGATCATGCACGCCCCGATCACCGACGCCGACTCGTCCGACGCAAGATACGCGGCCATCGCGGCGATCTCCTCCGGCTGCACGAACCGGCCGTGTGGCTGCCTCGCCTGCATGTTCTTCCTCGCCTCTTCGGGGTCATCATAGCCGCTTGTGATCCGATGGATCCAGGGCGTCTCCACCGTCCCCGGCGCGATACAATTGACCCGCACTCCGTCCCCAACGTGGTCCACCGCCACGGCCCGCGTCATCGAGAGAATGGCCCCCTTGGCCGCGCAGTAGATGGCGCGGTCGCTAATGCCGATAAGCGCGGCGACCGAAGACATGTTGATGACCGAACCTCCACCGGAGTCGCGGATGGCGGGGATGGCGTGTTTCATGCCGAGGAACGTTCCCCTGACGCACACGTCCATCATGCGGTCGTAGTCTTCCTCCGTAGTGTCCACGATGTTAGCCGCGACCCCGATTCCAGCGTTGTTGACCATCACGTCCAGGCCGCCCCACTCGGAGACGGCGCGCCCCACGAGCGCCTCCACGTCGGCGGCCTTCGTCACGTCGGCGCGATGGACGAGGGCTTCGCCGCCTATCTCGGAGGCCACGTTTTCGATGGCTTCTTCATCGAGGTCGGCCAGGATGACGCGGGCGCCTTCGGAGGCGAGCCGGAGTGCGATGGCCCGCCCGATGCCGCTCCCCGCGCCCGTCACGATGGCCCTCTTGCCGCCGAGCCGGTCCATGGATCCTCCCCCACGTCGCTACCATTTCGCCGGCCAGTATAGCGATCTTCCATCGGCACAAACGGGTATCATGCCGGTGAGGAGACAGAGTACGCAAAGCAAGGGAGCATTCATGGAGCCGTACGCAGGTTGGATCGGGGATTTGCCGCAGGTGGATACGCCGTTCACGGGGTTGGAGGGGCGTATGATCTCCGGCCCCCACGGCCAGGCCGTGTTCTTCCGGGCCGCCGAGAGGTTCGAGGTGCCACCGCACGCCCACGACGCCCAGTGGGGAATAGTCGTCTCTGGCCTTCTGCGTCTGACCATTGACGGCGAGGCGGGAACCTACGAGCCAGGCGAGACCTACGATATCCCCGCCGGGGCCGAGCACTCCGCCGTGCTGGAGGCCGGCTGCGCCGTCATAGACGTGTTCCAGGGCCACCGCTACGACGCGAAGTAGGACAATGCGCCGGCGCGCCCGACGTTGACGTTGCCTGGAGGCGCTGCTAGCGTGACCGCGAGTCTTAGCACTCGCGCGGGAGGAGTGATAATGGAGATCATTGACATAACCGCGCCCGTGAGCCCTCGTTCCGTGATGTGGCCCGGCGACGAGCCACCATCACACGAGTTCACCAGCCACACCGACAGGGGAGACCCGAACACCGTCAGCCGGTGGACTTTGAGCGCCCACACCGGCACCCACGTGGACGCCAGGATGCACTTTATCCCAGGTGGATGGCCGATGGAAGAACTGGACCTCGCCCGCTGCGTGGGGCCATGCCGGGTCGTGGACCTGACCCACGTTGATGGTCACGTCAGCCGGGATGACCTGGAGGCCGCCGGGGTTGCCGGTACTGCCCGCCTGATCTTGAAGACCCGCAACTCTGAGCAAAAACTGCTGGATCGGGACGGGTTCGAGGAAGGATATGCGGCCATCTCGCTGGAGGCGGCGGAGTATCTGGTGGAGATCGGGGCCGAGACCGTCGGGGTGGACTACCTCTCCGTCGAGCCGTTCGAGGACGGGGAGTTCCGCACGCACCACGCCCTGCTCGGGGAGGACGTGGTCTTGCTGGAAGGGCTCGTGTTGGCCGGTGTCGAGCCGGGGGAGTACGTGCTGGCTTGTTTGCCGATAAAACTATCGGGATCGGATGGCGCGCCCGCCCGCGCTATCCTGATGCGAGATTCTCAATAGGAGGTTATGCCATGAAAGCCGTAGTGTGGAATGGGCCGGAGGAGATGTCGGTCGAGGAGATGGAACAACCACGGGTCGCGCCGGGGACCGTGATCTTGCGCCCCGAAGCGGCCGGTATCTGCGGGTCGGAGATCGAAGGTTATCTGGGACGGATGGGCAACCGCACCCCGCCGCTGGTGATGGGCCACGAGTTCGCCGGCATCGTCACCGAGATCGGTGAGGGCGTTGGCGAGAACCTCCTGTGCCGCGTGGTGGCGGTGAACCCGCTCTCCTCGGACGGGACGTGCCCTCTGTGCCGCGCCGGCCACACCAACCTCTGCCCGAACCGCACCCTCATCGGCATCCACTCCCCTGGTGGCTTCGCCGGGTACACGCTCGCCCCGGTCGAGAACGTATATCCGCTCCCCGAAGGCGTCGAGGCTCGCACCGGCGCCCTGGCGGAGCCGCTTGCGAACGGGGTCCACGCGGCGCGGCTGGGGCTCGCCGGACACCCCGTGGATCACGCGGTGGTGATCGGAGCCGGGACCATCGGCCTGATGTGCCTCCAGGCCGCGGTCCTCGAAGGCATCCCGAACGTCTCCGTCGTCGAGCCGCATGACGCCCGGCGCAAGCAGGCGCTGGAGCTGGGGGCTGACGCTGTCCACGCTTCGGGCGAGGAGGCCCGCGAAGCTCTGGAAGAACCGACCGAAGGTCTCGGGGCGGACCTCGTCTTCGATGCCGTGGGCGCTGAGGTAACGCGCCGGATGGCCCTCGACCTGATGCGATCCGGCGGGCGTACCGTCTTCGTGGGCCTGCACGACGACGACACAACGCTTGGTTTCCACGGCGTCGTGCGGGGTCAGTTCGACTTGCAAGGTTCGTACGCCTACACCGTCGAGGACTACGAGCGGGCGCTGGAATGGCTCGTCGCGAGCAAAGCCGGTATTGGGGAGTTGCCGCCGGTGTTGCCGTTGGAGGAAGGACCGGAGGCGTTCGCGGAGCTGGTGCGGGGGCCGTCAGCACAGATAAAAGTCTTCCTCGCGGAGACTGGGGCGTAATGGAGAACGGGACGCTCTCGGGGAAGACGGCCGTCGTGATCGGGGCGAGCAGTGGTATCGGGCTCGCCACCGCCAACCTCTTCGCCGACGCGGGCGCGAAGGTCCATGCCGCCGCCCGCCGCCGCGAGGCGATAGAGGAAGGCGCGGCGGGCGCCACGGCGCACGCTTTGGACATCTCCGACTCGGGAGCCGTCTGGCGGGTGGTGGAGGAGATAGGGGAGTCGGACGGGATAGACATCCTCGCCGTGCCGGCTGGGATGAACTTCCCGGAGCGGCGCTTCGAGCAGCTAACGGCGGAGAAGTGGGACGCCATGATCTCGGTGAACCTCTCCGGCGCTTTCTACGCCGTGCGGGCCGCGCTGCCTTATCTACGAAGTTCGCGGGGACTCGTGATCCTTATATCCAGCGTCTCGGGCCGCTGGCCGGACGCCTCGGGACCGGCGTACCAGGCATCGAAGGCCGGCATGATCGAACTCGCCCACGCCATCGGCTTTGAGGAACACACGAACGGCGTGCGCTGCACCGCTATTTTGCCCGGCATCGTGGACACCCCAATCCTGGACCATCGCCCCGAGCCGCCCTCGGAAGAGGTCCGGGACGCCAGCCTCAAGCCGGAGGACGTGGCCCAGGCTTGCCTCTTCATCGCCACGCTTCCCTCGCATGCCTACGTCCCCGAACTTACCATGATCCCGACTCAGCTCCAGGCCCTCGGCAAGACGAGCGTTGCGAGCCCGCCGGTCTCGGAGAGTGAGGAGTAGCGGATGAAGATAACCAGTCCTGCCGGTGGAATGCGCGGTCTGGAGGTGGATGGATGAGCATGGATGATGGACGTTCCGCTCGCCGGTTGCGTTCGCGCGATTGGTTCGACGATCCGGAGCGGATGGACCAGACCGCGCTGTACCTGGAGCGGTTCATGAACTATGGGATCACGCCTGACGAGCTACGCTCGGGGAAGCCCATCGTCGGCATCTCGCAGACCGGCAGCGACCTCGTCCCCTGCAATCGCCATCACATCGAGCTTGCGAAGCGGGTGCGCGACGGCATCAGGGACGCCGGTGGCATACCGATGGAGTTCCCGGTGCATCCAGTCTTCGAGAACTGCCGCCGTCCGACCGCGGCGCTCGACCGTAACCTCTCGTACCTGGGGCTGGTCGAGGTCCTCCACGGCTACCCGATAGATGCCGTGGTGCTTACCACGGGCTGCGACAAGACGACGCCGGCGGCGATCATGGCCGCCGCGACCGTGAACATCCCGGCCATCGTGCTCTCTGGCGGCCCGATGCTCGACGGCTACTTCGAGGGCAGGCTCGTCGGGTCGGGCATGGCTATTTGGGAGAGCCGCCGCCGGCTGGCCGCCGGAGAGATAGATGAGGAGGAGTTCTACGAGACGGCGCTTGCCTCCGCGCCGTCGGCCGGGCACTGCAACACCATGGGGACGGCCTCCACGATGAACGCCGTGGCCGAGGCGCTCGGGATGTCCCTGCCCGGTTGCGCCGCCATCCCGGCTCCCTACCGTGAGCGCGGCCAGATGGCCTACGAGACGGGGCGGCGCATAGTGGAAATGGCCCACGAGGACCTGCGGCCTTCGAGCATCCTGACCCGCCAGGCTCTCCTGAACGCCATAGTCGCCGTCACGGCCATCGGCGGCTCGACCAACGCCCAGCCGCACATCATGGCTATCGCCCGCCACGCCGGGGCGGAGCTTGCGCCCTCGGACTGGGAGCATGGCTACGACGTACCGCTGTTGGTCAACATGCAGCCGGCCGGCAAGTACCTCGGGGAGCGTTTCCACCGGGCGGGAGGCATGCCTGCGGTGCTGCACGAGTTGATCGAGGCCGGCAAGATAGACGGTGATGTCCCTACCGTAACGAGCCGGACGCTCGCCGAGAACATAAGGGGCCGCGAGAGCCGGGACCGCGAGATGATAGCGGCCTACGACGCGCCGCTTATGGAGCGCGCCGGTTTCCAGGTGTTCACCGGCAACCTCTTCGACTTCGCGATCATCAAGACCAGCGTCATCTCCGAAGATTTCCGCGCCCGCTACTTGAGTGATGAGGGCGTCTTCGAAGGCCGGGCCGTGGTCTTCGACGGCTCCGATGACTACCACGAGCGGATCAACGATCCGGATCTCGACATAGACGAGACCTCGATCCTGGTAGTTCGGGGCGCAGGACCACTGGGATGGCCTGGCTCGGCGGAGGTCGTCAACATGCAGCCGCCTGACAGGTTGATCAGGCGCGGCATAACCACCCTGCCGACTATTGGAGACGGGCGGCAGTCCGGGACCTCGGACAGCCCATCCATCCTCAACGCGGCCCCCGAGAGCGCCGCCGGAGGAGGTCT
>JBPCLT010000283.1:0-12166 GCA_051003015.1 Rubrobacteraceae bacterium | reverse complement strand
AGGTAGAGGAGATGGCGGCGACCGCCTCGGCGCTCGTCATCAACATGGGCACCCTCGATCCGCCGTGGATAGAAGCGATGGTCCGGGCCGGAAAAGAGGCCAACCGCCGCGGCATCCCGGTGGTCCTCGACCCCGTCGGAGCCGGAGCCACGAGGTTCCGCACGGAGACGCCGGAGAAGCTGCTCTCCGAGATAGACTTCGCCGCCGTGTGCGGAAACGCGGGTGAGATCTCCACGCTCGCCGGCCTCTCCGCCGAGGTGCGCGGCGTCGAGAGCATCGGGGGCGACGCGAAAACGGCCGTAGTCAAAGCCGCCCGCCGGCTCGGCGCGACCGTCGCCGCTACCGGGGCCACGGACCACATAAGCGACGGCGAGCAGATCCTCACCGTCGAGAACGGACATCCCCTCATGGGCCGCATCGTCGGAAGCGGTTGCGCCTCCACGGCGGTCATCGGGTGCTTCGCCGCCGTAGGTGGGGGAGACGTTTTGGACCCCGAGACCGTCGCGGCGGCCCTGGCCTGCTTCGGGCGCGCGGGCGAGATCTCCGCCAAAAGGTCGGACGGCCCCGGAACCTTCGAGCCGCGTCTCCTCGACGCGCTTGCCAGCCTCGCCGACAACCCTTCCGTCCTTAACGGTGCGCTCCGGATTCGGGAAGCGTCCGTTGGCTAGGGCGGGGTCGCGTCTCGCGTCCAGCAACACGACCCGCAGGCTCGTCCTGGCCGCGCTATTCGCGGCGTTGGGCGTCTTGCTGTCCTCATTCGCCGTCCCCGTGGGCGCGTCGCGCGTCTTCCCCTTCCAACACGCGCTGAACGCGGTGGCAGGAGTCTTGCTCGGCCCGTGGTGGGCCGCTGGCTCCGCGCTGGTGACCGCCACGATCCGGATCTCGTTGGGGACCGGCACCCTCTTCGCCTTCCCCGGAAGTCCCTTCGGAGCCATCGCGGTCGGTTTGGCATATAAATTCCTCCGGCGCGACGAGGCAGCCCTCTTCGAGCCGGTCGGCACCGTCCTCGTGGGGGCCGTGTTGGGAGCGGTCCTGATCTCACCCCTCCTCGAAGGCACGGTCGGCGGCCTCCTCGCCCTCATGCTGGCCTTCGCCCTCTCAAGCGTCCCCGGAGCCGTGCTCGGCTACCTCCTCCTCAAGACCTTGAGAAAGACCGGAGCCATCTGAAAATGCCCATGTGACAGAACAATCTCTCACAATCCGTTACTTGTTAACCGATTAACAGCGATTTTGTAACACGCGACGTATCATAGTCACGTAAACTGGTAGAACCAATCTAGGAGGTAGCGTGATGAAGAACGGTACGAAGCGGCAGAGGTGGTACGAGGCTTTCGCGCCGTCGGCGCAGATGTTCCACGGCGCTGGCAAGGGTCTGGGCCGCGGGCGTGGTCCGAGGCTCGCCGAGGCTCCGAGGAATGCGAGGCGTGGGAGGGTACGCGACAAGGTCGCTGCCTGAAGGTAGCCTGCCGGACAACCAGTGTGCCGGATTCGAGGCCCGGTCCCTGTTGGGGGCCGGGCTTTGGCGTTGTCTGATTGGTATCAAAGTCGCACAAGAGCATGATATAGTTATGAGTCATGGGGAATATTGGATCTGGTGGAGGGTCGGGGAGACGTGGCACGCTGTACAAAGAAGTAGCGGCCCGCATCCGCGATCTTATTTCTGGCGGCGAGCTGGAGCCGGGACAGGCGCTGCCTTCGGAGCGCAAGTTGGCGGGACAGTTCGAGGTGGGTCGGGCCGTGATCCGGGAGGCCGTCCGTCAGTTGGAGGCGGCCGGGCTGGTGGAGAGCCGTCACGGGGGCGGAAACTACGTCCGCGAGGTCACCAGCGAGCATCTGGTCGCGCCCATCGCCAGCGTCCTCAACAGCAAGGTACAGCTCCGCGAGGAGCTCATGGACGCGAGGGGCCTGTTCGAGCCCCAGGTCGCGCGGGAGGCCGCCGTGCGGGCTACGCCGGAGGACCTGCTGCTACTGGAAGCGGTCGTGATCCGTCAGGCGGAGCGCGTGTCCAGAGGACAGCCTACCGCCGAGGAGGACGCGGAGTTCCACGCCCTTCTCGCGCGCGCCACCCGGAACTCGGTTGTCGAGCGGGTGATGGGCGTCATAGACGACCTCCTCGAAGATGTCTACGAGCGGCTCTCTCAGCACGGCGAGCGGTCCCAGAGGTCCCTGGAAGGCAACCGGCGAATCCTGGAGGCCGTGCAGAGCCGGGACCCTGACGCCGCCCAGCGGGCGATGGCCGAGCACATAGAAGACATAGCCGCGCACTTTCGTCCCGGCGGTGAGATCCACGATCTCGAACAGGCCGACGCGGCAAAAGGGGCTTAGACGCCCGACCTTCCGAATACAGCGCCCCACAAGCAACCTCGCTGGGATATGTCCCGATTCCGCCTTCCGTTGTCTGGACCGCAGACCCTGATTCCGTTGTGGGACGAGCCGGGTCTTTTGGGTTGGAGGCTGCTCTCCTACTGGCACGACCACTCTTATTTCGTCATAATTGATGGTGTCAGGCTATGGAGAGGTGGGAGTTATGGAAGAGAAAGTGACCCTCGAAGGCAGGGTGGAGGCGTTGGGCTCCGGTGGTCCGGGGTACGGCAACCATCGGCTGGCCGCTATCGAGGAGCGGGAGGACAATAGCGGCTACGTGCTGACGAGCGATGTGATCTCGCTGGACGGCGTGGAGGGCCAGAACGTCCGCGTCTCCGGCACGCCGGTTGCGGGATATCCGCCGGATGAGGGTGGACCTGGTCTCCTGAACGTCACCGAGGTGGCCGAGATCGAGACCGAAGAGGGCGGCGGGGGCAGGCCCGACCGGGGAAACCCATCGGACTAGATATTTCGGAGGAGCGGCGGTGAAGGTGGATGGAGCCATGCTGAAGGAGGCTCGGGAGCGGGTCTTCATGTCCCAGGAGGAGTTGGCGGAGGCCCTGTTAGTGAACCCTGGAGTGGTGATCGGCCTTGAGCGCGAGCCCCGCACCGAGGTCAGGGATAACCTGGTCAAGGACCTGGCCGAGATGCTATTCGTCGCGCGCGCCGATCTTACAAGCGACCCCGAACCTCCGGCTCCGGTGGAAGAAGAGGAAGGGTAGGCGATGCAACTCTATCTGGTTGATGGGGCGCGGCTGCGGGAATTGCGGGAGCGGGCCGGGATCCCCCAAGAGGAGCTATCCTTGATGGTTGGGGCCGGCAAGACCTGGGCCGCCGAGATGGAGCTGGAGAGCCGGGTACACGTGCTGGAGATCATCGTCCGGAAGCTCATCCGGGCGCTAGGGGTCGAGATCTCCGACCTCTCGACGTTCCCTGACCCTCCGGACCCGCCTTCCGCGCCCGTTGATCCAACCCTGAACACCGGGCGGTTGCGGGAGTTGCGTGAGAACGCCTCGCTCACCCAGGAAGACCTGGACGAGATGGCCGAGCTAGAGCCCGGTTCCGTGGAGCGGGTCGAGGATGCGGGGCCGGACCAGGAGATACAGGCTTCGGTGGATGTGATCTGGAAGATAGCCCAGGCCCTCAAAGTCTCGCCCACGCTGCTCGTCAGGAGGTAAAGAGAGCGGATCGGACGTTTCTCTAGTCCCTATCCGGAATCCCTCCGACGACATGTCCCGCCGTCTCCCTGGCGCCGTCGAGGATGGGCTCGAACTCGTTGATCTTGTCTATCGAGAGACCCATCGCGGCGTTCGTCTCCCGCTCGACCATGACCTCGACGAGTACCGGCGTCCGCCGCTCCTCGCTCGTCCTGGCGGCCCACTCGAGGGCCGGTTCTATCTCCTCGGGCCTCGTGACCCGGCGTCCCGCCGCGCCCATCGCCTCCATGACCATCACGTTGTCTATGCCGTACTCGCTGTCCGGCCCTTCGTAGCCGATATCCACCGCAAAGTTCATGTCGTACTTCATCTCGCCCTGCCGGATGAGGCCCATGTATGCGTTGTTGATCATCACCAGCACATACGGCACTTTGTACTGGACGGCGACCGCCACCTCCTCC
Source organism: Rubrobacteraceae bacterium (assembly GCA_051003015.1). GTDB lineage: Bacteria > Actinomycetota > Rubrobacteria > Rubrobacterales > Rubrobacteraceae > JACDGB01. Next base: position 8,184 of record JBPCLT010000283.1, on the reverse strand, counting down.
ATGAGGAACTGGAACGAGTAGTCGCCCACGACCCCGACCACCAGGCTCTCCGGCTTGCCGAGCTTGGCGCCGATGCACGCGGGGACTTCCCAACCAAGTGGGCCGGCCTGACCGCAGCAGATGTAGTGGCGCGGCTTGTATGTCTTCTGGAACTGCCCGGACCAGATCTGGTACAGACCTATCGCCGTGACGATGACGGCATCCCGGTCGAGGAAGCCGTTCATCTCCTGGAAGACCCGCTGCGGTTTTATGGGCACGTTGTCGAAGTCCATCTTCCTGAGCAGCGTGGAGCGCAACTCGCCGACCCGCTCCACCCACTCGCCCGGCTCGCGCTCCGGGGTCATGCCGCGGGCCGTGTCAAGCATCTCCTCCAGGGCCAGCCCCGCGTCGGAGACGACCGCAAGGTCCGGCTGGAAGACCCGGCCCATCTGCCGCGGGTCTATATCTATGTGGACAAACTTCCGGTCTCCCCGGTACACGTCGAGGTCGCCGGTGTGACGCTCGGCCCAGCGGTTGCCGATCCCCACGACGAGGTCGCTTTCGAGGAAGGTCGCGTTGGCGTAACGCTGATGAGTCTGGAGACCGACAATCCCCGCATAAAGCTCATGGTCCTCCGGGATCGTGCCCTTCCCCATGTACGTCGGGCTGACGGGGACCTGGAGGTATTCGGCGAATTCCACGAGATCCTCGGAGGCGTCGGCCAGGATGACGCCGCCACCTGGCATCAGGAGGGGTTTCTCGGCGGCCAGGATCATCTCGACTACCTGCCGGGTGGCGTTCGGGTTCGGGGCGGGCTTCTGGAAACTCAAAGGCCCGCCGCGCTTCGGGTCGAAGTCAACCTCCATGTCTTGAGTCTGTATGTCGAGCGGCAGGTCTATGAGGACCGGGCCTGGACGCCCTTCCTGGGCGACGCGAAACGCCTCCCGGAACGTCCACACGAGCTGGGCCGACTCCTTCACCTGCACCGCCCACTTGGCGACGGGCTTCGCTATCTCGACGATGTCAACCGCCTGGAAAGCCTCCTTGTGGAGCACGCTCGTCGGCGCCTGGCCGGTGATGCAGATCATCGGTATCGAGTCGGCCATGCAGGTGTAGAGGCCGGTGATCATGTTCGTACCCGCCGGACCCGAGGTGCCGATGTTGATGCCGACTTTCCCAGTAACCCGCGCGTACCCATCCGCCGCGTGCGTCCCACCCTCCTCGTGGCGCACCGAGAGATGCCGTATCCGCTCCGACTTGCTAAGGGCCTTGTACAGAGGCAGGATGGCCACCCCCGGCACCCCGAAAGCGTACTCGACGCCCTCGTCCTCCATGACCTTCACCACCGCATCCATCACGCTCATCGTGGACATCGCGTGTCCTTTCAGCCGGGAGCCGACAGAGCCTTCGAGTCCCGGCGCGGAAACCACATGCCCGCGCCCATCCTCTCCGCCGCATCCCGCCGATCTCGTATCCCCTGGCACACATCAATAGCACGCTCCCGAAGCCGCGTAAAGGGCTTATTTCGTATCGTGGAATATGACGGAGACAGAATTTTACGAAGGGCCGAGGGCTTCCGACAGGTTGGCGGAGATCCTTTTGAGGTGTGGGATCAGGGTCTCTTGCCTTTTGGTTTCGAGCCGGCTCGCGGGGCCCGAGATGCTCATGGCGGCGAAGATTCCACCGTCCGGCCCGAACACGGGGGCGGCGAGGCAGCGCACGCCGTCCTCCTGCTCTCCGTAGTCCACTGCGTAACCCCGGCGCCGCACATCCGCGAGCTCGGCCCGGAGCTGGGAGGGTTCTGTTATGGTGCTCGCCGTCCGACGGGATAGGTCGGCGCGCTCGATAATGAAGTCCACCAGGCGGGGTGGCTGGTAGGCCAGCAAGACTTTTCCGGTGCCGGTCGAGTGCAGGGGAACGCGGTTGCCCGGCTCGGTGAAGATCCGCAGCATGCGCTGAGGAGCGACCTGCTCGATGTACATGGTGGAGTGCCCTTCCATTATCGCCAGGTTCGCCGTCTCCTGGCTCACCCGCATCAACTCTTCCAGAAACGGCAGGGCTAGAGGGCCGATGCGTTCCCTGGCGGCGATGGAGAGCGTCAGGGATTTCAGGCCCAGGCTGTATCTCCGGGTCCGAGCGTTGCGGTGGACGTATCCCCGCGAGTTCAGGGTGGCGAGCAGCCGGTGCGCCGTCCCGGCCGCGAGCCCAGTTGCGCCCCCGATCTCACCCACCCCCAACTCCTCCTCCGAACGGCTCAGGAACTCCAAGAGGTCGAACGCCCGCTCCACCGACTGCACCCCGCCCATCGTCTCACCGTCGCGAGCCATCCCAGACCTCCGAAATCTGTTCGAGACACACCAAATTCCGTATTGTAGTTTCTCCCGCGGTTCTTGTAATATGTGGGCCTAATGGTGGATTGGTATAACCAGTTGCGGGAGAGGCGGCCGCGTGGTTGACGAGGAGGATGTCATGGGCAGAGAACGAGCCGTTGCCGTCGAGGAGCGCTCCGGAGAGACGACCCTCTACCACAAGGATCGGGCGGTGGCGCGGGTCGTGGAGCGGAACCATCTGCTGTCCTCTTCCCCCGCGCCCGGCCTGGAGATGGAAAACGCCGCCGACCGGACGCTGTATTACGCCTTGATCCTGAGTCATGCCCACGACCGGGCTCTGGGCTACGGTCGGCTCTTCGACCTGCATGATGCCGACCCCGACCGGCTTGCGGAGTTCCTGACGGTTCGGGAGTGGAAGCCCCTCGGTGACGGCCGGGCTGGATGGGAGGCTCCGTTGACCGTCCGTGGTTCGGGAGCCATCCTCGAAGGCGATATTCGCTTGCTTGGCGCGGACGGGTCCACCAGACCCCGCACGTACCAGGCGGTCCTGAACACCCCGGAGGGCGCGTCCTGCCTGACGCTGCCCGAACGCCGTTCCTGGGTCGGCCCCATGCCGCTCCGGGTCGCGCTGCTGCGAACCGTTTTGCTGGCCGGCCTCGACGAGACCAACGCGGAGTTGGCCCGCGGCCTGCGGAAGTTGGGGATGCGGGTCTTGCTGGCGCAACAAGCCGGCGCCGAGCGGCAGGAGGTGTCCCTGGATTTGCGGGATCAGGGATTCCCGGTCTTCGAGGTCGGGGGGACGGAAGATCTCCGCGAGGCTTTGCGGCCCTACGGCGAGGTTGACCTGGAGATCCAGGGCTCCAGCAGCGGCGCCGCGCCGACGCCCAAGGCCCTGGCGTTCGCCGAAGTCCCCGCCGGGCTCCTGCGGGAGGCCGGTCCTTCGGTGCTTCCCCTCCCCGAGGCATCCTGTCTCGAAGTCCTGCTGCCGATCCTGGATCCAACGGGAACCGGCGTTCGGTTGGAGGACGTGGAGACGGCATTCGACCTTACCCTGCCCACAACGGTCCCTTTTGGGGAGAAGAACCAGCATTCCACCGACGATGTCACCTTCAAGGCGGCCCGTGGGCTGGAGCGTAGCCTCCTCGACGCGCTGGAGAGGCTGGACCCGGACCTCCCGCTCCGGTTCAAGGCCGTCGAGAACCCGGCCACGGGACGTTCCCGCGCACTGACCGCGCGCCAGCAACTCGGGCCGTGGACCGTTCATCTGGCAGGCGCCGCGACAGTCAGGGCGCGGAAGTCCGGCGGCGGTTATCTTCAGGCCGATGAGTACGAGCAACTCCTGAAAGCGAGCGGAGACGTGCGGGTGCTACCCGCTCCCGTCGGCGCGGAGGACTCCGTCCAGACTTTGCTCGACGGAACGTACCTGCAAAATATCGTCTTCTCGAAACTCGGCGCCATCCACGGCTACCGGCCCGCTGCGGTCGTCACGCCGCTCACCGACGAGGCGTTCCAGGTGTTCTTCCTGGCGCCGCAACTCTCCTACGGGGTGGTGGGCCGGCTACGGGCCGCGCTGGCCGTCTCGGGTCTCGCGGGAGAGGAGCGAGACGACGTCCGGCGGCTGGCCGACGCCGCCCTTGACATCCCCCGGCTCGACGCCCGGATCAGGTACTCATATACGAACGGCGAGGGGCTGCCGCCGATGGAGGAGCGGCCTCCTCTGCCGGAGACATGGCCCCCGGACCCCATAGCTTCCCTGATGGAGGCTGCAGGGGATATGGAGCCGCCATCCGCCGGGGCGGACGCTGTGGAGGTGAGGGAGAGCGATGGGGGGCACACCCTTCATTTGGGTCCGGGCGAAGGACTCGACACCAGTGGAGCGCGGGGCCGAGCCAACTACCTGATCTACTTTCTCGACTACCTGCATCGCGCCGTGACGACCAGCGGGCGCATCGTGCGCGTGTACGGTCGGGAGGGAGAAGGGATCCAACGCCTCCTTGCCGCCCGCATGATGGCGTTCACCCCCGACCCCGACGTTCCTGGCAGGGCTACAGCGCAGATCCGGATCGGACCTTTGAAGGGAACACGCTACCGGCTGGGCAGCGAGCGGGTCCCGGAAGGGGACCGGCAGGTGCAGGTGGACCTCTTCCGGGCCGATGACGGATCGGACGACCCCCGGAGCATCACCCTGGCCCTCGGTTCGAGGATCGGGGACCCCATCGTCGCCATGCCCACCACAGTTCAGCCGGTCTTCGGGTTCGGCAACATTTGCGGCGATCTCGGGGTTCTGGAGCGGCGCCTGGCGTACCGGGTCGTTGCCTTCAACCGCTCGCCCAACGAACGCGCTCTCAACGCCCTGGAGAACGGCGTGCCTCTCTACGAGTTCGATGAGACTTTCGACGAAGAGGGCAACGTGGTCGTCCGGGATGAACAGCGTCAGTCCTTCGAGCGGGCCGGATTGAGGTTGAGCGGGAAGCTCCGGGATCTCCTGGAGGAGGGTGTCATCGTCGGGGAGACCGATCGGGGCGTCCCCATTCGTGCTCGCGTGGGACACATCCTGGACGGTCTGCTTGGGAGCGTGGAGCATCCGGTCACGGGCAGGTCCACCAAGGCCAGCGAGTTGTACAAGGAGGTCCTCTTCGACGAGTACGAGGCGAAGGGGATACTCACTATCTACAACGGTTCCAACTCGCCGGAGAGGGTGGCGGGGGGTAGGATCTTCATCCACGACGCTTTCACTACCTACGGCATAGAGCCGGTCGAGCACTACGAAGAATGGGACGGGCCGCAAGGTAGTCTCATGTGCGTCTCGTGCAACACGACCAACATCACGGGCGTCCTGCTGCGGCTGACGGATGTGCCGGGATTGTCGGACTTGAAGATCCGGGTCATGACCCACCGCAAGGCCAACGACCAGTACGTGGGCGAGGGTAAGCAGACGGTCAACTATCAGGGGATGGCTTTCGACTTCCACTACCATCACTGGTCGGACGCGAAGCTCTTCTACGACCGTATCAAGGACGAAGGAATCCGGCGCCGCCTGAACGCCATGTTCGCCCGCGATCACGAAGATCGCGGATCGGCGTGGGCTATATCCACCCACGCTACGGGGCAGGCGGCCACGGAGTTCCACACCGGCGTGATCCACCTCAGCGGCAAGCTGGAGGGCGGGCCGCTCGACGCCGGTGTACTGAAGGCCAGGCTGGCCGCCCGCGCCTCGGAGAGCGCGCAGCTCATCGAGTTTCCAGGCGACGAGGTAGACGCCCGCGCGCTGCTGGAGACCCTCCACCTGCGCCTCGGCATCCGCAACCTCTACGTCCAGCCCTTCACGCTCGTGCAAGACGGTGACGACGCCGCGATCGTCTTCTTCACGCCGCACCTCTATAACGTCAAGCCGAACAACCTGGTGGCGGCCATGAACCGCGACGGCCTCATCCCCAATACCCTATCCGGCGTGGAGATCGGGACGAGCATCATCGGCGAGGCGCTGGGCCTGGACCAGCAGCAGGCTGGGCTCGCCCGGTACTACGGTTCGTCCGCCGCAAACGAGTCTCGAGAGGGGAGCAAAGCATGAAACAGAGGGAAGAGCAGGCTGCGGCGCGGGAGTCCAGTCCGGATCAGGCCATCTATTTCTTCGGCGGCGCCGAGGTCGAGGGCATGACTATCGGCGACAGGGAGGAACGTCGCAGGCTTCTGGGGGGCAAGGGCTCCGGCATGACCGAGATGGCCTCCATAACCTACAAAGACCCGCTTAACGGAGAGGAGACCGGCCTGCCGGTGCCGCCCGGCTACACCATCACCACGGAGCAGGCGCGGCTCTACTTCGACAACGATAAGCGGATACCGGAGGACCTCGTCGAGGCCATAGACCGGTACCAGGCTCGCCTGGAGGAGACCACCGGAAAGACCCTGGGCGACGTGGACGACCCGCTGCTGGTCTCGGTGCGCTCGGGCGCGGCCGTCTCCATGCCCGGCACGATGGACACGATCCTCAACCTGGGCCTCAACCACAGGACCGTGGAGGGGCTCGCCCGCCAGAGCGGTGATAGGCGCTTCGCGTGGGACTGCTACCTGCGTTTCACCGAGCAGTTTGCCGACATCGCGCTCGGGGTGAAGGACGAAACGCACCTGAAGCCGCTGCGGCGGGCGATGCTCGAGAAGCGGGACGCCGGCGACGTGTCCGAGCTGGGGCTGGACGATCTGGAGCACCTGACCTGGGAGTACCAGCACGCCGTCCTCGAAGAGACCGGCAAATCCTTCCCCCAGGACGTCCGGGACCAGCTCCTGGCCGCCATCGAGGCCGTCTTCCGTTCCAGCTACTCTGAGCGAGCCGTCTTCTTCCGGCGGGTCAACAAGATCCCGGACACCGTCGTCTCGGCGGTCAGCGTGGTGTCGATGGTCTTCGGCAACCGGGGCGACGACTGCGCCACCGGCGTCTGCTTCACCCGCAACCCGCTGACCGGCGAGAACGTCGTCACGGGCGAGTACCTGACCAACGCCCAGGGCGAGGATGTGGTGGCTGGCGTCCGGGCCGGACAGCCCATCGAGGGGATGGAGAGCGATGACGGGCTGAACGATGCCTACCGCCAGCTCTACGCCGCGCAGGACGCGCTGGAGCGTCACTTTCGGGACGCTCAGGACGTGGAGTTCACCATCGAGGAGGGCAGGCTCTTCATCCTGCAGACCCGCGACCTGGGTGGCCGCACCGGGCGGGCGGCGCTCAACATCGTGACGGATATGGTCGAGGAGGGTTTCCTCTCGCCCGAAGAGGCGGTGCTCAAGTACGGAGATCCCAACGGACTCAACGAGTTGCTCCAGCCGGCCTTTGATCCGGAGGAGGAAGAAAAGGCTCGTGAAGACGGACGGCTCATCGCCACCGGCATACCGGCCTCGGCGGGCGCCGCGACGGGCGAGGTCTCCATCTCCTCGGAACAGGTGGAGGTCCTCTCGCGGCGCGGCCACGACATCATCCTCGTGCGGCACGAGACCTCCCCGGAGGACGTGAACGGACTGCACAGCGCCCTCGGCGTCCTGACCGCCCGCGGCGGCGTGGTCTCGCATGCCGCCATCGTGGCCCGCGGCATGGGCAAGGCCGCCGTGGTGGGGGCCGAGAGCGTGGATATAGACGAGCATCGCGGGGTGGTGCGCATCGGAAGCGAGACGATAACCCCTGGCGAAGTCATCTCCATCAGCGGCACCACGGGCGAGGTCTTCATGGGCTCGATGCCGGTGGTCCCGTCGCCCATCAAGGCCAGGATGGCCGGGGAAGAGGTGGACGAGGACGGCGAGCGACTCTACGAGAAATTCCGGCAATTGCTCGGCTGGGCGCGGGAGCACAAGGGCGTCCAGATCCGCTGCAACACGGAGTCCGAGGAAGATCTGAAGGTCGCCCTCGCTCTAGGCGCCGAGGGCGTCGGCCTCGCGCGCACCGAGCACTACATGCTCAGCCCGGAGGAGCGCCGCACGGCCTTCACCGCGTTGCTTCTGGCCCAGACCCCCGAGGAGCGCCAGAAGTCGCTCGACTCCCTGCGCCCGGTCATGGAGGAGGGCGCGGAGACCATCTTCCGGCTGCTTGAGGGCAAGCCGGCCACCATACGGCTCTTCGACCCCGTGCCCAACGAATTCCTGCCCCGCAGCGACATCGAGACGGCTCGCGTGGCGGGGTTTATGGAACTCGCTTTCGAGGAGGTCAGGCACCGGAGCGTCGCCCGGGCGGAGACGAACCCCATGCTCGGCCACCGCGGCGCGCGCCTCTTCGTGGTGGCGCCGGAGATAGTCGAGTGTCAGGCGGGCGCCATCCTGACGGCGGCGGCGCGTTGCCTGAAAGAAGGGATTCAGGTCAGGCCGGAGATCCAGATCCCGATGGTCATCAACCGCA
>JBPCLT010000282.1:0-6955 GCA_051003015.1 Rubrobacteraceae bacterium | reverse complement strand
CGCGTCGCCCCGATGCTGCGCGCGGCCGGCCACCAGGTTTACACGCCCACGCTGGCCGGACTGGGAGAGCACGCGCACCTCCTCGATCCACGGATCGACCTGGAAACTCACGCGCGGGACGTGGTGGATGTCTTGACGGGCAAGGATCTGACCGGGGTGATCCGGGTAGGCCACAGCTACGGCGGGATGGTCATCGCCGGGGTCGCGGAACAAGCACCCGACCGCCTCGCGCGCCTGGTCTTTCTCGACGCCTTCGTCCCCGAGGACGAGCAGGCGCTGTTCGAACTGCTGCGGCCGGAACGCCGCGACTCTTACCGGCAGGGGGCACAGGCGCAGGGCGACGGCTGGCGCGTGCCGCCACCACCGCCGCAAGCGCTGGGCGTCACGGACGAGGAGCAGGCCCGCTGGCTGGCCGACCAGCTCACCCCACAGCCGCTACGGACCTTCGAGCAGCCGGTGCGTCTCACCAACCCCGCGGCGGCTGCCTTGCCCCGCACCTACGTTCACTGCACCGCTGGACCGCTCGTACCCAGCTTCGCCCCGTTCGCCGCGCGCCTGCGGGTAGCACCTGGCTGGCGCTACCACGAGCTTGCAACCGGGCACGACGCGATGCTCACGGCGCCGGAGGAGCTGGCCGAGGTGCTACTCGAGCTGCGCCAGGACCAGGATGCGGGACCCGAAATGGCTAACGGAAACGTAGTCGTAGCTCAACCGAAAGGACACCAATCATCGAAGGAGGATCGGTAGTGAAGGGAACAAGAAACCGACCGGCACGGGAAGCGCCCGATGAACAGGAAATACTGTCGTACTGGTTCCCGCCCAGCATCCATGAAGCCGACGCCGGGACCTACCGGGAGCAGTGGCTGCGGTGGTTCGCGGGCGGATCGGAGGTAGAGCAGGATATCACCGACCGGTTCGGCGAAGTGCTGGAGCAAGCGCGCCGGAGTGAACTCGACTCCTGGGCGGAGACGCCGCGCGGGCAGCTCGCGCTCATCATCGTCCTCGACCAGTTCTCCCGCAGCATCTACAAGGGAACACCTATGGCCTACGCCCAGGATCCCGCCGCCCTGCGGCTCGCCCGAGAGGGCATCGAGGCCGGGATGGACCGCGACATGGAAGTCGCCGAGCAGCTGTTCTTCATGATGCCCCTCGGCCACGCCGAAGGTCCCGACCACCTGGAGCGGATGGATCTGGCCGTTCGCTGCGCCGAAGAACAATTGGATCTTGCACCGGCCCACCTCAAGCCGATGTACGAGTTCTCGCTCGGGCAGGCCAGGGGGCACCGCGACGTGATAGCGCGCTTCGGACGCCACCCGCACCGGAACGCCGTTCTGGGTCGCGCCTCCACCCCCGAAGAGTTGGAGTACCTGAAGAACGAGATCCCGGTACACACGCGCCGGCCTCGAAGTAAAGATAAGGAGGATTGAGTGGAACGATCGACGGATACCCAACCTCGGCCCAGGACTCAGGTTTTTATCATGGGCCGCAAACTAAGGTTATTCACCAGCTGTTTAGAGATAGGGTTCTCGGAAGAACTCTGGGTTGACATCGGATTCCTTCAGGGGAATATGATGTTATTGTTACATGAACTCGAAGGAAGGAGCGAGGATGTCTGCTGAAGAGAACGAGGCCGTGGTGCACCGGTACATCGAGGAGTGTTGGAACGACCACGACCTCGCCAACATCGACGAGCTAGTGTCGCCCGACTACCTCAACCACGCTGCCAGCCCCGAACACCAGCACGGCATCGCGGCGGTCAAGCACGTGATGAACTGGCTCTTCGCCGTCTTTCCCGACCACCGTTTCGACATCGAGGACGCCGTTGCGAACGGGGACACGGTGGCGGTACGAGGCACGTGCAGCGGCACGCACGAGGGCGAGCTCTGGGGCATCTCGCCGACGGGCGAGCGTTTCGCCGCCCAGCAGGTGCATTGGTTCCGGGTTGCAGACGGCAAGGTGGCCGAGCATTGGGCGGTCAGGGATGACCTCGGCATGATGCGGCAGCTAGGAGTCATGACGACCCAGAGGCACTCGGAGGAGACCGGCTCCACCTAGAACGCCGTTCTGGGTCGCGCCTCTACCCCTGAAGATCTGAAGCACCTGAAAAACGAGGTCCCGGTCCATATGTGCCGACCCAAGTAAAGATAAGGAGGAACGAGATGGGGCAGTTGAATAACCGGACGGCTCAAGAAGTGCTCGACCAGCACCTGAAGCTCTCCAACGAATGGAAGGATGAAGAGGAGATGTGGCGCAATTTCTCCGAGGACTGCCTGATCCTCACGAGCCGGGGCATATTCTGCGGCCACGAAAGGGTCAGGGAGCTGGTGGGGATGGGGTCGGCGGAGATGATCGGCGGGGAGATAGCGCGCGGCGGCTCGTTCCAGTACATCAACAAGGTCGTCGAAGGAAGGATGGGGTTCCTGGAGTGGGCCTACGAGGATGCCAACGTCAAGATAAGAGACGGCGCCGACTCGTACCTGATCGAGGACGGCAAGATCGTCGCCCAGACGATCCACTACACCAAGGAGAAGAAACAGTCATGAACAAGAAGAACGAAAAGCAAGTCCCTAACCTCGAAGCTATGGACGAGCAGGAGGCACACCGCTTCCTTACGGAGCTGTTATCCAACCTCAGCCCCGAAGAGGAATACAACGTGCGGTACCAAGACTACGTGATGGAGATGCCCCAGTCCGGGGAGCGCTTCCGCGGCAGGGAGAACATGCGGGCGTTCCAGGAGGCCTACCCCACCTCGCCGCCGTCTATCCAGTTGCGCCGAGTGCTGGTCAAGGAGGGACTGTGGGTTGTCGAGGGGGTCGCAGACTACGGCGGCGGGCAGGTATTCGACGTGGTGCTAATCCTCGAGCTGCGCGACGGGAAGATGTGGCGAGACAGATGGTACTTCGTCGAGCCGTTCGAGGTTCCAGAGTGGAGGGCGCAGTGGGTCGAGCGGATAGTCGATCACGACAAGAGCGTGTCCGGTAAACGCTGAGATCGGAAGAACAACCGAGGAGACGCAGATATGATGAACCTGGACGAAGCGGCCGTTGACCGCCTGCTGCACATGAAGGACGTGATCCCCGCGATGGAGCGCGCGCTCGCCGACTTTTCGAGCGACAAGGTGGTGCAGCCGGTGCGCACGATAGTCCCCGTCGCCGATCATGAGGGCTTCTTCGCCCTCATGCCCGCCTACGCCGGTGGCGCTCTGGGCGCCAAGCTCGTAACTTTCTATCCGCAGAACCAGGGCGTCCCCACACACCACGCGACTATCCTGCTCTTCAAACCCGAGACCGGCGAGCCGCTCGTCAGCATGGACGGGCGGCTTATAACCGAGGTACGCACCGCCGCCGTGTCGGCGGTCGCAACGAATTACCTCGCCCGGCCGGATGCGTCGGTGCTGGCGATAATCGGCTCCGGGGTGCAGGCGCGCAGCCACCTGGAGGCGCTGAGGCTCGTCCGCGGGTTCGAAGAGGTACGTGTCTGGAGCCCGCGCCACGCCGCGGACTTTGCCCGGCGGTTCGATGTCCGCGCCACGGCTTCGGCTGAGGAGGCGGTGAGGGGCGCCGACGTTGTGGTAGTAGCGACGACTTCAAAGACGCCGGTGCTCTCCGGGGAGTGGCTGTCGCCGGGAGCCCACGTCAACGCCGTGGGCGCACCCCGGCCGGACTGGCGAGAACTCGACGACGAGGTGTTGCGTCGGGCGCGCGTCTACGTAGATTCACGCGAGGCCGCCTTCAAGGAATCCGGCGATGTCATCGCTGCCGGGGAGGCCTTCGCCGAGATCGGGGAGGTCGTGGTCGGGGCGAAGCCTGGCCGGGAGTCGCCGGAAGAGATCACCCTGTTCAAGTCGCTCGGGTTGGCGGTGGAAGACGTAGCGACAGCAGATTTGATCCATCGCAGGGCGACGAATACCGCATCTGCCGAGAATAAGAACATCGTCCCGTAAGCTGATCGAAAGGAGAAAAAGATGGACTTCTCTCACTGGTTCTTGTTGATTTGGATGGCCGTCATCTTCTACGTCACCGGCGGGATCTGGTTCGCCCAGATCGTCGTCTACCCCCTGTTCGGCAAAGTCGGAGAAAAGGAGTACATCGCCTACCACAAGTTCTACAGCAGCCGGATACCGCTGCCCGTCATCGTCCCCGGCTTCGCCAGCTTCCTCTTGCCCATCGCGCTCGTCTTCCTCCGGCCCGAGTCGGTGCCGCTGTCCTTGGCGCTGGCGAACGTGGCGTGCGCGCTCGTGGGTCTGTTCGTGACCGTGGCATTGGAGATCCCGCGCCACGCCCGGCTGGAGAAGGGGGGCAAGCAGGAGGTGGTGATCCGGGAGTTGATCCTCTACAACTGGCCCCGTACTTTGGCGATCACCGGCTCGGCTCTGCTGACGCTGCTGATGCTCACCGTGGCCTTCTCTCCCGCGTAGCAAGGATGGGCGTGCGATAAGAGTCGAAGACGACCGGAGGTGTTTGTGAGCCAGGCTATCGCACTCGAAACCGAGCGCCTCGTATTGCGTCCGCTCTCGGAGGCCGATCTGGACGCTTTGCATCGCATCTCGAATGATCCCCTGGTGCGACGCTACCTGTGGGACGACGAGCCAGTGTCTATGGCGCAGATCGAGAGTATCTTCGCGCAGAGCGTGCGGGAGTTCGCGGAGAAGGGTCTGGGGTTTTTCGGGATCCGTTTGCGCAGCGACGAGGAGAAGCTCTTGGGTCTATGCGGTTTCCGTTCCCTGGAGAATACCGGAGAGATCGAGCTCGCGTACGAGCTGTCGCCGGAATGGTGGGGGCGAGGGCTCGCGACCGAGGCGTCCCGGGCCTGCTTACACTACGCCTTCGAGGAGGTTGGGTTAGAGCGGGTCGTGGCCGGGGTCGAACCTCAGAACGTCGCCTCGATCAAGGTGATCGAGATGCTCGGGATGAGATACGCCGGCGAGACAGTGCCGGCTCAGCCCGAGACCCCATACTTCGCGCTGAGCCGAAAGGACTACCGCGACCGCAACGAAAGCGTCGCTTGAGAAGCCTCGAAGCTGCCGGGCGCGGTATCTGGGAGAATTGGCGGACACCTGTACCAGCGCGGGAGGTACTTACCGATGTCGCTGCCGGAGGAGTTAAACGAACGCGGAACCGGGACGCTGCCGGGCCTGATCGGGGTCGAGATTCTGGAGGCGGAACAAGGGCGACTCACGAGCCAGCTCGAACTGCGAGAAGAGCTCCTCGCCCCGAACGGCTACCTGCACGCCGCCACGATAATCGCGCTCGCCGACACCTCCTGCGGCTACGGCTGCTTCGTGAACCTGCCCGATGGCGCCGAAGGCTTCACCACCGTCGAACTCAAGAGCAACTTCCTCGGCACCAAGCACGAGGGTGTGCTCGGTTGTGAGGCCACCCTCGCCCACGGTGGCCGTACGACGCAGGTGTGGGACGCGACCGTAACAGATGAGGAATCGGGCAAGAAGCTAGCGCTCTTCCGCTGCACACAGATGATCCTCTACCCACGCTAGCCGCGTCGCTTTCGCCTCCCCCTCGAAAGCCTTGAAAAACGGCACGGACGCGAAGACCCACAAGGCCCGTATCCGGCGCCACCCTCCCGACGGGAGGTCGCCGAACATCCCGACGCTCCGAAAGTCCCTCTCGCACCACGTCCTCTTCATGTTCCCTTCTCCTTAGATCTTCCCAAACTAATCCCCGTGACCAGCGCAACGCTAGAGAGGATGATACCCATGCCGGCGAGGGTCCCAATCCCTACGGGATCGCCCAGAAGCAAGACGCCGAATAGCACGCCGAAGACCGGCACCAGGAACGTCACGGTCAGGGTTTTCGTAGGCCCGACGCTGGCCCTGAGGCGGAAGTAGAGCAGGTAGGCGACCGCCGTCGAGAGCAGGGCCAATCCAAGCACGGAGAGCACGACCGCAAGCGAGGGCGGCTCTCCGGGAAGGTTAGCGGCGGCTAAGGGTAGCAGGATCGCCGCCGCGGTCACTTGCTGGCCGATGCCCATAGCCAAGGGCGGTACGCCCGGGAACGTCCGTTTGGCGTAGACGCCGCCCAGGGCGTAACAGAGAGCGGCCAGGAGCGAGGCCCCTACCGACAGCAGCACGACCCCATTCAGGGGTACGGGATCCAAGCCCACCAGCACCGCGACCCCGACGACGCCGAGCAATAGCCCGAAAATTTTCCTCGTCGTCAACTCCTCGCCTATCCACGCGGCGGCAACCACTGCGGCGAAGAGCGGCGTGGTCGAGTTCATGATGGCAGCGAGCGAAGCCGTCAGGTTCAGCTGCGATATGGCTATAAGCATAAAGGGGGCGGCGGCATTCAGGCCCCCGAGGAACAAGAACTCCTTCCACCGCGACCGGAGCGCCGGGAGACGGCCTGCAGCGACCGCGCAGAGACCAAGAGCCACGGCCGCTAACAGGACCCGGAGCTCCACCAACAGCGCTGGTCCCAGAGCCGGGACGGCCACGCTGATGAAAAGGAAAGAACCGCCCCACAGCGCCCCTAGCAAGGTCAGGGCTCCCAGGTCTCCGGGCCTCATACTCTCACCGCTCCTTCCGCCTCGGGTCGAAGCCGCACCGATCTCCGCGCTATGACGCCGTCCTTCTCGCCAACCGTTTGGGACGCGCCACCAGTTCACCGTCGCAGTTCGGGCAGGCATGCTCCAGCTCGACCGTGCAGCCCTCGCAGAAGGTACATTCGTAGCTGCAGATAAAGGCGACGCCTTCGTCCGCGAGAGCTGTGTTGCAGCGCTCACACTCAGAGCGCATCTCCAGGCTCACGAACGTCCTGCCGGGATCGGGCTGCTACCCGTGAGCGCCCGGGCCTCGTGTTCGAGTAGCCGGGTCTTGAGGTGGGTACCTCCGGCGAAACCGGTGAGAGATCCGTCAGCCCCGATCACCCGATGACAAGGAACCACGACCGGCAGCCGGTTCGTGGCGTTCGCTCTTCCTACGGCCCGGGCCGCCTTG
>JBPCLT010000281.1:0-11096 GCA_051003015.1 Rubrobacteraceae bacterium | reverse complement strand
TCGCCCACTGTAGCGAGGGCTGCAGAGCCCGGTCCGGGGTAAGACCTTAAACTGCCCACGGGTTACGGGGTCGGGAGCCTGGAGGGGGACCCGGCCCCTTTTCTTCCCCGCGCCTCGTCGTCGAGCTTGGCACCATGTTCCTACCGAGCCGGCTTTAGCCAGACCACGGAGTAGCGCCAGAGCAGGTGCCTGCGCACCTTCGCCCCTGGTAACTTCTCCTTGCAGGCCTCGCGCACCTCGGCGAGGGTCGGGTAGGCGTCAGTCTCGCCGTGCTCCTCCCACGCCCGCCGCAGCTCCGGCGATCCACCAGCCGACAGGGCGCCGGTCTTCGCCAGCCTGATCGCCTTGCCGGCCGGGAAGCCCGCGGCGCCCACGATGTAGTCGGCGGCGCTCCGCGCCCGGAAAAGGTCGAGCACGAGGAGCGTCCCGCCGGGCCGAAGGGCGCCCCCCATCTTGCGGAGCGTGGGCGCGTGGGCCAGGTGGTGCAGGGTCGTGATGGAGGCCACGCATCCGAAGCGTTGTTCCGGGAACGCCCAGGAGTTTGCGTCGGCGACCAAGTACTCGACGTTCGGACACCCCCTCGAGCGGGCCCGGGCAACCTCGACCATGCGCGACGACAGGTTGACGGCGAGGACGCGCCCGTGAGGGTCGTCGCCCGGAGGGAGGAGGTGGAGGTCCTCCCCGGCAGACGGACGGGGATGTGGGTCTACGAGGCCGAAAGCGACGGTAGGAGCTACACCAATCCCACGTTCAGGGTGAGGCGGGGCTCGCGCTTCTCCGCTGGGTTCCTCAACGAGCTCGACGCGGACACCACGATCCACTGGCACGGCCTCGGCGTGCCCTGGGAGATGGACGGCCACCCTACGAGGCACGTCTACCCCGGCGGCGCCTACCGCTACGAGTTCTCCGTGGACGACGCGGCCTCGACCTACTGGTACCATCCGCACGCCCACGGAAGCACCGCCCTCCAGACCTATCGCGGGCTCGCCGGCCTCTTCCTCGTCGAGGACGAAGGCGACGACCGGCTGCGCGAGGCCCTGGACCTGAGGTTCGGGGAGACGGAGATACCGCTCATCATCCAGGACCGGACCTTCGACGACGACGGCGGCCTGGTCTACGAGCCCGACGAGATGGCCCGCTTCATGGGCGTAACCGGCGACACGATCCTGGTGAACCTCGCGCCCACCCCCTTCCTCGACGTGGTGCGCAGGACCTACCGTTTCCGGCTCCTGAACGCCTCGAACGGCCGCACTTACCGGCTGGCTTTCGCCGACGGCGGCGGGGACCTACTGCCCTTCTGGTTGGCCGGCACTGACGGCGGCCTGCTGGAGGAGCCCCGCGCCGTCGCGGAGCTGTTCCTCTCCCCCGGCGAGCGGGCGGATGTGCTCGTGGACCTCGGCGGCCTCGCGGACGGAGAGGTGATGGCGCTCAAGAGCCTGCGCTTCGACCCCATGCACGACGAGCACGAGATGGACGAGGGCGTGGACCATCACATGGGGCCCGCCCGCCTCGGCGACGGCGACGAGTTCTACGTGCTCCGCCTGAACGTCAACGGGGATGGCCGCACCGCATCGGGGTCCGTGCCGGGCACCCTCTCCGAGCCGGAGCTCGTGGACGTTGAAGGGGCGCCGACCAGGATCGTCGCGCTCTCGGCGGACATGGGCGCGGGCGGAATGCGTTGGCTCATAAACGGCCTCACCTACGACATCGAGGAGTACCCGGTCGTGGTCGAGAGGGAGGCGCTCGAGATCTGGGAGTATCGCAACGACGAGAAGAGCATGCCCCATCCCATGCACGTCCACGGTTTCGATCAGCGCGTCCTGGAGCGGAGGGGCAGCCCCGAGCAGGTGCGCCGGCTCGCGGTTGACGGGGCAGGCAGGGTAGCCACCGACCTCGGGCGCAAGGATACCGTCACGGTGTGGCCCGGGGAGACCGTACGGGTCGCCATAGACTTCTCCCACGACCACGACGGGGAGCAGACCTACCTCTTTCACTGCCACGTCCTGGAGCACGAGGACCAGGGGATGATGCTGAACTTCAAGGTGGTCCCCGCAGGGGCCTGAGCGCCGCGGAGGGGACTGCCGGAGAGGAGAAAAGTGAAGGACATCGGAGAGACGGGCGGCGCGAAGAACGGTCGACGGACGCCGGAGACCGCCTCGGTTACGCTCCTGGAGGGGATGCGCTTCGCCGGGGAGACGGGCGGGCAACAGGTGGACCTCGACCCGCAGGCCGAGTACGGTGGCGGGGCCGGCGCGCAGCCGATGCGCCTCGTGCTCGCCGCGCTCGCGGGCTGCACGGCGATGGACGTGTTCGCCGTCCTGCGCAAGAAGCGCCAGGGCGTTTCCGGCCTCGCTGTGGAGGCTTGCGATTACGCGGCGAAGGGGCGCCCGAAGGTCTACGAGCGCGGAGAGGTCCTCTACCGGGTGCTGGGCAGGGGGTTGGACGAGAAAGCCGTCGGGCGGGCCATCGAGCTGTCGAGTGACCGCCTCCGCCCGGTGATGGCGATGGTCAAGGGCGTGCCGGAGATCGAGATGCGCCACGAGGTGGAGAGAGGAGCGCCGGAGCCGGTCGGTATCCGGGGCGGAGAGGTAGGGGGCTAGGATGCACCTGCACGCGGAGATGCTGGAGGAGATCTGCTCGGACGCGCGGGGCGTCGACGCAAAGGTCCTGGAGGCCGTGGTCGTTCTCGCCGTCGAGATAGCGCGCGAGGGCAGGGAGGGGCGCAAGATCGGCACCCTCTTCGTCGTGGGGGACTCGGAAGAGGTGATGCGGCGCTCGCGACCCCTCATCCTTGACCCCCTCGCTCCCCATCCGGAGAGCGCGCGGGGCGTGTTCGGCCCCGACGCCCGCGAGACCGTAAAGGAGCTCGCCCAGCTCGACGGGGCCTTCGTGGTCTCCGGCTCGGGGATCTTCGTCTCGGCCACGCGCTACATGGACGCCGTCTCGCACGACCTGAAGGTGCCGCTCGGCCTCGGCGGGCGCCACATGGCGGCGGCCTCGATCACGAAGACCACGGGGGCGGTGGCCGTGGTCGTCTCCGAGAGCTCCATGGTCCGCGTCTTCGATGACGGAGCCCTGGTGGCCGAGATAGTGCCCCAGCTCTGGATGCTGGACCGCCACGGCGCTCACCCGCACGCCCATCCCGGCCTCCCGCCGGAGGACGGGGATAGCAGGCGGTCCGCCGGGCACGGGTGGCTGGACGAGTCGCTCCCTCTGATGGGTCGCCTGGCGTGAGGCGGCACGCGAGAGCGATCGCTCCGGTGGTGGACACCCGGCGGTGAGCTTTGCGGCCACGCCCTGCGACGAGGGGGTCGTCCGGGGGGCGCGCCCCTGCGCGCCGTGCGGACGATCCGACGAGCCCTGGGTGATCGCCGCTGCCGCCGGCTCGGGGATGGCCTTCCTCGACAGCACCGCGCTCAACGTGGCACTCCCCGCTATCCAGGCGGACCTGGGGGCGACCGCCTCGCAGATCCAGTGGGTCTACGGCTCCTACGCGCTGGTCGTGGCTGCCTTCCTGCTCGTCGGTGGGTCTCTGGGGGACCACTTCGGGCGGCGGCGCGTCTTCGCCGCTGGCGTGGCGTTGTTCGGTCTGGCCTCAGTGTGGTCCGCCTTCGCGTTCGGGCCGTGGCAGCTCGTCGCCGCGCGGGCGGTTAGGGGGCGGGCGGGGCACTGATGATCCCTGGAGCCCTCGCCATCCTCGGGGCCTCCTTCGAGGAGGGGCGACGGACGAAGGCGATCGGGGCGTGGGCGGCCCTGAGCGGTCTGGCGATGGCCGTCGGCCCGGTGCTCGGCGGCCTCCTGGTCGAGCACGCCTCCTGGCGCGCGGCGTTCCTGATCAACCCGCCGGTGGCCGCGCTCGTGCTCCTGGTCTTCATGAAACACGTCCCCGAGAGTCGCGACCCCGCCGGGGGCCGTCTGGACCTCGCGGGCGCCGCCCTCGCCACGCTGGGGCTCGGCGGGGTGGTCTACGGACTGATCCGGGCACCAGAAGCGGGTCCCGGAGACCCGCTGGCGCTCGCCGCCTTCGGCGTGGGTGTAGTAGGGTTGCTCTCGTTCCTGGCCGTCGAGGGACGCGGACGGCGGCCGATGGTGCCGCTTTCGCTGTTCGGGTCGAGGCGGTTCGACGGTGCGAGCCTCTACACGCTGTTGTTCTACATGGGCCTTACCGCAGCCCTGTACTTCGTCCCGTTCTTGCTGGTGCAGGTTCACGGCCATTCCGCCGCCGTCGCGGGTCTCGTTTTCCTGCCGTTCGTGGGGTTCGCGCTGGCGCTCGGTCGCTTCGCGGGGAGAATCGTCGCCGCCCTCGGGGTCCGGGCGCCGCTCGTGGCGGCGTCGCTGGCGACTGCGGCGGGCTTCCTGCTCTTCGCCGTGCCGGGTGCCGAGGGCACGCCCCACTGGGAGGCGTTCGTGCCCGCTATGGTCTTGCAGGGGTTCGGCATGGCGCTCGCCATCGCGCCCCTGACTGCCGCGGCCCTGGACTCGGTGGAGGGGAACCACGCCGGGCTGGCGTCGGGCGTGAACAACGCCGTGGCCCGGACTGCGGGGCTACTCGCGGTCGCCGCCTTCGGCGCCGTCATGCTCTCGGGGTTCTCCTCGCAGCTGGACGCCCGAACCGCGGACCTGCCCCTCTCCGCCGGCGAGCGCGCGGCCCTTGAGGGACAAGAGGCCAACCTCGGGACGGCCCGACCGCCCGAGGGCGTAGATAGGACGACGGCGGCCCGGGTAGAGGAGGCCGTCGCCGCATCTTTCGTCGCCAGTTTCCGGCTGGTGATGGTGATTGCCGCCGGGCTCGCGCTCGCGAGCGCGCTGGTCGCCGCTCTTCTGCTCGGGGACCAGACGGGGACCGCCCGGGTTCCGGCCGCGGCGTCCCGCGCCCCGACCGTCGCCGCACGCCCCGGCGGTCTTCGCCCGGCGCCATCGCGCAGGCACGCCCGACGGGGCACGGAGACCAACGGTTGGCAAACGACGCGGGAGGGACGACAGCGATGAGCGAGACCATGACGAGGACCGCCGAGATGACCATCGTGGCAGGAAGGAGCGTCGGCACGATCTGCCTGTGGGATCCCTGCGTGCTCTGCGAGCGGCCGTTCGCCGTGCAGAACGGGGAACGGGTCCTGGCGGCCAACGACAAGGACGGCCGCCGGGTGGGCGCGGTCTGCCCGGACTGCGCTGTTTGCGATGAGGCGGTACTGGGCCAGAAGCTCCAGACGAGGGCCGAGCGGCTAAGACGGAAAGCCGACGAGCTGGAGAGGTGGATCTCGGGAGGGATCCGGGCGAGCCTCCCCGAGCGACCGGCGCCGCCTCCGAGGCGGCCGAACCGCGGGGTGTTATGAGAGACACGCAGAAGAAGACGCGCCTCCCTGCGGGAGGGGTGTCAGCCGACGCCGAAGACGCATGATACGGGCCGTGCTCTTCGACCTCGAAGGGACACTCTTGCAGATCGAGGCGCTGGAGGCGCTCACTTTCGCCTACGCCGTCACGGAGCTTCGCCCCGATCTCGACGAGACGGAGGTGGCAAGGTCCTGTATGGCCCTGGGAGACCGTCCCCGTCCGGAGGTCGCCGATGAGCTACTGAGGCGCTTCGACCTGGAACGGGCCGCCCGCGAACGCGCGCGGGAGATCGGGGCGTGGACCCCGCGCCTTCGATGGGGCGCTCTCGGACCCCGCCACGGTGCTGAGCCACAGTTACCCGCGCAACGTCGCCCTGGCACGCCGGCTGCACTGCGGTAGTCGAAGGACCGCCCTGTACACGAGGCTCCGGTGGCGGCAGGCGCGTCCGGCGCTATGGCGTATCTGGTGAATTAGCTCGGCTTCTGCCGGCTTTCCTTTCGAACAATTCGAGCAGGATATGCTAACGTCCGCTGCACCGTATTGTTGGGCGGTTTGCCCAGAGTCGACTTACGTCGCTCTCGCGTGTGATCGCGCGATGAATGCTCCGATCAGCAGGACCCCCACCCGCGAAGAAACCCATGTGGCACCCTGAGGGGCTTTGACGGCGATCTCATCCAAGGTGCTTCCTCATGTAGACCAGAGAAAACTCTCCCTGAGAGCGTCGATCGTACTCGGCGTATCCGATCCGCGAGTAAATCGCCAGATTCTCCGTCATCTTCTCGTGCGTGTATAGATAAATGGAATCGAACCCTGCGTGCCGGGCTTCGGCTTCCGCGAACTCAAGGAGGGCTTTCCCAACGCCCTTCCCGCGATGGGAGGGATCGATGGCGACGTTGTCGATAAGGAATCCTTCGTCGTTAACGGTGAGGACGATCACCCCCACAATTGTTCCGTGGCTCTCGACGACGGTTACCCGCTGGTTGGCGATGACCTCTGCATAGTCGTCAGTCATCGGGCGCGGCAGCATCCCGATGCGCTCGACGTAGTGGCCGTAAGCGGCGTTGACGAGCGCGGCTACCTTTGAAGCGTCTGCCCCGGTTGCGGGCCGGAACGAATACTCAATCTTTGTCATCGCGTGCCCTGGGACCTAACATCTAGCCCGACCTCAGAGAAGATCCACCCATTCCGGAACCCTGACGCCGTCTCGCCGGTCCAGGCCGGGCATATAGGGCTTTATATCGAGGATCGGCGTCCCGTCGATGGCGTCGAGACCCCTGACCCTGAGTTTTCGCGTGGCGGTGCCCATCACTTCCGCTGCTGTGAGACCGATGGGGTTGGGGCGGTGAGGGGTTCGGATGGCCAGCAACCCGACCCGAGGCATATCCGGGCGCCCGCGAGGCCGCGCCCTGACCCCATCTGCCGGGCGCGCCTGGTGCATCCAGAAGATCACGAGTACATGAGAAAACCCTTCGAGTCCGTCGAGAACACCGGCGAGATCGTCGCGCACCACGATCTCCGAGATCACATCTTCCCAGCTCTCCCTTATGGTCTCCGTAACCCCGTTACGTACCATCCCGAGGGGCCGAAGTTCGATCGTTTCCACACCCTTCCTTTCTCGCAACCCAGCGTAGCCGCAAGACTCAGATCATGCCCACTGCCTCACTCATAGACGCGGAGGACGTCCAGCATGAGCATCAGCCATAGCTAAGAACTGCCCGTGGCCGTGAGCGGTCTCAGTCGCCATCGGCCATAGGCCACAAAGGTCGCGACCCCGGCCAGGATCAGGTTCAGAACGATATTCTGATACTCAGCGCGCGAGAAATGCCAGACCGCTGCCCCCAGCATGACGAGTACCAACCCCAGCGCCGCCAGTGGGGTCAGGCGCGTCTGAATTCGCGTCAGGCCGGGAAGGATCAGCCCTAAGTTGGCCAGGATTTCAGCAGTTCCACTGAAGTAATGCAGACCGGGCGGCAAGTCATACATCCAGGCCATCGGCGCAGGTAGGCCGGAGGGTACGGTGAAATGGACAATGCCGGTGGAGAAGAAGTATAGGCCGAGCAAGAATTGTAGCATCCACAGGACGAGATTCATAGCAGTCACCATCTCCTTTGGGTAGCTTCGTAGATGCTTTGCTTGCCATTCGCGATGTCCACGTTGCGAACTAGGGAACTTACACTTCTACGTCACCGACGCCGCGCCTCTTTTCCGGGGTTTCGCTCGCCGCGACTGAGAGAGGAGGCGAACATGCGGTTGAGGCCCGGCATGACCACCTGACTCATGAGAATAACCAGCACCCCGGTGAGCACGAGCACGCGCAGCGGTAGCGGCAGCAACCGCAACTGCTCGCCGAAGAACACAAAGAGTCCCATCACGATGAGGAACGCGGCCAACCAGGTCAGCAGAATCAACGCCGCTTTGACGAACATCGCGCTCTCCTCTCAACGCTCTTTGCCATGATTCTCCTGACTTGATCGGAGTATCGTCTCTGTCTCTTGATAAGTCCAAGACACGAATGTTATCGTTACGATAAATAGTGCTTATCATAGAAAGATAAAAGCGTGGAGCTTCGGCAGATCCGATACTTCGTCACGTTGGCCCGGCGACTCCATTTCGGGCGCGCCGCGGAGGAGTTGTTCATTACCCAGCCTGCTCTTTCCCAGCAGATCCGCAGCCTCGAGCAAGAGTTTGGGGTAGAGCTCTTTGATCGGAGTGGTCGACGTGTGCGCCTGACCGCGGCGGGAGAAGCTTTTCTGAGGTGGGCGGAGCGCATCCTGGGCGAGGTGGAGAATGCGCAAACGGAGATGCAGGAATTCGCGGGGTTATTACGAGGGAGGGTCGTCATCGGGACCATACCGGCCCAGGCGTTGGGCGGGATCGACCTCCCCGGGCTGCTCGCGGAGTTTCACGCCCTGCATCCCGGCATCGAGATCATCCTTCGCGAAGACATTACGGAGGAACTCGTCGAACGGCTCGGGTCGGGGCAAGTGGATTTGGCCCTGGCGGTGCAGACTGGCGTCGATCTCCCGCCGGAGGTAGTAACCAGGACGCTGTTCACAGAGGACCTGGTCCTGATGGTGCCTGCACATCACGCGCTCACGACCCGGCGGCAGGTGCGGCTAGCGGAACTGGAACATGAGCCATTCGTGTTCCGCAAACGAGGCTCGGTGAACCGCAAGCTGGTGGTGCGGGCGAGTGCTGCTTGTGGCTTCTCTCCCCGCGTCGCGTTCGAGACTGACGAGGTGAGCACGGCGGTAGCGCTGGTGGCGCAGGGACTGGGGATCGCCGTCGTTCCCCGCTCGATAGCCGACGATGCAGGCACTTCTGTGGTGGTCCTCGAGCTGGCCGGCTTATCCGTCGAGCGCACCATCGCACTCATGTGGTCGGCGGAGCGCTACCGGCCCATCGCAGCCAGGGAGTTCCTGGCGTTCGCGCAGGAGCGTTTGGGTTCTGCTCAGCGTTGCGGCAGGCTAACCTGATCCGGAAGATCCGGCAGCGACAAAGAGCAGGACCGCAACGGTCATCTAGGGAGTCTACAAGGCGGACCGCCTAGTGGTGTTCCTCGTGCTCGGAGGCGTCCATGCCCTCCCCCTGGCCGACGGCCTCCGTGGCGTCGTCGCCGTGGTCGGAGATCTGGGCGTCGAACCACTCGTGCACGGCCGCGACCAGCTCGGGATCCTCGCTCTCCAGGACGATCTGAGCCCCGTCGGGCAGATCCTCGTAGGAGACCTCGACGCGCCCGGCGCCGGCCTCAAGCTCAGCCAACCCCGGCATGTCCCTGCCGTGGATGGAGGCGGGGTCGGAGAACTCGCCCCGCCCGAAGGCGTCGGCCTCTTCCCGCAGGTGCTCCCTTATGGCAGCGACGTTCCCGGCGTCGTCGGGGTCGTCGGCGACGACCTTCTGCACCCCGCCGTTCTC
Source organism: Rubrobacteraceae bacterium (assembly GCA_051003015.1). Taxonomy (GTDB): domain Bacteria; phylum Actinomycetota; class Rubrobacteria; order Rubrobacterales; family Rubrobacteraceae; genus JACDGB01. The sequence goes on along the minus strand of JBPCLT010000281.1, from coordinate 1,850 downwards.
GGTCTTCTCATAGACGTGGGTGGTCGCCTCCAGATCGAAGGGCATCACCCCGGAACCCTTCTCGGCGACTTGCTGCCGCCGCACATCTTCCTGGTTCTCCTGGAAGGCGAACGCCCCCGTGGCGTAGAGCGTTCCCAGCACCGCCACGGACGCCACCATCACGGCACCCCCCACCAACGCCAACGTCCTTCGCGTGTTGCCCGTCATGGGATCCTTCCTCGTTCGCGGCCCTCGTTCATGGCCTCTTCCAGCGTCTTCATCGCCCCCAGCACCGACGCCCTCTCTTCCTCCGGTATCGCCTCCAACACGCGGGCGAACCTGGCCCTGCGCGCCCCGGCGATCTCCGCCGCCGCCTTCCGGCCCGCCTCCGTCAGGCTCACCTCGAAGGCCCGCCCGTCCCGCGCGCTGCGGCAGCGCCCGACCCACCCGCGCATCTCCAGCAGCCCAACAAGCCGGCTCACCGTGCTCTTCTCCAGCCTCAGCCTCGCCGCGAGCTCCTTCTGCACCAGCGGCCCGTCCTCGCGCAAAAGCTCCATTAGGGCGTGCGCCTCGGCCACCGAGACCGGCTTGCCGCACGGTGTCTCGTCCGGCTTGTGCAAACCGAACGCCCGGACCAGGGCGATCATCCGCTCCTGCAACTCCAGGTCCGCGCTCGTTACCGATTCAGGCTTCAGTGCTGCTCCTCCATTGGTTCGAATACACAACTAATATAGTTCGATACTATAACCTTTCCAATGCAAGTCAAGCGCCCTGCGGCGATTGGCTGGATTGGTGGTGGGGGGCTCGGGTAGGCAAAAGGGTCTGGTCCGCCAGAGCCGCCTTGACACCATCCGGATGGTGTTATAGGGTACGGGGGTATACTAAATTATAAGAAGAGAGGAGCTGCGGGTTGGAGAAGCAGGCCGAAAAGAATAACGCGACCTTCGGGGTTACGGGGATGACCTGCGCCTCCTGCGTTGTCCACGTGGAGCGCGCGCTCGAGGGCGTGGAGGGTGTGAAGGACGCGAACGTGAACCTCGCCAACGAGAAGGCGACGGTGGAGTACGAGGAGGGTGTCGAGCCCGAGGACCTCGTCTTCGCGGTGGAGGACGCGGGCTACGGCCTGGTCGAGGCGCAGGACGACAAGGCGACGGAGGAGATCCACGAGCGGGAGTACGAGAAGCTCAAGACGAACCTGATCGGGGCGGCGATCCTGACGGCCCTGATCCTGGTCGGGAGCCTGCCGCACATGCTCGGTTTCATGACTCCCATCCCGATGGGGTGGCTGAACCTCGGGCTGCTCGCGCTGGCCACGCCCGTGCAGTTCTGGGCGGGATCGCGCTTCTACAAGGGCGCCTGGGGCGCCCTCAAGCACGGCACGGCCAACATGAACACCCTGGTGGTCATGGGCACCAGCGCGGCTTACATCTACAGTGCGGTGGCGACGCTCGCGCCGAGGCTGCTCGGTGGGCGAGCCGACGTGTATTTCGACACCTCGGCGGTTATCATCACCCTGATCCTGCTCGGCAGGCTCCTTGAAGCACGGGCCAAGGGCCGGACCAATGAGGCTATAAAGAAGCTCGCGGGCCTCAGGGCGAAGACCGCGCGCGTGATCCGGGGCGGTGAGGAGCTCGACGTTCCCGTGGAGGAAGTGACGTACGGCGACGAGGTCGTGGTCCGGCCGGGGGAGAAGATCCCGGTGGACGGGTTGGTGCTCGCGGGCGAGTCGGCGGTGGACGAGGCCATGATCACGGGCGAGTCCATCCCCGTCACCAAGCGCGAGGGCGACGACGTCATCGGCGCGACCATCAACACGAGCGGTTCGTTCCGCTTCCTGGCGACCAAGGTCGGCAAGGACACCGCACTCAGCC
>JBPCLT010000280.1:0-6616 GCA_051003015.1 Rubrobacteraceae bacterium | reverse complement strand
GTTCCTCACCGACACCGTGGCCGAAGAGGAGGACGCCCGGCTCGTGGAAGAAGTCCTGGAAAGCGACCTCCGCACCCGTTACACCGGTGACGCCGTCCAGATGTATCTGGATGAGATCGGCAAGACGCCACTCCTCACCAAAGCGCAGGAAGTCTATCTGGCCCGCCGCATCGAAGGTGGCGACCGGCGGGCGAGAGCCCACCTCACACGGGCGAATTTGCGGCTCGTGGTCTCCATCGCCAAGAAGTACGCAGGCCGGGGCGTCTCTCTTTTGGACCTGATCCAGGAGGGCAACATCGGCCTGATGCGGGCGGTGGAGAAGTTCAACTACCGCAAGGGCTTCAAGTTCTCCACATACGCGACGTGGTGGATCCGCCAGGCCGTCACGAGGGCTATCGCGGACAAGGGACGCACGATCCGGGTTCCTGTCCACATGGTCGAGAAGATCAACAAATACTACAGGGTGCAGCGCACCCTGGCCTCCGAGTTGAACCGCGACCCCTCCGACGAAGAGGTCGGCCACATCATGGAGACCGACGCCGAGGAGATAGCGCGCATCAAGCGCGTCTCCCGCCGCTCCATATCCCTGGAGACCCCGGTCGGGGAGGACCACTCCTCGGAGCTTGGTGACTTCATCGCGGACGAGGATTCCGAGACCCCGCACGACCTGGCGAGGTCATCGCTCCTGAAGTCACGCATGAAGGAAGCCCTGGGCGGCCTCCCCGAACGCGAGCGGATGGTCCTGGAGTACCGCTTCGGCCTCACCGGAGGACAGCCGAAAACTCTAGAAGAGGTCGGCGAGCGCTTCGACGTGACCCGCGAGCGCATCCGCCAGATACAACTCACCGCGCTCGCCAAGATAAAGAGCAGCCCCCACGCCGCGTCTCTGCGCGACTTGCTGGATTAGCCTGCGGCTAATCCAGCGCTTTCAGCCTTCAGCAGTCAGCTTTCAGCTTTTTGCAGGCTTCTCGCGGACCCTCGTCCGTAATGCGTTGCCCGTGCGGTCATGCCGCTGGCAAGCGGGATCTACTCCAGGTAGTTGACGGCTGATAGCTGACCGCTAACGGCTTCTCTAATCCCTGTTGGGACCGGACTGCTGGCTCCGGTCTCCTTCGGCATTCTCTTCGCCTTCCGTCTCGTTCGGGTTCCGGCTCGCGGCCTCGCCAAGCACGCGAGCCAGGATCGGGATGGCGACGACGGCGACTATCAATAGGACTATCAGGGAAACTATCGCTATGCCCAAGGTGTGTACCTCCCTCTAATCATGAAGGCTTGTGGTTCATGTCCGTCACTTCATATTAACGCATAACCTGGACCGGCAGGTACGACTTCTTCCGTTCAAACCCGGCGCGAGGCCCTGTAGATCAGCCCCCATACCGCGCCGAACACCGCGTGATCCAGGACCGGCAACAGCACCTTTGGGGTTTGCTGTCTCCAGGGCGGGGAGTGAACGCCCAGGAGCGGGAGCCAGCTCGACCATCCGGCCCCCCAGGCGAGTAACCCTAAAGCCGAGCCCACGGCGGCCTCCGTCTTCGCGTCGCCCCGCTCCCGTCGCAGGAGCGCGAGGGCAGCCCCCAGGCCCACGCCGTAGGCGAAGTGGGCAACGACGGTCAGGGCGCGCTTCGCCCCTGGCGATGCGTCCTCCAGCCCACCGAGTTCTTCCAGCCGGTCCACGACTTGCTCCGGAGCGGTAGTGTGGACCAGACCCATCCAGGTGAAAGCCTGACGCAGAGCGGTAAGCGCCAGCGTGCCCCCAGCCCCACCGAGAGCTCCGTGCATAATGCGGCGCGTCAGATCCATGATTCCTCCGTCCTCGCGGTGTCAGTTCGCCCGGCGAAGACATCGTACCCGGCGCGAGGTCTTGTTACTCTCGCAGCTCGCGCAGGGCGCGTGCGAGCTGGGCGTCGCGCTCCAGCGCCTTCTCCCTGGACATCTCGCGGACTTCGCTCGGGGTGAGCGGCTCTTCGTCCTCTTCAAGCTCGACCCTCACGTCCGGGTCTATACCCGTCTCGCGAATGAAGTCCCCGTTCGGGGTGAGCCACTCAGCCACGCCGAGCAGCAGCGCCGAGCCGTCGCTCAGGGTGAACTCCGAGAGGACAGTCCCGGTCCCGTAGGTAGTCGTGCCGACGACCGTCGCCCGGCCGTTGTCCCGCAGGGCGCCGGCCAGGATCTCCGCGCTCGAAGCCGTCTCGCCGTTCACCAGAACCGCAACCGGGGCGTTCGTGGGATCGGCGCCGTCTTCCACTTCGACCTTCTCTCGCTTCCCGTCGGCCTCCTCGCGGATATACACGACGCTGCCCGGTTTCAGAAAAGCGCCAGATATCTCCACCGCCTGATCCAACCTCCCACCAGGGTTGTCGCGGAGATCGAGAACGAAGCGCCTGGCCCCGGCGTCCCTGGCCTCCTCGAACGCTTTATCGAGTTCCTCCGCGCTGTCGTCGGTGAAGGAGGTGAGCTGGACGAGGGCCACGTCACTACCGGCTATCCTCGCCCAAGAGGCGACCGGGGAGTCTATCTGGGTGCGCTCCAGGGTGAAATCGCGATCCTCATCGCCCCGGCGAACCGTCAGTTCCACCTCGGTGCCCGCTTCGCCTTTGATCCTCTCGACGACCTCCGAGGTGTCCTCCTCGCGCACGCTCTTGCCGTTCACGGCGATCACGACGTCTCCGGATCTCACACCAGCCTCCGCGGCGGGAGAGCCTTCTATCGGGGAGGCCACCACAACATCCGAGGCTTTGTCTTCGAGGCGTATCCCGACCCCGATGTACGTCCCGGACAATCCTTCCCGGTTGCTCTTGACCTCCTCCGGCGTGAGGAAGCGCGTGTGCCCGTCATCGCCAAGACTGTCGAGCATCCCCTCGATAGCCGCGTTGGTCTGTTTATCCGGGTCAACGGCCTCCTTATCCACGTATTCTTCGCGGACCACGTCCAGCGCCTCGGCGTAGAGTTGCAGGCTCTCCCGATCCTCGCCTCCGATATCCGCCGGGCTCTGCGACCGCCCGAAAAGGAAAGCCCCCAGCGCGGTCGCGAGCAGAACGAGCACCATCGCCAGAACCCGCGTCAAGGAGAGACGCCAGTCGGACTTCGTCGCGGTACTCTTCCACATGCCGATGATTTTACTATCTGAGTCCCACTACCCGAGCCCGGCAGCCAGGGACCATCGCCCCGCCCTGGGATGCTGTCGAGCGCGCCACCCGGTAACGCTAAAGAAATACGAGCCCGTTGCCGATAACTGGATCAGATGAGATTCGAGAACGAGATCTTCGAGCATGAGCGATCGAAGGAGCACGACTCCCGGACCTCCTCTCCCCCCGATCAGAGGCAGAGGGTGGAATTGTATGAAACACTGCTCGAAGCCCTGAGCACGATGGGCGAGGGATTCGTCGTCACCGAAGGGGAACGCATCGTCTACGCCAACGAGGCTTTCAGCCGGATCAGCGGCCACAGCGTCGAGGAACTGGCAAATCTGCCTTCGCTCTTCGAGCTGATCCCGGCGGAGAGGCGAGACGAGTCGCGTGAGAAACTGCGCGGACGTCTCGGCGGCCAAAGGATGGAGGATCGCGTCGAGACCGTCATCCTCCAAAAGAGTGGACGGCGCGTGGACCTGGAGATCGGGATCAAACCGCTCCGGGGACACGACGAGCCGCTCAGGCTGGTCGTCATCGCCCGCGACATAACCGAGCGCAAGCGGTCGGAGGCGGCCCTGCGGGTAGCCGAAGAGAAGTACCGTTCGATCTTCGAGAACGCCGTGGAGGGTATCTTCCAGACTTCCGTGGATGGCCGCCTGCTGACCGTCAACCCCGCGATGGCGCGGATGTACGGCTACGTATCTTCCGAGGAGATGGTTGCGGCCATCCCCGACGCCGGACGGCTCTACGTGGACTCCGACCGCCAGGCGGACCTCGCCCGCGTCATGCAACGTGACGGTGCCGTCTCCGGCTTCGAGGCGCAAGTCTACCGCAGGGACGGGGCGAAGATCTGGATCTCGACCAGCGCCCGCGCCCTGCGTGACGCCAGCGGCGAACTCACGGGCCTGGAGGGCACGGTGGAGGACATCACCGCGCGCAAGGCACTCGAAGAACGCCTGGAGCACCTGGCTTTCCACGACGGTCTCACGGGTCTGCCCAACCGGGCTCTGTTCCTGGACCGGCTCCGCCAGGCCTTGGCCCGCACGGATCGGCGGGACGACGCCGTCGCGGTGCTCTTCCTGGACCTCGACGGTTTCAAGCGCATCAACGACTCTCTGGGCCACGAGGCGGGAGACCTGCTCCTCCGCGCGGTGGCCGAACGCCTGCGAGCGAGCGTGCGGCTCGGCGACACGGCCGCCCGCCTCGGGGGAGACGAGTTCACCGTCCTGCTCGGGGACGTCTCCGACGAAGCCGAGGCTGCCCGTGTAGCCGGGCGCATAGCGGAGGAGCTTGCCGCGCCCATCATGCTCGCCGGCGAGGAGGTATCCGTCGCGGCCAGCATCGGGATCTCCCTCAGTTCCACACCCCGCGATAGACCCGAGGACCTGCTGCGCGAAGCCGACTCCGCCATGTACGAGGCCAAGAACATCAAGGATTGGTGAGCGCCTTTAAACGGCTCGAGACAGGAGGGCGGGGCCCGAAGAGCCATCAAGGAACTCGGGGCGCTGGGAGTGGCGCATCCGGACCTGCGTCCGGCCACGGCTTGGCCGCGAAGGAGGAGCGAGTGACGCGAGGGAGATCCGGGACGCCGAGGCTACTCGCCGGCCCGGTAAGGCGCGCTCCCCGCAACTTCCCCTATCTTCTGACCCTTCTCAACGGGGAAAAAGCAGGAGGCGAGGTGAGCTTCGCTCTCTTGCGGTTCCAGGCTGGGGACGTTCTCCTTGCAGTAATCCTGGGCCCGCGGGCAGCGGGTGTGGAAAGTACACCCGGAGGGCGGGTTCGCCGGTGAGGGAACGTCACCGGTCAGCACGACGCGCTGGCGTTCGCGCTCCTTCTCGGGGTCCGGGATCGGGATTGCCGAGAGCAGCGAGCCCGTGTACGGGTGACGCGGCTCGTTGTATAGGCCGCTGCGTTCCGCTATCTCCACGACCCTGCCCAGATACATCACCGCCACCCGGTCGGAGATGTGCTTGACGACCGAGAGGTCGTGGGCAATGAACACGTATGTCAGGTCGAACTCTTTTTGCAGGTCTTCGAGGAGGTTGACGACCTGAGCCTGGATCGAAACGTCCAGCGCGGAGACTGGCTCGTCGCATATTATGAGCTTCGGGTTCAAAGCTATCGCCCTCGCCACCCCGATCCTCTGACGCTGGCCGCCGGAGAACTCGTGCGGATAGCGATTGTAGTGCTCCGGGGAGAGGCCCACTATCTCGAGTAGCTCTCGAACCCGCTTCTTGTGGTCACCCTCTATTTTGTGCGTCTTCAGCGGCTCGGAGATGATGTTGCCGACAGCCATGCGGGGGTTCAGGCTCGCGTACGGGTCCTGGAAGACTATCTGCATGTTCCTTCGGACGGCGAGCATCTGCTTGCGGTCGAAGCCGAGGATATCCTCGCCTTCGAAGCGGACCTCACCCGCCGTCGGCTCGATGAGGCGTAGGATCAGACGCGCCAGCGTGCTCTTGCCGCACCCCGACTCACCCACCAGCCCTAGCGTCTCTCCCTTCCTCACCGTCAGGTCCACCCCGTCAACCGCCTTGACGTGGCCGACCGTGCGCCTGAGTACGCCGGACCTTATCGGGAAGTGCATCTTCAGGCCCCGAGCCTCCAGCAAGTTCTCGCCGGAGACCGCGTCCCTGCCGTTGGTCTGCCCGTTGGCGCTCTCGCCGCGTTCGCTCACGCGCTCATCTCTCCTTCGATGCCGAGCTCCTCGTCGGCCTTCCGTTTGCGCTCCTCTATCTCCTCGACGGAGAGGATGCAGGCGGCGGCGTGGCCGGACTTTTTCTCCTCCAGGGACGGGTCCGTGGTGTGGCACTCGTCCTTGACGAACGGGCAGCGGGGGCTGAAGTTGCAGCCCTCGGGGAGGAAGATCAGGCTCGGAGGCTGGCCCTTGATCGGGAGGAGCCGGATCTCCCCGGCGGTATCCAGACGCGGCAGGCTCCTCAGAAGCGACCACGAATACGGCATCAGGGGGTCGTAGAAGACCTGATCGGTGGTACTCTGCTCCACGGCGCGGCCAGCGTACATCACCATCACCTTGTCCACGAGCTGGGCGACGACGCCGAGGTCGTGCGTGATCATCACGATAGCCGTGCCGTACTTCTCCTGGAGGTCCACCATGAGCTCCAGGATCTGGGCCTGTATCGTTACGTCGAGCGCCGTCGTGGGCTCGTCAGCGATGAGCACCTTCGGGTTGCAGGCGAGGCCCATCGCGATCATGGCTCGCTGGCGCATCCCACCGGAGAACTGGTGCGGATAGTCGCGCGCCCGCTCCTCGGGTTTGGGGATGCCCACGTCCCGTAGCGCCTGCACGGCCCTGTCTTTGGCCTCGCTCCTGGAGACATTCTGGTGGATGCGGACGGCTTCGGAGATCTGGTTCCCCACGGTGAAGACGGGGTTGAGGCTCGTCATCGGGTCCTGGAAGATCATGGCGATGTCGTCGCCACGGATCTTCTGCATCTGCCTGTCCGAAGCCTTGAGTAGATCGTCGC
>JBPCLT010000279.1:0-4459 GCA_051003015.1 Rubrobacteraceae bacterium | reverse complement strand
GACTCGGGGAAGCGATCCGAGACGTCAGCAACCCAGCCGTTGGCCGCGAACTGGGCAGGCCAGATCACATCTCCCCCCTATAACGTCAATGCCGCCACCAGCCTGAAACTGGGTACGGAGCTGCTCGAAATACTGTCCGCTATCAGCGGGCATGACCCTGTATTTTGCCTGGAAATTGCCCTTGTTCTGGTCGTTGAACTTCTTTACCAGCTCCTGCAGGTTCCCGGTGGTGTCGGGTCCCATCGAGAAGACGAGGTCTCCCGACCCCGACCCTCCCCCGCCACAGCCTGCCAAGCCACCCCCGAGAAGCGCCGCCCCCGCTAAACTCGCTCCCCCGACCCGCAAGAACTCTCGGCGGCTCAACGAGCGCCCCCGGACGCCGTCCCGCCCGCCGCGCTTCTCGTCCCGTACACGCCTGCCCACCTATCCACCTTTCTCCACCAGAGGCATGTTACTACCATCAGCACAATCGTGCCGGACGCTTGCCCGTCCCGGCCCTTGCGCGCCAGCACGTTCCGGGCTACCGTGCCGGAGGCCGACCTCTGACATCCGAAACGGAGAAAGAATGAGCGAAGATACCAACCCGCCGGTCTCCACGGGACGCGGCGACGACGGGACCACGACCCTGCTCGGCTCGGGCCGCATGGATAAACACGACCCGCGCATAACGGTTTTAGGCGACGTGGACGAGGCCAGCTCCTTCCTGGGTCTCGCCCGCGCCGAGGCGGGAGACGGGGAGATGGGGACGCTGCTGCTGGAGATACAACGCCTCCTCTACCGGGTCATGGGCGACGTAGCGATGCCGAAGGAGGCGAACGCCGTCGGCGAGGATGACCTGCGGTTCGTGGACGATGCCCTGGCGGAGTGGCGCGAGCGCGTGGAGATACCGCGCGAGTTCGTCGTGCCGGGGGAGAGCCAACTCGGGGCGCTGTTGGACGTGGCCCGCTCCGTCGTGCGGCGCGCCGAGCGAAGCCTCGTCGCCGCCGGGTACGCCGGGGATCATCCCCACGCCTTCCGGGTCGTCAACCGGATCTCCGACCTCCTCTTCGTCGTCGCCCGCGGCGCCGACGGGAAAGTTCGTACCTCGAAGGGTTCATAGACGTTGCCGAAGACCTGGCGGATTCTGGTCTTCGCCTTTTTCCTCGCCTTTTGGATCTCCGGTTGCGGAGAAACATCCGAGGCGCCCGATACCCCCTCGCCAGAGGCGAGCGAGGAGTCTCAAACTACCAGGCTTTTCCGCCCCGGGACCACTGAGGAAACGACCGCGGTGGCTTCGATGGAGCGGGAGCCGGCCCCGGTCCACGGCTACACCTACTGGCAGCCATCGAGCAACAGGGGCGTGGACGGGACGGGAGGACTCCCCGGCTCGAACCCGGTCGACGTCCGGCTTGGCGGCGTACCGGTATGGGTGGTCGGGGTGCCGTTGGGGGACGGCACGGCCTGGGTGGTCTCCCTGGAAGACGGCCGGGTACGGGCGTTCCGGCTGGAGGGGTCTGGAGAGATATCTCCTCAGCCCATCGTCCCAGAACGGCTCCCGCCCGGAGCGCCTCCGCTCGTCGAGGCGAAGGACGGCGAACTGGAACTGGTCGTGGCGGACGACCGCGAGCTGTCAGCGCTCACCCACCCCGGCCCCGCTTCCGCCGGGGGAAATCTGCTCGGGATCACACGGGGCGGAGGTGTCCTGGCCGGGGGCGAGCGGATCCCCGGGGTCGTGGCGCTGCCGGACGCGCGCCTCGCGCGTAGCGCGGACGGAGCGGTGGCGGCGCTCTCGAAGCCGACGGCCCGCTACGAGCATGGCGTGCTGGGCGACGGGCTGGAGGCTGAGGCCATGACACTGCTCCGGCCCGCAGACGAGGGATACCGGGTCAGCGGTCGTATCCGTCCGGCATCCGGAGGGGTGTTCGAGACGGTGGCGCCGCTGTGGTCAAAGCTGAACGGCGACGACCTTCTGGCCGTTACGGAGAGCACAGCGGCGGAGGGGAGCAGGGTCTCCGTCTACGACCCGGACGGCTCTCTCGTGGCGGCGGGGCCCTTCATCGGGGCTCCTCAGAAGTGGCGGCACGTGCTGGCGGCCGGTCCCTTCGGGCCGGGCGGGGAGACGGAGATCGCGGTCACCCGCACCCCGCACTTCGGACCCAGGATAGAGTTTTACGAGCCGAACCTTGATGAGGGAGAGCTCCGGCTCGCCGCCGCCCGGCCAGGGTACACCTCGCACCGCATCTACACCCGCAACCTCGACGCCGCCCGCGCCGGAGACTTCGACGGCGACGGCCGCTGGGAGCTTCTGGTCCCCGACGAGTCCTACACCGGCCTCGGCGCTATCCGCCACGAGGAAGACGGGGCCAGGGTGGCGTGGACGCTTCCGATAGGCGGTACGCTCGTCACGAACCTCGCCTCCGCCACGAACTGGGAAGGACGCGCACAGGTGGCGGCGGGGAGGTCCGACGGCGTGCTCAGGATCTGGCCCTGAACGCCCCGGCGTCCCGCGCCGGCGCGCCGGGCGTCAGGCTGGTTTGTCTACCCACTCGGGGGGAGGTGTGATCTCTGCCTCCGGCTTCGGCCCGGCGCCGTCGAGGCCGGTGGAGGTGACGGTCATCAGCGGCCTGACCTTCACGTCGTGGTCGCAGACGGCCTGGCACGAGAGACGCACCTGTCCGAGCAGGTCCCGGCTCTGAAGAACGTCCAGTTCCGCCCGGGTCATCCGATCCGGCTCCCCTTCGAGGTACTCGATGCGGCAGGTGGTGCAACGGGCGAAGGCGCCGCAACGGTGCAGGATGTCCACCCCCGCGTCCTCCTCTATCGCAAGGACCAGCCGCTTCCCTTCCTCCACGTCGAACGACCCGACTCCATCCACCTCGACCCTGGGCACAAGCTCCTCCTTCGCTTCTCGTCAGCATCTCAGCGCTCTAGCTTTTGCCGCCGGACACGCCATGAAGCGCTTTTCCTACCCATGCCGCTTAATAAACGAACCAACCCTCGGTCATCCGCAGCCTGGATGCCAGGCTGAATCGCCGATCGGTTGGATCCAGGTACGGCGGCAATCCCGATGCGAGCGTGGTAGCGAGCGCGGCGACGGTCTTCCGGGGTAATATTGTCGTCGTTGGTGTAGTTCGTTAGTTTCGGGGAGGTCTTGTGGTCGAGCGGGATGCGGTTGTGGGTCACGAGAAGCTGCACGCCCGTCCGGCTGCGCTCCTGGTGCAGCGGGCCAAGCAGTTCAGCTCCGAGATGAAGCTGGAGAAGGACGGGACCACCGTCAACGCGAAGAGCCCGATGGGCGTGATGCGGCTCGGCGCGGGACGCGGGGACGCGGTGCGAGTAATCGCCGAGGGGCCGGACGAGGAGGAGGCGGCTGACGCACTCGCTGCGTACGTCGCAGGGGAGGGCTCGTAGCCTTCGGAGATCCTGACGTATAAACTACCAATTCTTCCGATAAAGGGGGTGATGAGCTTGGACTACCGGCCGCCTTCGGTCAAAGTGGACAAACCGTGGGGCAGGTTCGAGCAGTACACCCACAACCTCCCCTGCACGGTCAAGATCATCACCGTCGCCCCCGGTGGCATCCTCTCACGCCAGTACCATCACCAGCGCGACGAACTTTGGGTCGTCCTCGACCCCGGCGCGAAAGTGGAGCTTGGGGAGACGGTCCTCTATCCGGATCAGGAAGAAAAACTCTTCATCCCCCGCGAGACGGTCCACCGGCTCTCCGCCGAGGGCGACAGGCCGGTCAGGGTACTGGAGGTCTCCTTCGGAGAGTTTGACGAGGAAGACATCGTCCGCCTGGAGGACGTCTACGGCCGCGTAGGACCGTGAAGCTCACGGGCGTCCCAGCCGCCCCCGGACTGGCGATAGGCCCCGTCTTCGTCCTCGCCCCCGTGGATGATTCTCCCTCCAGAGAGCGCATCGAGGAACCCGAAGTCGAGCGCGAGATCTCCGTCTTCAATACCGCAGCCGGGCGGGTCGCGGAGCGCCTGAAAGGGGATGCCGTCAGGCTGCGCGAAGAGGGCCGCGAAGACGCGGCGGGCGTCCTCGAAGCCCACGCGGAGCTAGCCGGAGACCCCGAGCTGGCTGAGGCCGTGGAGGAGAGAGTCCGCAGCCTGGCGAGCTCGGAGGCCGCCGTGCTGGCATCTGGCGAGGAGTTCGCGGAGACGTTCGCGGCGATGGAGGACGAGTACATGAGGGCCCGGGCCGAGGACGTGCGGGACGTATCGCGCCAGATTGCGGCCTGGATCTCCGGCCGCCCCCAGAGCCTCGACGGCCTCGAAGAGCCATCCGTCATCCTGGCCGAGACCCTATCCCCATCCGAGACGGCCCGGCTCCCGAAGGGCATGGCCCTGGGCTTCGTGACCGCCGCCGGCTCACGCACCTCCCACGTCGCCATCATGGCCCGCGCCGCCGGCATCCCGGCCGTCGTGGGCGTGGACGCCGCCCTGGAAAATGCGCTCGACGCACGGACCATCGC
>JBPCLT010000278.1:0-9535 GCA_051003015.1 Rubrobacteraceae bacterium | reverse complement strand
GCTTGATGATTTGATAGCGATTTACAACCGCTGTACATTGGCAGAAGGTTTCAAACCACCTGGAGGATTGTATGAACTTTCAACTCAGCAAGGAACAACAGGAGAGCCGGGAGCGGGCGGCGGAGTTCGCTGACCGGGAGGTCGCTCCGCACGCTGCGGAACTGGACCGGGAGGACCGTGTACCCTTCGAGACGCTGGAGAAGCTGGCGGACGAGGGTTTCATGGGTCTGTGCGTGCCGGAGGAGTACGGTGGGGCGAAGGTGGATTTCCTGTCGTACTGCCTGCTGATAGAGGAGATCAGCCGCGCCGACGCGGGCGTGGGCGTGACGCTCGCGGTCCACACCAGCGCCGGGACGCTGCCGATCCTGGCGTATGGCACGGAGGAGCAGAAGGACCGCTGGGTGCCGCCGCTCGCGAGGGGGGAGAGGATCGGGAGCTTTGCCCTCACCGAGCCGAATACCGGCTCTGATGCCGCCGCCATCGAGACGCAAGCGGAGCGGGTGGATGGCGGATACCGCGTCTCCGGGCACAAGCAATGGGTCACCAACGGACGGATCGCCGGAACCATGATCCTCTTCGCCCGCGCCCCGGAGGGACCGACCGCCTTCATCGTCCCGATGGATGCGGAGGGCATCACCTTCGGGAAGCACGCGGAGAAGATGGGTGTGATCTCCGCCACCACCGACGATGTGCTGCTGGACAATGTCTTCGTCCCCGAAGAGAACCGGCTCGGTGAGGAGGGGAGGGGGCTCGGGGTTGCGCTTGGGACGCTTGACCCGGGCAGGATCGGGATAGCCGCCCAGGCCATAGGCATCGCAGAGGCCGCCTTCCGGTACGCGGCCGGCTATGCGGCTGAACGCACCACCTTCGGCAAACCCATCGCCGAACATCAGGCCATCGCCTTCAAGCTGGCGGACATGCAGACGAAGATCAGGGCTGCCCGCCTCCTCGTCCACGAGGCGGCCTGGATGAAGGACGAGGGGATGCGCGTCACCGAGGCCGGAGCCCGCGCCAAGCTATACGCTGCGGAGGTGGCGAATGAGGTTACGGATGATGCCGTCCAGGTACTCGGCGGGCGCGGGTACATGAAGGACCATCCCGTCGAGCGGTATTACCGGGACGCACGGGTGACGGAGATCTACGAGGGCACCTCCGAGATACAGCGGTTGGTGATCTCCCGCGGCATCATGCGAGAGCTGAACGAGTCCCTGAACGAGCCGGGCGGCGTCACGAAATCCCGGCCGGTCGTCGGCTGACACGGAACCGGACGGCCATTTCTGGCGGCTCGCTCCTCCGCCGGTTTGTATAACGGGGCGTGGACGGTATACTCGTTCCGCTACGTAAAAGAGAAATACGTCCACGATTCTTGAGACGCCGGATGTTCAGAGGGCGTCTCGTTTTTGTGTCATGTGCTTGTCCTCTCATCGAGCGGTCGCCCAAGACGTTTACTCCTTATGGTGGCGCGACTACAAGCGAATAGAGGAAGGACTACAGAACATGACTATGATGACTCTACCCGAGGCTACCCACGCCTCATTTGAGGATTTCCCCGTCTCGGGCGGGGTACGCAAGGCCGTCGGTGACCAGGGATGGGAGATACCGACCCCGATCCAGGCTCTGGCGATCCCCGCGCTACTCGATGGTGAGGATGTCGTCGGCCTCGCGCAGACCGGGAGCGGCAAGACGGCGGCCTTCTCGATACCGCTGATCGAGGCTATGGACCCGAAGGTCCGGGGCATCCAGGCGCTCGTGATCGTGCCGACGCGAGAGCTGGCCTCGCAGGCCGCGGCCGAGTTGAAGAGCCTCTCCCGCTACAACCCGGTCCATCCGGTCGTCCTCTGCGGTGGCACGTCCATTAGGCCCCAGATCAACGCTCTACGCGGACGCTCCACCAGGGTCGCCGTCGGGACGCCGGGGCGCATCCTCGACCATCTCCAGCGCGGGACGCTGCGGCTTGGTTCGGTGGAATATCTGGTGCTGGACGAGGCGGATCGGATGCTCGACATGGGCTTCGCGCCGGACGTCGGGCGCATCCTCTCGCACACGCCGGACGGGCGGCAGACGGCCCTCTTCTCGGCCACGATGCCGAAGGAGATCCGGAGCATCGTCAAACGCCACATGCGCGCGCCCCGCTGGCTCTCGGTCGAATCCGCCGCCCCGACCGTGGATACCGTCGAGCAGGTCTACTATCGCGTTGACGGCCGTGACAAGACAAGCGCCCTGCGGACCATCATAGACGGCGAGGAGAACCCTCTGGCGCTCGTCTTCCGCAGGACCAAGCACGGGGCTACCAAGCTCCACCGGCAACTGGATCGGCACGGTTACAAAGTAGGGCTGCTGCACGGCGGGAAGACCCAGTCGCAGCGCACGAAGGCGCTGGCGGCGTTCGACGGGGGGCGGACCAGGATCCTCGTGGCGACCAACGTGGCGGCCCGCGGCCTCGACATCCCGAACGTCTCGCACGTCATCAACTACGACCTGCCCGAAGACGCGGATACCTACATCCACCGCATAGGACGCACCGCCAGGGCCGGCAAGACCGGCATCGCGGCGACGCTCATCGGAGACGCGGAGGTCAAGGAGTTCGACAAGATCAAGAACTCCCTCCCCGCGAAGGTCCGCGAGGGCAGGCTCCCCATTTCAGCCTAGCTCTCGGCGGCAAGCTTCGATGCAACACCGAATCCTTCGAACCCCCGGTGACGCCGCCGGGGGTTCGATAGCCGCTTCCCGGAAGGGTTATGCTACAGTCCCGGCAAGGGATTAGGATCTACGGGAGGAGCGCGCATGGACACCAGGAAAGGCGCGAAGGATCGCTGGGAAGAGGCGTACGAGAAGACCGCCGAGCGCGACGCCGAGTTCTCGACCATGTCGGGAGTGGAGATCAAAGCCCTTTACACCCCCGACGACGCGCAAGGTGACTACGACGAGAAGCTCGGCTACCCCGGCGAGTACCCGTACACCCGCGGCGTCTACCCGAACATGTACCGCGGCCGGCTCTGGACCGTGCGGCAGTTCGCCGGATACGGAGACCCCGCCGAGACCAACAAACGATTCAAGTACCTCCTGAACCATGGTCAGAACGGCCTCTCCGTCGCCTTCGACATGCCGACCCTGATGGGCCTGGATTCGGACTCACCGCTCTCTCTCGGGGAGGTCGGGACGGAGGGCGTAGCCGTGGATTCGTTGGAGGACGTGGAGATGCTCTTCGACGGCATCCCGATGGACGAAGTCTCCACCTCCATGACCATAAACGCCCCGGCGATGGTGCTGCTCGCCATGTACGTCGTCGCCGCCGAGAAACAAGGAGTGTCCCCGGAGCAACTCGCCGGCACCAACCAGAACGACATCCTCAAGGAGTACATCGCCCAGAAAGAATGGCTCTTCCCGCCTGCGCCATCCATGCGCGTCTTCCGCGACATGGTTGTATACGCCACCGAGCACATGCCGAAATGGAACACGGTTTCGATCAGCGGCTACCACATCCGGGAGGCTGGCTCGACGGCGGCCCAGGAACTCGCCTTCACCCTGGCGGACGGGTTCGCTTACGTGGAGGCCGGCATCGAGGCGGGGCTGGACGTGGACGACTTCGCGCCGCGCCTCTCGTTCTTCTTCAACTCGCACATAGATTTCTTCGAGGAGATCTGCAAGTTCCGAGCCGCCCGCCGCATCTGGGCCACCGTGATGAAGGAGAAGTACGGCGCGAAGGACGAGAAGTCGCTCCTCATGCGCTTCCACACCCAGACCGCAGGCGTCTCCCTTACCGCCCAGGAGCCGTACAACAACGTCGCGAGGACCGCCTTCGAGGCGCTGGCCGCCATACTCGGTGGGACGCAGAGCCTGCACACCAATTCTCTCGATGAAGCGTTGGCCCTGCCGACGGAAGAGACGGTAAGGATCGCGGTTCGGACGCAGCAGATAGCGGCGCTGGAGACGGGGGTGACGAATACGATAGACCCGCTCGGGGGCTCGTACTTCGTCGAGGCTTTGACGGACGAGCTGGAGCGGCAGGCGTACGAATATTTCCGCCAGATAGACGATATGGGGGGTATGATCCGTGCCATCGAAGACGGCTTCCCGATGCGGGAGATCTCCGATGCCTCAGCCCGTTACCAGCGTGAGCTGGAGGAGAACAAACGCCACATCGTCAACGTCAACATTCACGAGCCTCAGGACGAGAAGGACGTGGAGACCCACCGCATCCCTCCCGAAGTAGCCGAACGGCAGTTGAACCGTCTCAAAGAATTAAAACAAAGACGCGATAACGAAGAGGTCCGGCGTTGTCTGGAGAAACTGAAAGAAGCGTGTCGCGGCGACGGGAACACCATGTACCCCATCATCGAGGCCGTGCGGGCATACGCGACGGTCGGGGAGATAAGCTCCGCCATGCAGGAAGTCTTCGGCGACTACCGTGAGACGCCGGTGATTTAAGTTCCGATGGGCAACCCTCGCCCTCTTGGTGACGGAGAATAGTTCGAAGCAGGGTCCGCCGAAGGTGGCGCGTTCGGGCCGACCTCCAGCACTCGACCGAAAGGCTCGTGGCCGGTGACGAAGAAGTCGTAGTCATCCGGAGCGCCGCCGTGCTCGGCGGCGTTGATCTCCTTGTCCGTGTCGTCCACGCCAACCCTCAACATTTCTTCGGCGTCGGCAGATCCGCCAGGTGTATGCTGTCCGGCCTGCCCGGATAGACTGCTGCCGCTTTCATCGAGACTCCTTTTATTCCACCATCGAGAAGAGGGTGTTGAATGACTCGGCGAGTGTTGGGTGGGCGAAGACGGCGTCCCGGAGGGCTGTATATGGCACCCCGCCCATCATGGCTATCTGGATCATCGCCATGACCTCACCACCTTCTATGCCGAGGATCGCGCAGCCCAAGATCTCGCCATTGCCGGCGTCCACCACGGCTTTCATCATGCCCCTCGACTCGCCTATCTCCAGCGCGCGGGCCACGTAGCTCATCGGCATCTTCGCCACCCGGACGTCGCGGCCCTGCTCTCGGGCCTCCGTCTCGCTCAGCCCGATCCGGCCAAGCTGCGGGTCTGTGAACACGGTATAGGGGACCGGACGATCCGCGATGGAGGCATCGCCGTCTTCGAGCACGTTCGTCTTGACGACGCGGAAATCGTCGTAGGAGATGTGGGTGAAGGCCGGTCCCCCCTTCACGTCGCCCAGAGCGTAGACGCCCTCCGCGCTCGTCTCCAGCCGTTCGTTGACCTCGATGAAGCCGCGCTCGTTCGTCGCCACGCCCGCCGCCTCCAGGTCGAGAAGGCTGGTGTTGGGTGGACGTCCCGCCGCCACCAGCAGGTGCGAACCGGAAAGCACGCGCTCCCCATCCGGTGTGTCCACGGTCAGTTGGATGCTGCCGGTATCATTCTGTTCGACGCGACGAGAATTGGTTTCGAGGAGGATCCCGATCCCATCCTCGCGCAGTATTTCGGCTACCGCCTCGGCCACGTCGCCATCCTCGCGCGAGAGCAACTGCCTGCCGCGCTGCACTACCGTCACCTCGCTGCCGAAGCGGCGGAACATCTGGGCGAACTCGAGCCCCACATAGCCGCCGCCTAGCACCAGCAGATGCTCCGGGACCTCGTCCAGTTCCATGATCGAGGTAGAGTTCAATACCGGAACGCCGTCCAGCCCCTCGACCGGCACGCTCCCGGGCCGCGCCCCAACGTTGATGAAGGTATTTTCGGCGGTCAGCTCGGTCATCCCGCCGCCGTTCAGGTTCACCTCAAGCGTTTTCGGGCCGGTAAACCTGGCCTCGCCAGCGAGCAGGTCCAGGTTCTCGGCGTCCTCGATGCGCCGCTCGCTGCCGCCCCGGAAGCTCTCCACGATGTCCCGCTTGCGCTGGCGCACCTTGACCATATCCACGTTTACCGGCCCGCCCTGGACTCCGTAGTCCGCCGAGCGGCGATCAATGTACGCCGTCCGCGCGCTGGCAACCATCGTCTTGGTCGGGGTGCAGCCTTCGTTGACGCACGTCCCGCCGACGTGCTCCCGCTCGACGAGCGCGGTTCTGCGTCCGGCCCCCGCCATCGCCATCGCGAGGGGCACGCCGCCCTGGCCTGCCCCGATCACGACAGCGTCATAGTGTTCCGCCATTGGAATAATTTCCCTTCTGTTAGCGAACAGGGAGTAGTGATTGGTTATCTACCCTATGCTCCCTGCTCGCTATTCGCTCTACTCGCTTGGAACGCTGCCGATGCGTCCCGCGCGGCATGGTCAGCGGGTGACGGTGGACGACGAGACAGTCCTGTTCTTCACGAAGGCGTTGCCGTGTTGACCACTAACCCCAACAATGCTATGTTGCTCTACGTCAATATATGAATAACAATCCACATAATGGAATGCCGTGATGGATCGGGTCGAGACCGGGGTGGGGGTTCTGGACAAGGCGATGGCTGTTCTGCGGGCTTTTCCACGGGGGGATGTGGCCTTGAGCCCGCGGGAGGTCGCGGGGCGCACGAGCATTGCATTGCCGACGGTGTACCGGTTGATGGGGGCGTTGGTGGAGCATGGGATGCTGGAGAAGAGTGGGGGGCGGTACAGGTTGGGGATCTCGCTTCTGCATTTGGGTGGTCGCGTGGCTGAGGGGATGGAGGTCAGGCGTCAGGTGTTGCCTCATCTGGAGTGGTTGAGCGGATGTACGGGGGAGAACGCCGAGCTGCACATCCGGCGGCGGGAGGCGCGCGTCGCCATCGAGTTGGTGCGGAGCGCGCAGAACCTGCGGCCGATAGTGGAGATCGGGGAGCCGATCCCGTTGCACCTCGGGGCGGCGGGGAAGGTGCTTCTGGCCTGGCTGCCGCAGGAACGGCGGGACGCGCTGGCGCGGGCGAGCGCGGACCATTTCGGGAAGAGACGGGGGTTCGACACAGAGGCTTTGCGCGAGCGGCTGGGGAAGGTGCGAACGGCGGGCTGGGCGGCGACGGACGGGGAGCGGAGCGCGGGCGTCGCGGCCATCGCGGCCCCAATCTTCGGCGCCGACGGCGGGGTGGCGGGCGCGATGGTGTTGAGCGCGCCTTCGGTTCGGTTGCCGGCGAGGCAGCGCCGGAAGTTCGTCCCGCTCGTGCGTGAGGCGGCTTCACGGGCGTCGAGGGACCTCGGGTATGCGGGAGAGACGCCCGCGGGGGTGACGGCATGAGTGAAGGAAATGCCAGCCCTCCGCTACCAGCAGACGTGCGAGGTCCGCTGGCGGGGATGCGTGTTCTGGATATTGCGACCGTGTATGCGGCGCCGTTCGCGGCTTCGCTGCTCGCGGATTTTGGGGCCGATGTGATCAAGGTCGAGATGCCACGCTCGGGAGATCCGCTGCGCGGCCTGGAACCCTTCGATGGGGACGAGAGCCTCGTGTGGGCCGCGATGTCCCGCAACAAGCGTTCCGTCACCCTCGACCTGAAAAACGAAGAGGGACAAGAGCTGTTCCTGCGGTTGCTCGCGGATCAGGACGTGTTGCTTGAGAACTTCAGGCCAGGCACGATGGACCGGTGGGGTCTCGGCCTGGACCGGCTGCGGGAGGCAAACCCGGAGATCGTGGTGGTGCGCGTCAGCGGCTACGGGCAGACGGGACCTTACCGCCAGAAGGCGGGCTTCGGGACGCCGGCGACAGCGTTCTCCGGGTTCGCCTACATAACCGGGTATCCGGACAGGCCGCCCATATTGCCCCAGATCTCACTGACCGACTTCGTCACCGGGCTGTTCGCCGCGTTCGGCGCAATGACCGCCCTCTACCACCGCGACGTGTTCGGGGGCGAGGCCCAGGAGGTGGACGTCGCCCTCTACGAGTCCATGTTCCGCCTCATGGAGAACCTCGTCACCCAGTACGACCGCCTGGGCACCGTCCGCGAGCGCACCGGAAACCAGCTCGGCTCCTCCGTCCCGGCTGGCACCTTCGCCACCGCCGAGCCCGACCGCTGGATGGTCCTCACCACGAGCACGGATCGCACGTTCCGGCGTCTGGCGGAGGTGATGGACCGGGCCGACATGCTGGAAGACCCGCGCTACTCGACCAACCGGGCGCGGGTCGCGCACCGCGAGGAGGTCAACGCCATCGTGGAGGAGTGGTTCGAGAGCCGTACCGTCGAGGAGATACAAAGTTTGTGCGACGAGGCGGGGGTGCCGGTCTCGCCTGTGTACAACGTCGCCGAGATCTTCGAGGATGCGCAGTATGCGGCGCGGGGCATGATCGTCGAGGTCGAGCATCCGAAGTTCGGGAGCATCCGGTTGCCCGGCGTGGTCCCGAAGCTATCGAAGACCGCCGGCTCCGTGCGCACCGCCGGCCCGACGCTCGGGCAGCACAACGAAGAGGTGTACGGCGCGCTCGGCCTATCCGAGAAAGACATCGCCCGGCTGGGCGAGGAAGGGGTGATCTGATGTCCGAGTGGAGAGACCTGCCGGAGAAAGTCGAGATAAACGAGGTCGGCCCGCGTGACGGGTTCCAGGCGGAGGGCGACTTCATCCCCACCGACCGCAAGGTGGAGATAATAGACGCTTTGTCGAGAACGGGCGTAGCCGCGATCCAGGCTACGTCCGTGGTGCATCTAAAGGCCGTACCCCAACTCGCCGATGCCGAGGAGGTGATGTCCCGCATCGAACGCGCCCCCGGCGTCCGCTATACGGTGCTCGTCCCGAACCTGCGCGGCGCGGAGCGGGCGGTCCCGATGAACGCCGACGGCTGGGAGCTGATGCTCTCCGTCACCGACTCCCACAGCATCTCCAACGCAAACCGCGCCACCGAAGAGGCGCTGAAGGGCATGGAGCCGGTCGCCGCACTCGCCCGCGAGAACGGTGTGGAGGCCGCAGGTTCGATGGCGACCGCGCTCGGCTGCCCGTTCGAGGGTCGGGTCCCGTTCGAGCGCGTGCTGTACGTCGCCGAGGCATACCGTGCGATGGGCGTGCGCCACATCTCCGTCGCGGACACGGTCGGGGTGGCGGACCCGCGCCTGGTGCATGAGACCATGTCCGGGCTCGCGGAGCGTCTGCCTGACGTGAAGTTCGGGCTGCACCTGCACAACACGCGCGGGATGGCGCTCGCCAACGTCCTCGCCGCGCTCCAGGCCGGCGTCACGGAGTTCGACTCGGCTGTCGGAGGACTTGGTGGGTGTCCGTTCGCGCCCGGCGCTACCGGCAACGTCTCGACCGAGGACCTGGTGCATATGCTGGATTTCATGGGCATCGGGACCGGCGTGGACCTGGATGCGATGCTCGCCGTCTCGCGGGAGGTACGGGAGGTCGTCGGCCATCCGCTGGAGAGCGCCGTTCTGCGGGCGGGCAAGTCCGATGAGCTGCACGAGGCGCCACGGGCGCAGGCATTTGGGGGACTCCGCTGAAGCAGATCCACATCCGCGGCAGGGCTTTCGCCGGTGATGCCTGAAACCTGTAGCCTGTAGCCAGAGCGAGTGAGTAGCGCCACGTCAGGAGAAGGACGATACTTCGTAGGGGAAGCGGGGAAAGGGGAAACGGCATGAAGGAGATCCGTTCGTCGGGCCGGTGGTTCGTGATTCCGGCGTTGTTCGCGGTGGTGTTCGTGGCATTCGGATGC
>JBPCLT010000277.1:0-17223 GCA_051003015.1 Rubrobacteraceae bacterium | reverse complement strand
CTCGTTGACGTGCCGAAGGACGTGATGTTCGCCGCGTGCAACGACAACGGCTACCGGCGCTTGAGGGAGGCCGATGCGCCGCTCGTCTCCCCTGCGCTGGAGCGGGCGACGATGTTGCTGAGAAACGCGAAGCGTCCGATCATCCTTGCCGGGCACGGCGTCACGCTCTCCGGGGCGGAGATGGAACTGCGGCTGCTGGCGGAGCGAGCGGGCATCCCGGTCGTGACGACGCTGCTCGGGATCAGTGCTTTCCCAGACGACCATCCACTGTACCTGGGATGGCCGGGGATGCACGGCATGGCGAGCGTCAACCGGGCCATAGATCGTTCCGACCTCCTCTTCGCCGTCGGGATGCGCTTCGACGACAGAATAACGGGCGCCGCCGACCGCTTCGCCCCGAACGCGAAGCTCATCCACATAGACGTTGATCCCTCCGAGCTCGGCAAGGTTATCGAACCGACGGTGGGGATAGCAGCGGATGCGAAGCTCGCCCTGCGCACCGTCCTCGGCCACCTGGAGAACGCCCCGGCGGAGTCCGGCTGCGGCGCATGGCGCGAGGAGATTGCAAAGAGCCAGGAGCCGGAGAAGCAGCGCCGCGAGGGAGCGCGCGAGGAGTACGGCCCCATCCGCATCATGGACGCCATCAGGGACGCCACCGGAGGCGATGTGCGGCTCGTCACGGACGTGGGCCAGCACCAGATGTGGGCCGCGCAGTTCTTCGAGTTCACCAAGCAGAACAGCCACATCACCTCGGGCGGCCTCGGGACGATGGGCTTCGCCCTGCCGGCGGCGATGGGCGTGGCGTTCGCCTACCCGGACGACGAGGTGTGGGTCGTGGCCGGGGACGGCGGCTTTCAGATGAACTTGCAGGAGCTCGCCACCATCAGGGACTTTGGCCTGAACATAAAAGTCGCCATCCTCAACAACGGATACCTCGGGATGGTGCGCCAGTGGCAGCAGTTCTTCCACAACCGCCGCTACTCGCAGACGCCCATCACCGGGCCGCGCTACGAGGAGATGGCGTCGGCCTACGGGCTCGCCGGACGCACGGTGGAGCCGGGTGGAGACATCGAAGAGGCCATCGCGTGGGCGCGGGGACACGAAGGATGCACCATCCTCGACTTCCACATAGACCCCGAGGCCAACGTGTACCCCATGATCCCCTCAGGCATGAGCGTCCACGAGATGATCGAAGACGATGGCGCGTAGCTCCGCCGGTACGGCGAGGGCCACATCCACGCTGGGGATACGTCTCGCCGGCGGCATATACGCCCTCAACCGCTTCTTGATGACGCTTCAGAACAAGCGCGTCCCCATAACCGGCGTCACCGTTGACGGCACCCGCGAAGCGGCCCGCGTCACCCTGCGCCTCGACTGCCCGGAGGAGACGGCGCGCCGCTACACGGCCCTCCTCTCCTCGCTAGAGGACGTGGATGAAGTGTGGCCCGCCGAGGAGAGCATGGAGGTCGCGCTCGTCAGGTCCGCCGGTGACGGCTGGCGCGAGGGCGCTGAGCGAGCCGGGATAGGGTTTCACGAGGACGGCGGCACAGTCATGGCCTCGGGCGCGCCGGAGAAGATGGAAGCCTGGCTCGGTTCGCTGGAAGGCGAAGAAAGAGACATCATGCGGCTTGGCCCCATGGCCCGGCCTGGGAACGGAGGAGATTAGATGGCGCGAGTATATCGCGAAGGAGACATAGGAAATGAGATCACCGACCGCAAGGTCGCGGTGCTTGGATACGGCAGCCAGGGCCACGCCCATGCGCTGAACCTCAAGGATTCAGGCTGCGACGTTACCGTCGGGCTCTACGAGGGCTCGAAGAGCCGGGCCGAGGCCGAAGACGCCGGGCTACGGGTGATGAGCAACGCCGAGGCATCCGAATGGGCCGACGTGGTGATGATGACCATTCCCGATGAGAAGCAGCCAACCGTCTTCAAAGAAGAAGTCGCGCCGAACCTTTCGGAGGGCGACCTCATGCTCTTCGCGCACGGCTTCAACATACACTTCAACCAGATCACCGTCTCCCCCGAGATAGACCTCGGCCTCATCGCCCCGAAAGGTCCGGGACACGTGCTGCGCCGCCTCTACGTCGAGGGCAAGGGGATGCCGGCGCTCTTCGCGGTGCAAAACGACGCCTCCGGTCAGGCGCGGGACCTCGTTCTTTCCTACGCTCGCGGCATCGGTTGCGGGCGGGCCGGGGTGCTTGAGACTACCTTTGCGGAGGAGACCGAGACGGACCTCTTCGGGGAGCAGGCGGTGCTGTGCGGCGGGCTGACCGCACTCTTGACGGCGGGATTCGAGACGCTCGTGGAGGCCGGGTATCAGCCGGAACTCGCATACTACGAGTGCGTGAACGAGTTGAAGTTGATCGTTGACCTCATCTACGAGGGCGGGCTGGCCCAGATGCGGTACTCGATCTCCAACACCGCCGAGTACGGTGACTACACGGCGGGACCCAAGATCATTGACCAGGCCGTGAAGGACCGGATGCGCGACATCCTGACCGACATCCAGAACGGCAAGTGGGCGAAGGACTGGGTACTGGAGAACCAGTCCGGCGGGTCGAGCTTCCTGGCGATGCGCCGCCGGGAGGCAGAGTCGCGGGTCGAAAAAGTCGGACAGGGACTGCGGGCCCTCGCCGCCGAAGGCGCCGAGACCGGAACGGGAGGTAACTGAAGATGAGCGAACGCAAGGCATTCGCCGTCTCGCAAGAGGAATGGTGCTATCACGACGGCGAGTTGGTCAGGATGGGCGACGTCAGGCTATCCCCGGCCACCCACGCCCTGAACTATGGCACGGGCGTCTTCGAGGGCATCCGGGCGTACTGGAACGAGGATAAGGGCACGCTGCAAGCCCTCAAGCTGCGCGAGCACTACGAGCGGTTCGAGAAGTCGTGCCGGATGCTGCGCATAGACCTGCCGCACACGGTGGATGAATTGTGTGACGTGACGCTGGAGATCCTGCGCCGCAATGCGCCGCGGCAGGACACGTACATCCGGCCTCTGGCATACAAGTCCGCCGAGTCGGTCGGGGTGAAGCTGGCGATCGCCGACTCGCTCTCCATTTTCACGGTCCCGATGGGCAACTACGTGGAGCTGACGGGCCTGAAGGTCTGCGTCTCCTCGTGGCGCCGGACATCGGACACGGCGATACCGGCCCGCGGAAAGTTCACGGGCTCGTACATAAACACGGCGCTCGCGGTGGACGAGGCCCAGAGGGCTGGCTTCGACGACGCCATTTTTCTTACCCAGGACGGGCACGTCTCCGAGGCCAGCGCGGCCAACATCTTCCTGGTCAGGAAGGGCGGGCTCATCACGCCCCCCGTCACGGCGGACATCCTGGAGGGGATCACCCGCGACGCAGTGATGGAACTGGCGAAGAAAGAGCTGGACATGCCTCTCGAAAAGCGAGACGTGGACCGCACTGAACTGTACGCCGCCGACGAGGTGTTCCTGACTGGGACGGGGTACCAGATCGCGCCCGTCACCATGATAGACGGCCGTCCCGTCGGGACCGGCGAGATGGGCCCGGTCGCGGGCCGGTTGCAGGAACTGTACTTCCGGGCCGCCCGCGGCGACGACCCGGACTACGCAGACTGGACCGTCGCCGTGGAAGTTGCGGAGCGGGCGGCGGGATGAGATACTGCCGCCCCTCATGAGGGAGAATTTCTAGACATCTTGCGCATCTCTCGCCACATCCTACGACTAACCAGGGTGGCCGCCGGGCGAATTATCAGCCCCGGTATCTAGCCGGCTGCCCACGGTCACCAGCCACCAGAGTCGCTTTTTTCCAATAGGGTTCCAAACGTAGGAGGACGAGAGACATGCGTCGAGTAGAGATCTTCGACACCACTTTGCGCGACGGCGAGCAGTCGCCCGGCATCTCCCTTTCCGTGGAGGAGAAAGTGGAGATCGCGCACCAACTCGGACGGTTGAAGGTGGATGTGATCGAAGCCGGTTTCCCCATCACGAGCGAGGGGGACTTCGAGTCGGTCAGCCGCATCGCCGCCGAGGTGAAGGGTCCGACCATCGCCGGACTCGCCCGCATCCACGAGCAGGACATCGAACGCGCCTGGGAGGCCGTGCAGTGGTCGGACAGGCCGCGCATCCACACCTTCGTCGGGACCTCGGACCTGCACATCGAACACCAGATGCGCTCGAACCGCGAGGACATTCTGCAGAAGGCCGGGGAGGCGGTTCGCTTCGCAAAGAGCCTCTGCGATAACGTGGAGTTCTCCCCGATGGACGCGACGCGCACGGACATCGGGTACCTGGCCGAGGTCGTGGCGGCCGCCGTGGAGGCCGGGGCCGACGTGGTGAACATCGCGGACACCGTTGGCTACACGACGCCGGTGGAGTTCGCGGCGTTCTTGAAGGAGTTGCAGGAAAGGGTTCCTGGGCTCAAGGAGCGCGTGCTCTCGGTGCATTGCCACGACGACCTGGGGATGGCGGTTGCGAACTCGCTCGCGGGCGTCGAGGTCGGGGCGCGGCAGGTCGAGGTCGCGGTGAACGGCATCGGGGAGCGGGCCGGAAACGCTTCGCTTGAGGAGGTCGTGATGGCGCTCGCCACGCGCGGCGATTTCTACGGCGTCGAGGTCGGGGTGGAGACAAAGCAGTTGGCAAATACTTCGCGCTTGATCTCCAACGTCACCGGCTACGAGGTCCCCCCGAACAAGGCCATCGTCGGCCGCAACGCATTCCTGCACGAGTCCGGCATCCACCAGGATGGGGTTTTGAAAGACCGGCGCACCTTCGAGATCATGACCAAAGAAGATATCGGCCTGGAAGGCACCAACATCTTCCTCGGAAAACACTCAGGCCGCCACGCCCTCAAGGAAGCCCTCGAAGAACTCGGCTACACCCTGGAAGGCGAAGTGTTGAAGAAGGCCTTCGTGCGCTTCAAGGAGATAGCGGACCACAAGAAGACCGTGTCGGCGGCAGACCTCGAAGCTATAGCCGCCGACGAGGTGGGCTCCTTCGAGGGCAAGTTCGTGCTGGACTCGTTCAGGGTGGTGGCGGCGACGGGCAGGCAGAGCCGGGCGGCGGTGACCATCTCGCACGCCGAGCACGGCACGTTCGAGGCTGAGGCCGAGGGCGAAGGCCCGGTGGACGCCGTGTTCCGCGCCATAGACTCGGCGACCAGCATCAAGGGCCGCCTGACGGACTTCCGCATAGACGCCGTGACCGGCGGCAAGGACGCCCTCGGAGAAGTGCGGGTCACGGTGGAGTTCGATGGCAACGAGTACGCCGGACGGGGCCTTTCGCAGGACGTGGTGGAGGCGGCTGCGCGCGCCTACGTGCGGGCGGCGAACGTGTACTCGTCGGGCCGGGTGAAGTCTCCGTGGGAAGCCTCGCAGGTAACGCCGTAACGGAGCGGCGGGAGCGAGACTCCGCCTCCATTCCCGGCTACGGGAGGATGGGCGGCGCCGTACCCATCTTCCACCCGCTGGGGATGGAGGAACGGGCCGCTGAGGTGCGGGACCTGCTGGAGACCGGAACCGGGGTGCTCTCGGAAACATTGCCCATCGAGACGCCGAAACTGGGGGCGCTACTCGTCGCTGATGCAGACTGGCGGGAAGCCCCACGCGAGCATGAGCGTCCGTACCCGCCTGGGTTGCCGTACCTCACGCAGTCCGTCGAACCGCCGGTTCTGGTGCTGCCCGAGACCCTCTCCCCCGCCTTCCGGCCCCACGCGGGCGCGACGTGGCCGCTCGTCGTCTGGCACGAGCTGGCGCACGCCTTCCTGCTGCAAAAGCCCGTCCCCCGCGTCCCGGCATGGCTGCGGGAGTTCGTGCCGCAGGCTCTCTCGGCGGCGGTCGCGCAACGGGCCTGCCTGCTCGACGGGCACCTCGCCCGGATAGAGTCGGCTCCCGGCTTCACCGTCAGGGAGTTTGCCGCGCCGGCGGACGCGGAGCGGCAGATGGAGTTCCAGAACCTGTTGCTCCGGCTCGGCGCGGCGGCGCTGGAGGAGTTCGGCGAAGGCTTTTTACGGAAGCTCGCGCACGGGCTGTGGAAAGAAACGGAAGTCGTCGGAGAAGAGCGGGCGGAGGAGTTGTTGGCGGGCTCTCTGGGTCATTGCGGACGGGAGTGGCTCGAAGGACGTCCGGAGTTTTAGGAGGAAAGATGCGAGATTCGTTCGACATACTGTTATTGCCCGGCGACGGCATCGGGCCCGAGGTAGTCGGCTCCGCCAGGACCGTGATGGACGCGGCGGCGGATCATTTCGGGGTGAAGCTACGCTACGAGGAACGCAAGATAGGCGGCGTAGCCATCCGCGAGGAAGGCGAACCCGTCTCCGATGAGACGCTGGAGGCAGCCAAGAACTCCGACGCCATATTGCTTGGCGCGGTCGGCCACCCGGACTTCGACCGCGGCCCTCAGAGGCCCGAGGCCGGTCTTCTGAAGCTGCGCAAGCATCTCGGCGTCTTCGCCAATTTGCGGCCCGTCGCCGCGATACCGGCCATCCTCTCCGCTTCGCCGCTGAAGAAAGAGGTCCTTGAGGGTGTTGATATCTTGATCGTACGCGAGCTAACCGGCGGCGCGTATTTCGGGGAGAAGGAGGAGGGCGAGGAGCGGGCGAGCGACCTCTCCGTGTACACGCGGGAGGAAGTCGAAAGGGTCGCGCGGGTGGCGTTCGAGGCGGCTGAGGGGCGCGGTGGCCGGGTCACGTCCGTGGACAAGGCAAACGTGATGGCGACGAGCCGGCTGTGGCGGGCCGTGGTGTCGGACGTGGCGGGCGAGTACCCGGATGTGGCCCTGGATCACCTCCTGGTGGATGCCGCCGCGATGCTGCTCATCCAGAACCCGCGCCGCTTCGATGTGATCGTCACCGAGAACCTCTTCGGCGACATCCTCTCCGATGAAGCAGCCATCCTCCCCGGCTCGATGGGCATGCTGTCGTCTGCCTCGTTGGGAGAACCGGGCGTGCCCGGCATCTTCGAGCCCGTCCACGGCTCCGCCCCTGATATCGTCGGTACGCATAAAGCGAACCCCTACGCGACCATCCTCTCGGCGGCGGCGATGTTCCGGCATTCGCTCGGCCGCCCCGACGTGGCAGGCGCCATCGAACGCGGCGTCTCGGTAGCGATGGAGGCCCATTACCTGACGCCAGACCTGGGCGGAGACAAGACCACGGAAGAAGTAACCGAAGCCGTGACCCGGTGGGTCACCGCGGGAGAGGGCGTGGCATGAGCATAAAGCTGTTCGATACGACGCTACGGGACGGGACCCAGCGCGAGGGCGTCAGCCTCACTGCGGAGGACAAGGCCCGCATTGCCCGCGAACTAGACGCCCTCGGCATCCATTACATAGAGGCCGGCTTCCCGGCATCCAACCCGAAGGACCTCGAGTTCTTCGAGGGCTTCGACGCCTCGGAGCTGGAGCGTGCGAAGCTGGTGGCCTTCACCCGCGCCAGGCGCCCGAACGGAAAGGCCGAAGACGACCCGGCGGTGACGCTGCTAACGCAACTCTCCGCGCCGGTCGCGTGCATCGTGGCGAAAAGCTGGAAGTTGCACGTCGAGAAGGTGCTGCGAACCACGCCGGAGGAGAACCTGGCTTCCATACGGGACACGGTGGCGTACCTGGCGGACGCCGGGAAAGAAGTCATATTCGACGCCGAGCACTACTTCGACGGTTTCAGGAACGATCCGGACCACGCGCTCTCCGTACTGCGAGCAGCGGCCGAATCCGGCGCGACGACGCTAGTCCTCTGCGACACCAACGGCGGCACGCTCCCGACGGAACTGAAGGCGATAGTGAGTCGTACCGTGCGGGAATTCCCTGACGTGGAGATCGGCATCCACACCCACAACGACGCCGGTTGCGGGGTGGCGAACGCGCTGGCGGCGGTCGAAGCCGGGGCGACGCACGTACAGGGGACGATCAACGGCGTCGGGGAGCGGTGCGGCAACTGCGACCTGGTCACGACCATCGCCAACCTGCAATTGAAGATGGGCCTGAGAGTAGTCGAAGACGAGGCGCTGGCGCGGTTGACCGAGGGGTCCAACTACGTCGCCGAATTGATGAACCTCACCCCCGACGGCCACCGGCCCTACGTGGGGAGGAGCGCCTTCGCCCACAAGGGCGGGCTGCACGTGGACGGCATCTCCAAAGACCCGGCGACCTACGAGCACGTCGCGCCCGAGGCCGTCGGCAACGCACGGCGCATGCCCGTCGGGGAGCTCTCGGGGAAGAACACCATCCGCACCAAAGCCGAGGAACTGGGTCTCGACGCAGGCGACGTGAACGCGGTGCTGGCGGCCATGAAGCAGAAAGAGCACGATGGCTACCACTATGAGGCAGCCGACGCCTCCTTCGCCCTGCTCATTGGCCGCACGACCGGCGAGGAGCGTCCGCTCTTCGAGCTGGAGAGCTTCCGCATCATTTCCGAGAAGCGGGCGGATAGAGAGACCACGGTCGAGGCGACCATAAAGCTCTTCGTGAAGGGGGAGCGTGTGATCTCGACCGCCGAAGGCAACGGCCCCGTGAACGCACTGGACAACGCCCTGCGCAAAGCCATCGAACCACACTACCCGGAACTAAGAACCATCCACCTCGCCAACTACAAGGTCCGCATCCTCGACGAGCACCGGGCGACGGCGGCCACCACCCGCGTCCTCATAGATTCATCAGACGGGAAGAAGATGTGGGGAGCGGTCGGGGTCTCGGAGAACATCATCGAGGCGAGTTGGCGGGCTCTGGTGGACGGGTTGGAATATGGGGTACACAGAGCAAAGAAGGAGTAGCTTCTCCGGGGTCAGCTGGAGCCGCCGCCAGAGGCGGGATCCTCGATCTCGGCCCGTAGCGCCTCGCGCATCCGGTCGAACTCTTCGCGTAGCGACGAGAGGAGGTCCGGAGCCTGCTCCAGGTCAGCGGAGGCGCCTGCGATCTGAAGCTTTTCCGAGACCTCGGACATCCGCCGGCCTCCCATGTTGCCGGAACTACCTTTGAGGGAGTGTGAGATCCGCTCCACGGAGTGAGCGTCTCCTTCTTCGACCGCCACGCCGAGGACTTCGATCCGAGGTGGCGCGTCTTCGAGGAACATCTCCACCAGCTCTTCCAACAGCCCTGGCGAGCCCTCCTCCAGGTCGCGCAGGCCCGAGATCACCTCCGGGTCCAGCGCCAGCTCATCCTCAGGGAGGGTTTCGCCCTTCCCATCCGGGGCAGGCTCCGCGCCCGCGACCCAGCGCGCGAGGACGGTATCGAGTTCCTCGACCCTCACGGGCTTGACGATATAGTCGTCCATGCCGGCCTGGAGGGCTTTCTCCCGATCACCCTGCATGGCGTTGGCCGTCATCGCGATTATCGGGACGCGCCAGCCAGGCTCCTCCTCGCGACGCCTGATCTCCGCCGTGGACTCGTAGCCGCCCATGCGGGGCATCTGCACGTCCATCAGGATTGCGGAGTACGGGGTCCGGGAGGATGCTTCCAGGGCTTCCAGACCATCCTTCGCGACATCCACCCTGTACCCGAGCCGCTCCAGTATCTTGACCGCCACCTTCTGGTTTACCTCGTTGTCCTCGGCCAGGAGGAGCCGTGCGCCAGAGGCGATCCTCTGCTCCCGGATGGAGTGGCGGGTGATGAGTGGCGTCTCTTCCGTTTCGTCGTCCCGCGATCCCAGGACCGTGGCTATAGTGTCGTAGAGTTCGGAATTCTTCGCGGGCTTGGTGAGGTAGGCGGAGATCCCAGCCCGGCTGGCGGCTCCACCCTCGCCGGGCCGTCCCATGGAGGTCAGCAGGATCAGACGGATGGCGGAGATGGCATCATCGGCTTTGATGCGGCGCGCCAGCTCCATGCCGTCCATACCGGGCATCTGCATGTCGAGGATCGCCAGGTCGTACGGGTTGCCGTTTCGCGCAGCCCGGCGGAGCATCTCCAGGGCCAGCGGAGCGTCCTCGCAGACCTCGTTGTCCATGCCCCAGGAGGAGAGCTGCTTGTCGAGGATCCTGCGGTTGGTCTCGTTGTCGTCCACGACGAGGACGCGCACGCTCCTGGGGTCGAGCAGCGGAGCCGGGGCGGGTTGTGGCTCATCCGGCTGCCTCTCCATGGGCAGGGTGAAGAAGAAAGTGCTTCCGGCTCCGGGTTCGCTCCGGAGGCCAATCTCACCGCCCATCAGCTCCACGAGCTGCCGGCAGATGGCAAGACCCAGCCCCGTACCGCCGTGGCGGCGGGTGATCGAAGCGTCCGCCTGGGTGAACGACTCGAAGATGCGTCCCTGCTCTTCTTCGGTCATCCCGATCCCGGTGTCCGTCACCGAGAAGCACACAACCGGGGAGTCTTCTTTGCTCTCCGCCAGTTCGACCCGGAGCACGACCTCACCCTCACTGGTGAACTTGATGGCGTTGCCGATCAGGTTCGTCAGGATCTGGCGTATGCGTCCCGGATCTCCCTTCAGTGCCGTGGGCACGTCGTATTCGATGAGGCCGGCTAGCTCCAATCCCTTGGAGTGGGCGCGCTCCGCCAGGAGTCCCATAGTGTCCTCGACCGTGGCGCGCAGGTCGAACCCGATCTCCTCGATGAGCATCTTCCCTGCTTCTATGCGCGAGAAGTCCAAGATATCGTTGATGATCGAGAGCAGGGCCTCTCCCGAGACGTGGATCGTGTCAGCGTACTCGCGCTGCTCCCGCGAGAGGTTGCTATCGAGGAGCAGACCCGTCATGCCGATGACGCCGTTCATGGGCGTCCTTATCTCGTGGCTCATGTTCGCCAGGAACTCACTCTTGGCCCGGTTGGCCTCCTCCGCTGCCTCGCGGGCCTCGCGCATCGTCTCCTCAGCCCGCCGGCGCTCGGTGATGTCGCGCATGATCTCTAACCCCCCGGCGACCGACCCGTCCTCGCCCAGCAACGGTGAGGCGGTGGAGGCGACGTAGACTTCCCCACCGTCCCGGCGATGCAGGATCTCTTCGGGAATGCTCACCGGCCTGCCGGTAGTCATGGCCTGTTGCATGCTCGTCGTCGAGCCGGTGGCATTCGAGACCAGTTCGTCGAGGGGCTTCCCCTTGACCTCTTCGGGATCGAAGCCCGTCAGCCGGGCTGCCGCGGCGTTGAAGTACCCGATGCGCCCGCCGGAGTCCACGGTTACGAGCGGGTCTTCTATGCCGGCCACCAGCGAGCGCACCCGTTCGGTCTGAAGCCCGAGCTGGCTCGCCAGGGCGCCGAACGCTTGCCTGACCTCCCGAAGCTCGGAAGGTCCCTCATCTGATGTCGATTCGTTCCATTCCCGCCCGCCCAACTCCACGGTTCGGTCATCCAGGTCCTCGCTCGCGCCACGAGCCTCCAGAAGCTGGGCGGTCGCGAGGGCTTCGTCCCTCAGGGTCTGAAGAGGGTGGATCAAACCCCGGCGGACGTAAAGGAGGGAGACTATCCCGATGAGCAAGGCAAGGGCCCCGAGACCGGCCGCCACGAGCGTCTCCCTGATTACGGCGCTCCTGGTACTCTGCCGGGCGGCATCCCAGCTCTCGAGCGCCTGTCCCTGAAGCTCGTCGAGGACTCGCCGGGTGTCATCCATCTCCGTCCTGCCCTCGGAGAGACGGAGTCTCTCCGAGTCCGTCACACCTTCGCCGCGGGCCGCTATCTGCTCCTCGAACAGACTGCTCAGGGTTTCGTACTGCGTCTCCAGGTCCTGAAAGAGCCGGGGGTCCACTATGGAGTCATCCTCCTGGCCGTTGGTCTCCCGAGCTTCCTCTATGTCTCGCTCGAAGTCCTGTTGGCCCATCCGGTATGGCTCCAGAAACACCTGCTCGCCGTCCAGCAGGTAGCCGCGTTTGCCGGTCTCCATGTTGAGGAGATCTATCTCCAGACGGTCGGCGCTCTGGAGGAGGTCGCCGGCCCGCTGTTGGCGCTCCAGATAGGCCGAGGAGATCCTGTACGACTCGTAGGCGACGACGCCGGCCAGCAGAAGGATCATCCCCAATAGCAAAGCATATCCCAGGTTCAACCGGGAACGCGCAGTATCCATAGTTCTTCCGAGGTTCATTCTCTCCCCAACCCAGAGACCACATATACGTTTACTGATAGTTATCGGGATTTTACCCGTGGATCTTTAACCGCGCTTTCGCGGCGGCTCCGGGTGTTGGATCAACCGAAGAGGCCGGGTTGCGCGCCGCCATCCCGGCGGAACGCGGCGGTGGAGAGCCTCGGGAAACGCCCGGCCTCGATACCGGCCCGGCGGCAGCTTATTTGAAAGAGCTGGGCGATGTGGTCGGCGAAGATCCCCTCTCCCCTCATGCGCGATCCGAAGCGGGGATCGTTGAGCCCGCCGCCGCGCATGGAGCGGATACGATTCAGCACCTTCTGCTTGCGATCCGGATAGTGCCGCTCCAGCCAATCCTCGAAGATCGGCCGCACCGCCCCAGGCAGGCGCACCGGCACGAAGCCGGCGAAACTCGCGCCCGCTTCGGCCGCCGCGGAGAGGAGGTCAGGCAATTCGTGGTCGTTGATGCCTGGGATGACGGGAGCGGTCATCACCCCGACCGGCACGCCGGCCTCCGATAGTTTCTCTATAGCTGCGAGACGGCGCGCGGGGCGGGAGGTACGCGGCTCCATGATGCGGCGCAGTTCGTCGTCGAGGGTGGTGAGCGAGACGGCGACCGCCGCCGCTCCGTGCCGGGCGAGCTCGG
Organism: Rubrobacteraceae bacterium; assembly: GCA_051003015.1. GTDB lineage: Bacteria > Actinomycetota > Rubrobacteria > Rubrobacterales > Rubrobacteraceae > JACDGB01. Next base: position 4,609 of record JBPCLT010000277.1, on the reverse strand, counting down.
ATAGGAGGTCAATGTCCCTCGTCACGAGGTGGTTCTTGGTGACGATTACGACGGGGTTGCGGAATTCGGCGAGCGTCTCCAGGCAGCCGCGGGTGATGCGGAGGTCCCTCTCGACGGGCTGGTATGGGTCGGTGACGCCGCTCATCGAGAGCGTCTTCGGTTCCCAGCGCGGCGAGGAGAGTTGCTTGCGGAGTAGATCCGGAGCGTCCTCCTTGACGAGGACCTTGCTCTCGAAGTCCAATCCCGCCGATAGCCCGAGGTACTCGTGGGTTGGTCGAGCGTAGCAGTTGTGGCTCACAACGCCGTTGGCGATAAAGTCCCCCGTGCCCGTGGTGATATCGAAGAGGGGCATGACGCCGAGCGGCTCGACGGACGCTACACGCAGGTTCGCGTTGCTCTTCACAGCGCGGCCTTCTATGTCACGTTTTCGGGTTATAGCCGGGCCGACGGTGTGGAAGAAACGGAGATGCTCCTTCAATCCTCCACGGATTCGCACTACCTGCATCGGACGGGCGCGGTCCTCGCCAACGAACTCTACGACGTACTCGAAGCCGAACGTCTCCAGAGATTCCGTGACACGCTCGACGATCTCCGAATCCGTGTTGTGGATAAGTAGCGTGTTGTCTCTGTAGCTGCCCTCGGCATCGAAGATGCCCACGAGGAAACCTTTGCGCCAGGAGCCGGAAGGTCGGGCCGGCCATGCGGCGATCTCCAGGATGCGCTCCACGTTCCTGCGGACGCCCGTGCGTATTCCCTGCATTAGCTTCCTGCCGACGATGGCTTCCTGAAACACGAAGGCGCGCGTCGTCACCTGAAAGCCGAGCAAATATTCGCCCGCCCGCCGGAAGGCCTCCTCGTCGGTGAGCGCGAGCCGGAACTGGTAGATGTTCCCATGCAGACGCCCTTCGCGTTCATACTCGTAGAATGCGAGCAGTCCGTCGCCCAGCACGAGCCCGCACAGGTAGCCCCTCTTATAATCGCGGTCTTTCGCGGGCGGCCGCGCGAACGCACCCGTTCCCATCAGTTCGTTGTTGGTCGTCAAGTACGGCCGCTGCCCATCTCCGCGCATCGCGCCGGTGACGAACTTCCAACCGCGCTCCGTCAGGAAGCGGTGATCTCCACCGGCGATCAAGCTCGTCCCGTCTTCGAGCGTGACGCGATACGCAACCTTCTCGACGCTCCAGCGGTCGAGTACCCGCGTTTTCGTGTAGCGGCGGTAATGCCCACGCCTGACGGCGCCGTAGACCTCGTCTCCCACGCAAACGTTTTCGAGGCGCTTCGTTGTCCCGTCCGCCATCAGTATGAGAGTGTCGCCCGATAGGCAATACACGCAACCATGAGAGCATCCTCTATACGGATTGACGCTGGCGTCGAAGCCGATGTCCGGGCTGTCGTTACGAGCGATGATCGAACGCGAATGATCCCGGATGTATACGGTTTCCGGTCGCGGACCCTCTTCCAGTTCTTCTGCCTCTTCGGGGTGGACCTCGATCCGCTCGAAGCGGTTCTTCGGGTTTCCGGCGGCCCCGCGCCCGACGATGCTCCGGTGTGATCCCCTTCCTTCCACGGGACGATTCTAGCGGTGGATCGTCCGCTTCTCACTGGTCTTTTCGCGGACACTTCCGTGCGGGCCGAACACCGCCTGGAAAGCAATCTACCCGGCATCTCTGGGAGAGGCTCTCGCCAGAAGCGCGAGCCCGAGTAAGGCCGCGACCACGGACGCGGATAGGATGCCCAGTTTGGCGCTCTCAAGCATCTCGCCGCCTTCGAAGGCCAGCCCGCCCACGAACAGGGACATGGTGAACCCGATGCCCGCCAGAAGCCCCGCCCCCGTCATGGCCCGCCAGCCGACCCCTTCGGGCAGCGAGGCCATCCCCGTCTTTATCGCCAGCCACGAGAACGCCAATACCCCGAGCGGCTTGCCCAGGAGCAGCCCCAGGAAGACACCAACCGCGACCGGCCCGGTCACGCTGGCTCCGCCACCGAGCGCGACGCCCGCGTTGAAGAGGGCGAAGATGGGCAGCACGAGGAACGCGACCCAGGGGTGCATCAGATGCTCCAGGCGGTGCAGCGGGCTCTGCGCGTCGCCGAGCACCCGCTCCAGGTTCGCCACCTTCATCTCGACCTCCTCGAACTCGCCCCGCTCCAGGCCGGCTCGCAGTTCCTGGCGGAGGTCTTGAGGTGCGATCTTGCGTCTAATCGGCGTCGCCAGGGCGAGAAGAATTCCGGCCACCGTGGCATGAACGCCCGACTGGAGCACGAAGAACCATACCACGATCCCGAAGAAGGCCAGCACCTTCAGGTTGCGCCCGCCGAGCCTCCCGTAGAGAAAGGCAAGAGCCAGCGCCCCTGCCGTGATCAGGAGGTTGAGCACTTCGATCTCGTCGGTGTAGAAGAGCGCGATCACCAGGACGGCGCCCAGGTCGTCCACGATGGCGAGCGCCGTAAGAAAGACCTTCAGCGAGAGCGGCACCCGGTCACCGAGCAGCGCCATCATGCCCAGCGCGAAGGCGATGTCCGTCGCCATCGGCACGCCCCAGCCCGAGACACCCTCGCCGCCCCAGTTGATCGCCGCGTAGATCGAAGCCGGCACCACCATCCCACCCAGCGCCGCCGTCACCGCGAGCGCCGCGTCCCGCGGCTCGGAGAGTTCCCCCACCAGCACCTCGCGCTTTATCTCCAGGCCCACCAGGAAGAAAAAGAACGCCATCAACCCGTCGTTGACCCACAACAGCAGCGGCTTCTCCAGGCTCCAATCACCGAAGCCGACCCCGAAAGTTATCTCCCTCAATGCGAAGTATCCTGGAGCCCACGGCGAGTTCGCCCACGCGAAGGCGAGGATCGAGGCGAAGATCAAAGTCACCCCGCCGGCGCTCTCGCTACGGACAAATTGCTCGAAGGGACTGAGAAGACGCTTTATGGTCGGGTCCCGCACGCCCCGATGCTACAACATCGGCACAGGTTACAGCGTGACGATCCGCGCCCGAGCCTCACCGTTCTCCAGCCACAGCAGCGCGAAGGTGTGCTTCGGCTGGCGGCGCTTGTCGGTCGGGCTGCCGGGATTCAGGAGCATGAGGCCGTCCTCGTCCTCCAGCCAGGGGATATGAGAGTGTCCGAAGACCACGACGCGTACATCCGGGAAGCGCCGGCGCATACGCGGGCGGCGGCCCCTCTTCGGGCCGGAGTCGTGGATCATGGCTACCCGTACGCCGCCGAACTCGAACTCCAGCGTCTCCGGCAGGTCCGCCTCGGGGGAGTCAAGGTTGCCGCAGACAGCCTTCGTCGGAGCGTATCCTTCGAGCTCTTCGAGGAGATCGGGAGATATCAGGTCCCCGGCGTGCAGGATCAGGCTAGCGTGTTCGAGGTACGGCAGCAAGGTCTCAGGCAACCCTTTCGCGCGGCGCGGGATATGAGTGTCGGCGATGACGACGGCGAGGGGCTTCGCCGGGTGTGTCAACCGCCGTCCCAGAGCGTCTCGGAGATCTCACGCAGCACGCCCCCGCGTTCGGCGGCTTTTATGCGGAGGGCCGCAAGCTCCGCGTGATCCCGCTCTAGCTCCGCCCCAACGCAGAAGCGGTCGAGTTCCTTCGCCGCTACCGCCGTAGTCCCTGAGCCGCAGAACGGGTCGAAGACGAAGCTGCCTTCCTTCGTGGAGGCGAGCAGCGCACGGCGCACGAGCCGCAGGGGTTTCTGGGTGGGATGGTAGCCGTGGCGCTTCTCGCGTCTGGTGACGGCCGGGATGCGCCAGACGGAGGACACCTGAGATTTTGGGTCGGGGTTGTTTATGAGGTCGTAGGTGAAGGTGGGGCGCGCGCCACGGCCCTTGCTCGCCCAGATGATGGTCTCATGAGAATGAGCAAACGCCGTGTGCATTGCGTTCGGCGGCGGGTCAGGCTTCTCCCAAACGACGGAATTTATCACCCGGAATCCCAGGCTCTGAAGCGCGAAGCCGATGCTGAAGATTATGTGATGCGTCCCCGTCACCCAGATGGTGCCGTCCGGCTTGAGGATGCGCCGCGCCTCTTTCAGCCAGCGCAAGTTGAAGCGGTGATCCTCCTCGAATCCCAGAGAACGGTCCCAGGAGCCCTTGTCCACGGAGGCGAGTTTGCCGCTCTTCACGGTGACGCCGCCGCCTGAGAGCCGGTAGGGCGGGTCCGCGAACACAGCGTCCACGCTCCCGGCGGGCATGAGGCGCATCAGCTTCACGCAGTCGGCCAGGTAGAGGATGGCGCCCGGTTCGCCGAAGGTCTCGAAGTCCCTTAACTCCACCCGGTCATTCTATGGACACGGGCGGCGTCCGGCGAGTTATTAGCTATCAGCCGTCAGCAAGAACAAAAAACTGGTAGCTGAATGAGCACTTTAGAAGAGGAGGCGGCCTATTATCCCGTCGAGGATCTCGTCTAGCCAGCCGATCAAACCGAGGTCCGAGGTGATTGACCGGGGCGGGTTGGAGATGAGGGTGTCCCTGGATATGAGACGCCCGAAGTCAACCCTCACGGGGCCGGTTCGCTTCGTGCGTCCGTCGCCGAGATAGAACCGGACCCCTGCCTGCTGCATCACCTGGATCAACTCCTGCGCCATTATCCCGTAGCCGATGGTGGTCGGATGA
>JBPCLT010000276.1:0-9587 GCA_051003015.1 Rubrobacteraceae bacterium | reverse complement strand
CTCCACGGGTCCTCGACGTGAAGACCATCCCCGGCTTCACCGAGACCTCCACCTTCCCGCTCGCCGCCGAGGCCGCCGGCCTCCCGTTCAAGAAGCTCGTCGAAGCGACCCTGGACGCAGCGCTAAGGACCGAAGCTGCCGCGAAACTATAAGACAACGACTTGTTTGGCAATGCAAAGACAAAGTAAGTGAGGTGGGAATATGAGCGAAAACCTCCAATTCAGCGACGCAACTACGCTTTGGGTACTCCATATCGGCAATAACGACCGTATAGCCTTGCGAGCACTGGAAGAGAATTTTGTTTGTATAGGATGGACGAAGATAGGCGATCTTTCACCCCACGACAATCGGCCGAAGATACGTACCGCTATGGAGACAGCGTTCCCAACTTGGAAGTCGAAAACCATCAGTTCTTCGTACGGACAACCTTACCGGTTCGCACACGAGATGAAGGTCGGGGATCCGATTGTGCTTCCGGTACGACCAACAGGAGAAATTGCTATCGGTCGGATTGCTGGCGACTATCGTTGGAACAATGATCCCGACCTCATGATGAACGACTACAACAATGTACGGTCAGTAGATTGGTTGAGAGTAGTACCCCGGACAACATTCTCTCAGGCTGCCCTCCATAGCTTCGGATCATTCTCTTCCGTTAGTACGTCGAATGATTACCTTGAAGAGGTGCAAACGGTTCTGCAAGGAGGGACATTGGTCGAAGAGCCGCCATCTGTGCCAACAGAAGAGGCCGATGTTCTTGATAACGGAGCTACTGCACAAAACAACTACGAAACCGTCACGCAAGAGACAGAGGATTACCTACGGAAAGCTTGGCAGCGAACTGGTGTTACATTCGAGCAGGTGGTAAGGGCGGTGTTCGAGGCTCTCGGGTACACTGCCACCGTAACGCAGGCCTCTGTCGATCACGGCGTGGATGTTATCGCTCACCCTGACGCACTCGGACTAGAGCGCCCGTTCATTAAAGTGCAGGTGAAGAGCGGTATGGGTTCCATTGGTGAACCTGAAGTGAACCAACTCAAAGGACTACTTAACCCAGGTGAGCAAGGAGTGCTTGTGTCGTTAGGAAAGTTCACAAGCGGAGCGAAAGCAGTGGAACGAAGCAGTTTGAATATAACCCTTATCGGTCCTCAGCGCTTCATCGAACTCTTTTTGGGTCACTACAATGATCTAGCACCCGAGTGGCGAGCCAAGTTTCCGCTTAAGCAAGTATTTGTGCCATTTGGCTAATCAATTCTGTTTCATGTTATTTGAACGAACCATCTTGCGAATCCAAACCGTAGAGCGAGTGTAATTTACGCTCCAATTCCTGCGCCTACGAACTCTTCCAGTGCCTCCAGAGCCATCCGCGCCTGACGCTCTCGCCGCTCGGCCTTGGAGAGTCGTTTACCATTCTCCCGTTTCGGGGCGGCGGGGACGAGACCCCAGTTGGAGTTTATGGGCTCGAGGGTGCCTTCTTTGGTGGTTATGTAGTGGGCGAGCGCGCCCATCATCGTGCCACGGGGCATGGAGATCGGGGCCTCTCCCCGCGCCAGACTCGCCGCGTTCGTGCCGGCAATGTGGCCCATCGCGGCGCTCTCGACGTAGCCCTCGACGCCTGTTAGCTGGCCGGCGAAGAACAAAGGTGCTTCGCTGCGCTCGGCCCGTATCCGCATGGTGGCGTCGAGCATGTGGTTCGATGGCAGGTACGTGTTGCGGTGCATGACGCCCATGCGGGCGAAGTCAGCGTTCTCCATGCCGGGTATTTGCCGGAAGACGCGCTTCTGCTCGCCCCACTTCAGGCGGGTCTGGAAGCCGACGATGTTGTACAGGCGGCCCGCCTCGTCGTCCTGCCGAAGCTGCACGACGGCGTATGGTTCTTTGCCAGTCCTCGGGTCGGGGAGGCCGACGGGCTTCATCGGGCCGAAGCTCAGGGTCTGCTTGCCGCGGCGGGCAATGGTTTCCACGGGGAGGCAGCCCTCGAAGTACATGTCTTCCTCGAAGTCTTTGATCGGGGAGAGCTCGGCTGCCGCCAGGTCCTCGACGAAGGCGTAGTATTCGTCCTCCGTCATCGGGCAGTTCAGGTATGCGGCCTCGCCCTTGTTGTAGCGGGAGGCGAGGTAGACGATGGATTCATCCAGCGAGTCGCGGTGGATGATGGGGGATGCGGCGTCGTAGAAATAGAGCGTCTCGCCGGAGAGGGCTTCTATCTTCCCGGCGAGCGCGTCGGAGGTGAGGGGGCCCGTGGAGATCACGGTGGGGCCATCGGGGATGTCCGTGACTTCCTTCCTCACGACCTCGATGTTGGGATGGGCGTGGACCGTTTCGGTGACGGCGCGGGGGAAGCCCTCGCGGGCGACGCCCAGGGCGCCTCCGGCGGGGACGGAGTTGGCGTCTCCACAGCGTAGGATCACGGACCCGAGCCGCCGAAGCTCCTCCTTGAGGAGCCCCGATGCGGTGGTCAACGACACGTTGCCCAAAGAGTTCGAGCAGACGAGCTCCGCGAACTGGTCGGTGCGATGAGCCGGAGTCTCCTTCATGGGACGCATCTCCCACAGTTCCACGGAGCAGCCTGATTCCGCCGCCTGCCAGGCCGCCTCGCTGCCGGCGAGACCGCCGCCTATAACCGTTACGTCTGGCATGGATCCTCCTCGACGGTGGATGCTGCTCTTCACCAAGAGCGTATTCTACGCCAGCGGCGCGGGATGTCAGGAGATTTGGGGTAAACAGATCAACACTCTGGCGCGAGAGATTTGATGCATACTTCCGTGCATGGAGAGGCTGGTGGACAACCGCTACGAGATCGTCCGGCCCCTGGGTAGTGGCGGGGTGGCGGACGTGTACCTGGCCCACGACGAAGTCCTCGACCGCGACGTGGCCCTGAAGATGTTGAACCGTGAGCGTTCGGGCGACGAGGAGTTCGTGGAGAGGTTCCGGCGCGAGGCGCGGAGCGCGGCGGCTCTATCCCACCCGAACATCGTCTCCATCTACGACCGGGGCGAGTCCGAGGACGGCTCCTGCTACATCTCGATGGAGTACCTGCCGGGCGGGACGTTGAAGGATCGCATCTCGCGGGACGGGCGGCTCTCGCCCTCCGTCGCGGCGGAGGTGGCGATCCAGATCTCGGAGGCCCTCGGGGCGGCCCACGAGCGGGGCGTGATCCACCGCGACATCAAGCCCCAGAACGTGCTGGTGACCCGCTCGGGCGACGTGAAGGTCGTGGACTTCGGCATAGCGCGGGCCGAGTCTGATACCTCGATGACCCAAACAAACCTCGTGATGGGCACCGCCGCGTACATGTCCCCCGAACAGGCCACCGGCGGCGAGGCCGGACCCCGCGGCGACCTCTACTCACTCGGGGTCGTGATGTACGAGATGCTGACCGGCGAACTGCCTTTCGGGGGAGACGATCCGGTCGCCGTGGCGATGAAGCACGTGAACGTCCCCCTACGCCCGCCGAAGGAAGTCGCCCCGGACATCCCCGAAAGCATGAACAGCCTAGTCGCGAGGCTCCTCGCCAAAGACCCCAATGACCGGCCCGCGAACGCGGGCGCGCTGGTAGACGAACTCCGGCGCTCCACGAGAGAAGAAGCCCGGCCCGAACCCGAGACAGCCGGAAGTACCGCCAGGACCGCGACCGGCCCGCCCGGTGCCCCAAGCGCCACCCGCCGCACCGCGCCGTACCGTAGGAACAGACGCGGCGGACGCGGCGGCCTGAACTTGAGCAGCATCGTCCCCTGGCTGCTGGTCGTGCTGTTCGTGGTTGGGGTCGTCGTGGGAGGCATGCTCGTCCTGAGGATCCTCGGCGGCATCGCCCTGCCGTAGGGGAAGCCGCTTCGGTGGAACTACCATCTCCTTCGCCGTCTATAATGTCCCGGACGAGCAAGGCCATCCCGAGGAGGGCCCATGAGCAGGAGAGACTACGACGAAGGTTACGAGGACGCCCGCAAAGAGATGCAGGAACGCGAGTTCGGCTCGCGCGGAGGAAGTGGCGGCAGCTCATTCACCGCCGCCGTGCTCATCAAGTACCTGGCTATAGTGATCGTCGTGATCATCGTCGCCTACGTAATATTGCGCATCCTCAACTCTATACTGGGCGCTCTCTAGGCTGGCCGCGCGGAATCCCGCGGTCAAGAGCCGGCAGAGACGCATCCCCAAAGGCCACAGCGTGAAGCTCCATCCTCTACCGGCGTTTCTCATGTCATGCTGCGTGGCATGGTGCCTGCTCGGGATGGCGGGATGCTCTCCATCGCCGGGTGGAATCGGAGAGAAAGCCGAGCGTGGCAAGGTGGAGGACGGCCGCATCGAGCTGCCCGAGCCCGAGCCGGTTCCTGGGCTCGCCTCCGACGAGTGGTCGCCGCCGCCCATCTGGCTTGTCTCCGGCGAACGGGTCATGCAGGGGAGCTACGGCGAGTTCTGCAAACTGGACGACTGCACGGGCATGGAGACCCCGGAGCAGATGGGCGATGATCTCGCGGCCATGCGGGTCTCGGGGAAAGAGACTTTCGTGGTGGTTGGTAACAGCCGCGTCAGCGGGTTCGCGGCAGGGACAAGGGAATGGGGTGAGGAGTCGGCAGGCCCTCCCGTGCCCGGCGTCTACACGGAGCCCGGCGTCCCTCCCGGCATGCGCGGCCTCGGCGCCCGACGCATCCCCGAAGGAGGAAAGCCAATCGTGGAATATACTCCCGTTTCGGACCCTGGCGAGGCGACCGGCCCAGTCTCCGGCGGCGCTTCCGGCGATGCTTCCGTATTCGAACTCGCGTCCACCGGAAGGCCGGGGGACCGGCGGCTTTCGGTGTTCCTGGAGATTGGGGAGTATGACCGGGCGGTCTACCATTGGCGCCTCGATCCGGGGAGAGAGGTCGAGATCACCTCTTCCGAAGCCTCCCCGGAGGCGACCTCAGCCACCATCGAAGAACTGACCTTCCCGGAAGAGACGGCGCCGGAGGAGACGACTTCCCTCGCGGCGGAAGACGAGCCGGACGGACCTGCGTTCCGCGGCGTCGAGACGAGACCCGTAGGCGGCTCTCCCACCGGTATCGCGACCGGGGAAGGCCATCCGTGGGTACTGGACCGCGATAGCTCCGGGACCGCCCTGCTCAAGCTCGACCCGGACACCGGGGAGACGCTCTCCACATCGGAGATACCCGCGACGGGCAGCGGTCTGGAGGCAGGCGCGGGCGCCGTCTGGCTCATCGAGGAAGACATGGGGACCGTGTTGCGTCTCGATCCTTCATCGGGGAAAGTGGTCCGCCGGATACGGGTCGGCGGTTCGCCATCTGAGGTAGTTGCCGCGGGGGGAGCTGTTTGGGTCGCCGTCACCGACGGCGAACGGAGCGGCAGGATCGTGAAGATAGACTCCCGAAGAGGTGGAGCCGGAGGCGCCGTCGCGGAGATAGAGACCCCGGGAGCCGTCCAGAGCATCGCCGTGGACGCAGCGTCAGGGGGCGTGTGGGCGGTTATCCTGGAGGACCAGAGCGGCGAAGACCGGGAGGATGGACAGATACTGCGCATAGATCCCAGGACGAACGGAATCTCCGAGCGGCTGGTGGCGCCTGGCGGCGTGTCGGACGTCGCGGCCGGAGGAGGAATGGTGTGGGCCACTACACCCGATGGCGAACTCCTCGAAATCGTCGCGGCGGAAGCACGGATCTCCGGCGTCACGCCCCTCCCCTCTCCCGGCCCCTACGAGATGGAGTTCGGAGCCGGCTCCCTCTGGGTCGCGAGCGTAGACGCCCTGACCCGCGTGGACCCCGGCTCCGGCAACGCCACGGGCAACGCCGCCAGATCCCTGGAAGTCGGTCCATACGGCGCTGAGGACCTGGCCGTCGGCGAAGAGTACGTCTGGACCGTCGGCCCCGGCGCCGGGCGTAGTGGCATGCTCACGCGCGTAACGCCGTAGGACCGAATCCCGTCAGGGGATCAGGCGGTAGAAGCGCCGGAAGCCATCGTCTATCGGTAGGCGTTCCATTATCGCTTCTCGTTATTCGATGCGGTCTCATACGGAATCCGGTTGATAACTTCGGATCTTGCCTTGGTCGGGAAACCTGGAGGCCGGGAGTCGAAAGTCGAAACGAGATATCTCGACTCCCGAAGCTAAAGCGAAGCGCCTCCCGACTCCCGAGAACCCACGAGCGACGAAACCCTTCACCCCGATTCCGTATCACACTCGTTCGGGAGGCTGGTTGCCGGCCTCTGTTATGGCGCGGCGCACGTTGACCACGGCCAGAAGGAGGAAGCCAGCGACGAAGAAGATGACGAGCGAGGCGAGGGCGCTTCGGTAGCTTCCGGTTAGCTGGTAGGTGAGGCCGAAGAGGAGGGGGCCGAGCCAGCTCGTGCCGCGCTCGCTGATCTCGTACAGGCTAAAGTACTCAGCCTCCTGGCCCGGCGGGATCATGTGCGAGAACAACGACCTCGAGAGCGCCTGGCTGCCGCCGAGCACGATCCCGATGAACGCCGCGAGCAGATAGAACTGCCACGCGGCCCCGGCCTGGAGAGAATAGCTGACCGCGATCACGGCGGTCCAGAGGGTCAAACTCGCAAGCACGACCCGCTTCGCGCCAAAGACGTTCGCGAGCGTGCCCAGCAAGAGAGCGCCGAGGAACGCGACGAACTGCACCATCAGGATCGCCGAGATGAGAGTGCTCTGCCCCAGATCCAGCTCCTCGCCGCCATAAGTCGCCGAAAGCGTGATGACCGTCTGGATGCCGTCGTTGTAGAGCAGGTACGCCGCGAGGAAGAGCAACGTCTGCGGGTAGGAGCGCGCGGCCCGCAGCGTGCCGATAAGTTGCCTGAAACCAGCGGTGACGACCGTCGCGCCCTGTTCGCTCCGGTGCGCCGGTATCCGGCTCCGCAGCGCCCGCAGCGGGATCACGGAAAACAGCGCCCACCACGCCCCGGCCGAGAGCAGGCTGATCCGCGCCGCGTGCCCTTGAGAGAGCCCGAAAGAGTCGCGCGCGAAAAACAGCCCGAGGTTCGCGGCGAGGAGCAAACCGCCGCCAAGGTAGCCGACCGCCCATCCGCGGGAAGAGACGCGGTCACGCTCTTCGGGTTCCGCTATCTCCGGCAGGAACGAGTTGTAGACGACTATCGAGGCGCCGAACGACAGGTTGGCGGCGAGGAAGAGCAGACCGCCAGAGAGGTACGCCGAGCCCCCGATGAAGTACATCGCCATCGTCGCGACAGATCCAACGTAGGCGAACAGCGCCAGAAGCTCTTTCTTGCGTCTGCTCCGGTCGGCGATGGCGCCGACGACCGGCAGCAGGATGACCTGGAGGAAGACGGACAGCGAGATGACGTAAGGGAAGAAAGCCCCGGCGCTGACGGGAATCCCGAGCGGGTTCACGAAGCCGTCGGCCCCGGCGGCGCTCCTGGTCACGGCAGTCAGATAGGGGCCGCCGATAACCGTAACCACGGTCGTGGAGAACGCGGAGTTGGCCCAGTCATAGAAGTACCAGCCGCGCTGCTCGCGGCGGCGCTCGTTTACCGGGCGGCTTGTGACTCCCGAGTTATCCAAGTTCCACTCCCGGCAGAGCCTCCCCGGTCTCCTTCTCGACCGTCCCGGTCATGCTCTTACCGCACCCGCGAGGACCGCTCGGGCAGACGCGCCCCTGCCCGGAAGACGGCGTAGCCCACCAGTGCCCACACTACTCCTTCTAGCAGCCACACCATAGGCACTACCAACCATCCTGCGAATATTATTCCCCCGACTACGAGCGATGCTCCGCACCATCGAGGTAACTCCCGCACGGCTATGGTAACGGCTCCCAGGGCCAACATGCTCACGGCCACTACAAGCGAACCTACCGTAAAGATCCGCTCGGGGATCGGCCAGGGGAGTCCGTCTGCAATACCCAGGCTGCTTACCAGGACAAGCGCTATACTGGTGAAGGCCGTCAGGGAAGCCAACGCCCCGAGCAAACCGTATCGCTCCTTTTGCAGAACATGAAGCGCCGCTATGGCCGCCATCGCGCCCGGCGCCAGCAAGATGAAAAGCAAGGACTGCAAGAACGGTACTAGCAAGCCTACTGCGGTGTAAACAACGCCACCCAATATTGCCGCCAGCCCACCCAACCGGATGAAGATCGAAGATGTCACGGTCTGAACACCTGCACCGCGAGCTCCGTGTCGTCGTGGTCGCCCCAGTAATTCACAACGTAGCGAAGGCCGTCGCGGGAGCCCTTCGTCTCATCGGGGGTCTGCTCGACCTTCCAGCCGTTTTCTGTCAGCTTCTCCTCGTAGTAGGCGGAGACCTGTTCCTGGGATGCTCCTTTGGCCGGGTAGAACGTGCCGCAGCCTCCCTTCCTCTTTCCGCCCATCGGTAACACCTCGAGTTGCTTATCACCTATCTCCTTGCCTCCGTAGTGCGGAAACTCGGCCAGAGCCGCCCTCTCCTCGGGATCGCACGAAGGCTCCTTCTTCTGGCGGCCCTTGAGCACGTGAACGGCAACGTGCGTGCCGGGGCGGGGAGGCTCGTAGAACTCGAGCGACTCGTAGCTGGCATCGTACCTGAGCCCATCGCGGTAAGCCGTGACGAGTTCACCTTCGAACTGGTCCGACCCGTCTCCTTTGACTTCTAGCTGATGTTCGACTTTCCACCCGTGTTCTTCCAATTGCTCCGCGAAGTAGTCGGCGACTTTCTCTGGAGGGGCGGAAGTGTTGTAGAAGACAGCGCATCCTTCACCCAGGGAACTGGGGCCTGGCTCCTTCTCGATGCCTCCGTACTGCGGGAACTCGGAGATCGCGGTACTCTCCTCCTCGCCGCAGATGCTCCTGTAAGGCAGGACGAAGCCCGCGAAGAGGAGAACGCCGATCAGCGGCACGCTCGCCAGAGCAGCAATTCGGAGTAGCATCTGTCCTCGCGGTTGTTGCCCAGCCCATTCGAGGTATCCTAGCGTTGCCCCCAACGAAGCGCCCGCGATGACTCCCACGACAGCAAATAAGATGATCGTTTCCGCCGGGTTGTCATCCAATAAGAAGCTTCCCCCCAAGATCACCCGGCGAGAAAAGATTACGACGATAGCTCCAGCACCGAGACCCACGGCACCGGCCAGAGTCAGGGGCATGATCCTCTTCCAATCCCATAGAGCCAGCCCAAGCGACGCGCCTCCTATTGCTCCAGCGATCGCTCCCATCGCCCCCAGGGAACCAAGCTCGGATTGAGGGACGAAGCCCAGGAAGCCGACGATAAACGCCACGATGACTCCCGAAGGTAAATCCCAAAGCTCCTAGCAGAGCCAGAGCTATGGTCTTTCTTATAGCCTTTAGAGCCAGCCCCAGCGAGGCTCCTCCGATTACTCCTCCAAGAACCAACAATGTCAATCCCACAGGTTCCGGCGGCCGCAACGACGCTACGGCTCCGACGATAGCTCCGCCAACGCCGAACCCGGCGGCTCCCAACAAGACGAACCGTATGATTCCTGTGTGCTTCATCTTTCTCTTTCCTCTCGAGCTTCTGTGCTCTTCTTATGTCGTCTTGCTTTTCGGGGAGCGCGAGAACTTCCAGTAGACGAGGACGAGCAAAATCCCAAGCCCCACGGCAACTGCTCCAAACCGGAACTGCTCGTTGTTGGTCATGAACGCCCGGATCA
>JBPCLT010000275.1:0-4588 GCA_051003015.1 Rubrobacteraceae bacterium | reverse complement strand
TCTGGTGCGGGGCCATTGTTTCCCTGTCCAGCACGGCGGTGGTCCTCAAGACGCTGGGCGAACAGGGCGTCATCAATACCCTGGCGAGTCGGGTCATCATCGGCATGCTGATCGTCCAGGACCTGGCCGTGGTCCCCCTCATAATCTTGTTGCCGGAGATCGGCAACGTCGGAGAGGGACTCTCGGAGCTTGGGATCGCGACCCTGGAGGCGGCGATCTTCATCGCGGTGATGGCGGTGTTCGGAACGCGGGTGTTTCCGTGGGTGATGGCCCGGATCGCGGGCTGGAATTCGCGGGAGTTGTTCCTCATCAGCGTGGTCGCCATCGGGCTGGGGATCGGCTACGGGACCTATCTCTTCGGTCTCTCCTTCGCCTTCGGGGCATTCGTGGCGGGGATGGTGCTCAGCCGTTCGGAGTACAGTCACCAGGCGCTCGCGGACATCGGACCATTGCGGGACATCTTCGTCATGATCTTCTTCGTCTCGGTGGGGATGTTGCTGGAGCCGCGGTTCTTGCTTGAGAACGCGGCGCTCGTCGCCCTGATCGCGGTGTCGGTCTTCGTGGTGAAGGGCGCTATTTTCGCGGGCGTGGCGAGGGGATTCGGATACGGGAACATAGCGCCGTTCGCGGTCGGGCTCGGACTTTTCCAGGTGGGGGAGTTTTCGTTCGTGATCGCCCAGACGGGTATCAACGCGGACGCCATCTCCGAGGAACTGTACTCCATCGTGCTTACCATCGCGGTCGTGACGATGGGGCTGACGCCGTTCACGATCCGGCTGGCGCAGCCGGTCTACGGCAGGTGGCGCACCCGGTTCCCCAGAGAGCAGATGAATACATTCAACCTGCCCGAGACGGGCTTGCGCGACCACGTCGTGATCGCGGGCCACGGCCGGGTTGGGACGTTCGTGGCCCAGCTTTTGGACCGCCTGGACCAACCGTTCGTGGTGGTGGACAGCAACCCTTCGCGGGCGGACGAAGCGCGCGAAGCGGGGTTCCCGACGGTCTCCGGGGACGCGGCGGCCGAGCCGGTGCTGAAAGCGGCGGGGGTGGGCGAGGCGGGACTGGTCATAGTCACCGTGCCTGACCCGGCTGGGGCGCGGCTCATGATCGAACGCGTGAGGCGCCTGAACCCGGAGGTCCACATCGTGGCCCGTTCGGCGACGGCCGACCAACTGGAGCACCTCGGACGGCTGGGGGTCTACGAGGCCGTGCAGCCCGAGTTCGAGGCGGGACTGGAGCTCGGGCGGCAGGCCCTCTCGCACCTCGGCGTCGGGGCCGGCGACATCCAACGCTTCTCGGACCAGGTCCGCCGCGAGTTGTACGCTCCCATCACCGGCGACTCCCCAGACAAGGAGCTCCTCTCGCAACTGCGCCGGACCTCGCGCATGATCGAAACCGAATGGGTCAGGCTCCTGGAGGGGAGCGAGATACCAGGCAAGACCATCGGAGAGCTTGGTATACGGAGCACGATCGGGGCCTCCATAGTGGCGGTGATCCGGGGAGATGACGTGCTGCCCAACCCGGGGCCGGAGGTCGCCCTGGAGGCCGGCGACGTGGTCGGAGTCCTCGGAACGCCCGAACAGCAGTCGGCGTTTCGGGAGCTGGCCGAAGACGGAGGGCGCCTCTCCGAACGCTTGCGCCCGTAGCGTAAAGAGGGGCGGTGCGTGACGGGAGTAGTAAGGCTACTGCTATAATCCGGCGCAGGTTTAGAAGGGCGAGCGAGAGTGGTGGAACGGGAGACACGCTAGATTTAGGATCTAGTGCCTTCGGGCGTGCGGGTTCGAATCCCGCCTCTCGCACATCGCTACTCCCGAGGTCCCTGTTGGTGGTCGAGAAGAGTTGGAGCGTATGACGGCGAACGTAACGAAGCTCGAAGAAAACAAGTTCCGCCTCGATGTGGAGGTCTCCCCCGAGGCCGTGAAGAAGGGCGTCGAGGCGAAGGTCAGGGAGCTTGGTCAGAAGGTGCGGGTGCCGGGATTTCGCCCAGGCAAAGCGCCCCGGCGTATCGTCGAGAACCACCTCGGGAAGGACTACATCTACTACGAGGCGCTCCAGGACCGCCTGCCGGGATGGTACTCGGAGGCCGTGGTGGAGACCGACCTGCGGCCGATTGACCGGCCCGAGATCGAGTTCGACAACCCCATCTCCGAGGAGGAGGGCTTCAAGTTCTCCGCCACCGTGGAGGTGCGTCCCGCCGCGAACCTCGGGCAGTACAAGGGCCTCGAAGTGCCCCGGCGGGATGTCGAGGTGGCCGACGAGCAGGTGGACGCCCAGGTTGAAGAGATGCGGGGACAGTTCGCCACGCTGGCGGCGGTCGAGGGCCGGCCCGTTCAGCAGGGAGACTTCGTGATCCTCGACTTCAAGGGCGAGCGGCTGGCCGGTGGCCCGGTGGAGGGCGCGGAGGCCGAGGACTACATGATGGAGGTCGGCGGCGGGGAGTTGCTCCCGGAGTTCGAGGAGAACCTGACCGGGATGAACGCGGACGAGCGCAAGCAGTTTGGGGTGACGTTCCCGATGGACTACCAGGATGAGTCGCTGCGGGGAGAGTCGGTGCTCTTCCGGGTACACGTCAAGGAGATCAAGGAGCGCGACCTGCCGCCGCTGGACGACGAGTTCGCCAAGGAGGCCAGCGAGTTCGAGACGCTGGAGGAGTTACGGGCCGCCGTCCGCGAGCAGTTGGAGGAGGCCGCCAACCAACAGGTGGACGCGGAGTTCCGGGGACGGGTGCTCGATGCCGTCGCCGGGAAGGCCGGGGTCGAGATACCGGACGTAATGGTGGACGAGAAGGCCGACGACATGGTCGCCTCCTTCGAGCGGACCCTGTCGGCCCAGGGCATGCAGGCCGAGCAGTACTACCAGCTCGCCGGCGCGACCCGCGACGATATGAAGGATCGAATCCGCGAGGATGCCGCCGACGCCGTGAAGAAGGAACTGGTGCTCGACGCGGTCGTCGAGGCGGAGGGGATCGAGGCCGATGGGCACGAGGTGGAGCATCAGATAGAGCACCTCGCCGAGGACTCCGGGCGGAGCGTGGAGGACGTCACCGAGACCATGCGCACCAACGGCACCTACGCGCTCCTCGAGGAGGAGACGGCCCGGCAGAACGCCCTCGGCTTCCTCGCCGAGAACGCCGTCGCGGTGCCCATGCCGGAGGAAGAAGAGGACGAAGAAGACCCGGATGAGGTGGAGCCAGAGGCGGATGAGGCTCGCGTGGAATCCACGGTCGAGACGACGGAGACAACGAGCGAAGGAGAGAAGGAATGAGCTACGACATAAACGGCGTAATCCCGTACGTCATCGAGCAGAGTCCACGCGGCGAGCGGGCGATGGACATCTACTCGCGTCTTTTGAGGGACCGCATCATCTTCCTGGGGACCCCGGTTGACGACCAGGTGGCGAACGCCATCATGGCGCAATTATTGCTTCTTGACGGGGAGGACCCCGAGCAGGACATCAACCTGTACATCAACTCCCCTGGCGGCAGCGTGTCAGCGGGGCTTGCGATCTACGACACCATGCGGTTCGTCAACGCGGACATCCAGACAACGGCTCTTGGCATGGCGGCCTCGATGGGCGCATTCCTGCTGGCGGCTGGCGCCAAGGGCAAGAGGAACGCGCTGCCAAACACGCGGATACTGTTGCATCAGCCGAGCGTCGGTGGGCTCGCGGGACAGGCGTCGGACGTCCAGATCCACGCCGAGGAACTCATCCGCACCAAGCGGCGTCTGAACGAGATCCTGGCTGAGAACACCGGCCAGCCCTTCGAGAAGGTCGAGCGCGACACCGACCGCGACTACATCATGGGGCCGGAGGAGAGCGTCGAGTACGGTATGATCGACAACATAGTCGGTAATCGTCCGGAGTCGGAGTAGGGAACAATGGAAGCCGGAGGGACTGAGATCAGAAGTTTGCGAAATCAGCAGGGGAACACTCGGACAGAGCATTCCGAGGCTCTGATCTCGGGTCCCGAAGGCGTCGTTATCTGCAACGAGATCGTCGAAGAAGAGCGAAGTCAGGGGAGGGCGTAAGCGCATGAGGGATCCATCGGACCAGTTGCAGTGCTCTTTCTGCGGGAAGAGCCAGCGCCAGGTCAGGAAGCTCATAGCCGGTCCCGGCGTGTATATCTGCGACGAGTGCATCGAGCTCTGCAATGAGATCATTGACGAGGAGTTTTCGGGACCCGAGGTCCTCAAAGAGGACGACCTCCCCAAGCCACGCGAGATCAACCGCACCCTCAACGAGTACGTGATCGGCCAGGAGGACGCCAAAAAGGTCCTCGCCGTCGCCGTCTACAACCACTACAAGCGCATCTCGATGGGCGCCGCCGACTCCTCCCCGGACGGCACCGAACTCCAGAAGTCCAACATCCTCCTCGTCGGGCCGACGGGCAGCGGCAAGACGCTCCTGGCCCAGACGCTGGCGCGCATCCTCAACGTCCCGTTCGCCATCGCCGACGCGACCGCCCTCACCGAGGCCGGCTACGTGGGCGAGGACGTGGAGAACATCCTCTTGAAGCTCATACAGGCCGCCGACTTCGACGTGAAGAAGGCGGAGACCGGGATCATCTACATAGACGAAATAGACAAGA
>JBPCLT010000274.1:0-11406 GCA_051003015.1 Rubrobacteraceae bacterium | reverse complement strand
GCACGGTCAGGGCTTCTTCCAGTCGGGGGAGCGAGTGGGTATGCTGTGGTCGGGCCATCCGAGGTTCCTTTCGCCGAGGGTTCGGATGGCCCCCGTTGTACCTTTAATCCATGCAACAGACATCTAGGCCATGAAGGTAGCCTTCGCCGGCACCCCGGAGTTCGCCGCGACGATATTGCGCGGCCTGCTCGACTCCGCGCACGAGGTCGCCCTCGTCATCTCCCAGCCCGACGCCCGCCGGGGCCGGGGCCGAAAGACCGCTCGTCCGCCCGTCGCCGAAGCCGCGCTCGAAACGGGGATACCCCTCCGGCAGCCCGCGCGGATCTCCGAGGTGGACCGTGAGATCTCCGCGCACGACGTGCTGGTCGTGGCCGCTTACGGCCAGATTCTACGTACCGGAACCCTACATGCCGCCACTCACGGCGCATACAACGTCCACGCCTCCCTCCTTCCCGCCTACCGTGGAGCCGCCCCCATCGAACGCGCCATCATGGCCGGGGAGACCCAGACCGGCGTCTCCATAATGCGCATGGACGAGGGCCTGGATACCGGCCCCGTCGCCCTGCGACGGCGACTCCCAATACCCCCCGATGCCAACGGCGGAGACCTCACACGCGCGCTGGCGGAGCTTGGAGCTAAAGCTATGGTTGACGGTTTGGATATGCTGGACCATGCAAGCCTCACCCTCACGCCACAGGATAGTCTTAAAGCTACATATGCTGCGAAAATCTCGGTGGAGGACACGAGGATAAGGTGGGGTGGAGGGGTCAGGGAGGCGCGGGATCTCATCCGGGCGCTGGCGCCACATATAGGGGGGGCAAGGGCTTTCCACCCGGATGTGGACGGCCCCATCAAGATCCTGCGCTCGAAGATATCCCATACGGAGGTGCGTCCGCTGGATCCTGGCGAGGTTGATGCTGCAAAAGACCGTATTTTCGTGGGATGCGGCGATGGTGTGCTGGAAATTTTGCAGTTGCAGAAGCCGGGTTCCCGGGTGTTGGATGCGCGGGAGTTCCTGCGTGGGAACCGGCTCGAAGGCCGTTTCGACCTCCGGTAGGCCACAAGATGTGGATCGAGTGTCAGGGGGATGACCGTGGATCCCCCGGCGCCTGGAGAAGGATGTATGTATAGGCGCAAGGTGCTTGCGGGGCTATTAACATGGCGCGACGCCGATGTTAAACTGCGACGCTGATACGGGAGTGCGGGAGCTGGGAGGAGAGCGCAATAAGGGAGCCGGAGACCAGCGTTGGCGTATCCGAGCCGGAAGTCGAGATGCAGGAGACCGGCTTCGAGGAGGATATCAGGGTGGCTATCGTTGGCGCGGGCGGTTTTGGGCGCGTGGCTCTCGACGTGTTGTTGGAGAGTGGTTCCGAAGGGGAGATACTCGGTTTCTATGACGATGCCCACGCCGCGCTACCTGACAAAGTCCGCGGTTTCCCGGTGCTCGGAGATATCGGCATGCTCAAAAGCATGCTGTCGGTAGAGCCGGTCCACGTGATCGTGGCTATCACCGGCAACCGGGCGCGGCTTCGGGTGGCGAACTCCATACGCGGTATCGGGGGGAAGTTCGTGACCGCCGTGCATCCGCTGGCTTATGTCTCCGGCGCCGCGACCGTGGGCGACGGGTCGGTGCTGGCGCCGGGCGCGGTGGTGCATCCTGGCGCCGTGATCGGCAGCCACTGTTTCGCCGGTGCCAACTCGGTCGTGGATCGGGACGCGGCGGTGGGGGCTGGGGTTTGGATCTCCGCGGGCGCCGTCGTGGGGTCGGGGGCCCGGATCGGGGCCCGGGTTCTCCTGGGGCACAACGCGAGCGTGGGCCGGAAGGCGAGTGTGGAGGCCGACGTGAAGGTGGCGGCGGGCCAGGTGGTGGAGGAAGAGTCTTCCGGAGCGGGCGCTTGATCGTCTTTGTAGCATCCCTTTTCGGTCTCGTAGTCGGAAGCTTCTTGAACGTCGTGATCCACCGTGTTCCCCGCCACGAGTCCATCGTGTGGCCGGCCTCGCACTGTCCCGCGTGCGGGGAAGCCATCGCGCCGAAAGACAACCTCCCGCTTGTCTCCTACCTGCAATTGCGGGGACGGTGCCGGAACTGCAAAGCGCGCATCTCCGCGCGTTATCCGCTGGTGGAGGCGTTGACGGGCCTGCTGTTCGGCGCGGCCGCGTACCAGTTCGGGTTCAGCCTTCAGCTATTGTCCGCGTTGGTCTTTATCGGCGTCCTGATCCCGCTCGCCGGCATTGACCTGGAGCATCGCCTCCTGCCCAACGTTATCGTCGGTCCCGCCGCGCTGGCCGGCCTCGTGCTCTCCGTCGTGGTCAACCCGTCGGGATGGTGGGTGTATCTGGTCTCCGCCCTGGGCGTGGCGGGGGCATTATTCGCGCTCGTTTTGGTCTATCCTGCTGGCATGGGCATGGGCGACGTGAAGATGGGCGGAATGCTGGGCGCGTTCCTCGGGCCATATGCTTTCCTGGCTGTATTCGCCGGGGCCCTGGTGGGGGCTTTGACCGGCGGGACGCTGATGGCTACGGGACGCATCGGACGCCGCAGCGCCCTGCCTTTCGGGGTATTCCTTGCGTTCGGTGGATTGCTTACGCTGTTCCTCGGACGGGACATCTGGGGGGCTTACCTGCGGTTGGTGGGGGGAGTCTGAGGGTGGGACGTTTCAGGTCACAGGTGGTCGGGATGGACATAGACCGGGGGGCGATCAAGGCCGTTCAGGTCACGCCGGGCAGCGGAGGCGGCACGCTCCAGCACGTCGGGTACCGGAGGCTGCCGCCAGGGGCGGTGGCGGACGGGGAGGTCGCCGACTATGACCTGCTGGTCTCCGAGATCCGGGAGTTCTGGTCCACGCACTCCTTCAAGGGAAAGTCCGTGCTGCTCGGTGTCGCCAACCAGAAGGTCGTGGTGCGGCTCCTGGACTTCCCCAGGATGAGCCAAGAGGATCTCGCGGGCGCGATCAGCTTCGAGGCTCAGGACCACATCCCGATGCCCCTGGACGAGGCTGTAATGGACTACCAGGTCCTCGGGCCTCAAGGCGAAGGGTCGGACCTTGACCGGATCCTGATCGTCGCGGCGCAGAAGGAGATGGTGATCCGCTACACCTCGGCGGTGCGCGAAGCGGGGCTGCGTCCGGTCGGGGTGGACGTGAAGGCGCTCTCCTTGCTTCGTTCCACCCTGCCGGATGCGCTCTTCGAGGACGAGGGGGCCGTTCTTCTCCTCGACATCGGCACGGAGCTTACCAACCTGGTCGTGTCCCAGAGTGCCAGGCCCACGCTCACCCGCTTCATACCGGGCGGATCGGGCTACTTCGTTCAGGCAATCGCCGACGCCGCCGACCTTTCGGAAGACGAGGCCGAGAAGCAGCTTATGAACCCTGAGGTGCGGATAGGATACGGAGGAGCGGACGCATCCGGTGGCGGGGAAGAGGAGACGGCCGATTCGGGGGAGAGCCTGGATCCCGCGCTCGTTTACGACATACGGCGGGGCGTGGAGGACGCGGCTCAGACGCTCGCTGAGGACGTGCAGCGCTCCATCGAGTATCATTACTCTCAGCCGGGGGCGCGGGAGGTCTCCCAGGTCGTGGTCTCGGGGGAGGGGGCGTTGGTCGCGGGCCTCGACGGCTATCTCGGCGAGTTGCTCGGCCTCTCCGCGCAGCGCGCCAACCCCCTGCAAAAGCTGTCCAATAACAGGTCCAATGTCCCTGAGGAGCAACTCCGGGTGATGGAACCGGTTCTGGCCGTCGCTCTGGGGCTGGCCCTGGAGGATGAATGAGGCGAATAAACCTCCTTCCTCCCGAGGAACGCCGCCGTGCGCCGGCAGCGCCTCGCCGGGGGGTCGTGGGCATACTCCTCATCCTGGGCGCGCTCGTGGTCATAGTCATGGTCGGCGTCTACGTCTTCTACCTGGTGCGGATCAACAACGTGGAGGATGAAATCGCGGATCTTGACCAGCAGATAGCGCAGCAGAACGCGCGGATCGCCGAGCTGTCCCCGTACCGGGACCTCCAGGCCCGCCTCGACGCCAAGAAGCCCGTCGCCGATGGCGTCGTGCGGACCCGTTTCGCGTGGGACGAATTTTTGCAGGGACTCGCCTTCGTGATACCGGACACGACCGCCCTGCAGAGCCTCACCGGCCAGGCGTCACCGATAAACCTCCAGGCGCCCGCCGAGGGGCCTCTGAGCCCGCCCGGCGCCGTGACGTTTACGGGCGTCTCGCTGCCCCGCTACCAGAACGTGTCGGACTTCGTGCTCCAGATGAACACCTTACGCTACCTGAGCAACTCCACCCTCAACTCGGCCGAGCTCGACCGTGAGACGTTCGCGGAGCCCGCAATAAACTTCGAGGTTGCCTCGGAGCTCGTCACGCTCGCCGGTGAGAGCGGTACCGAACTGCGTATCGAGGAAGGCACTCCCGTCGCGCCGGCGGATGAGATCCCGGGCGATCAAGCCAGCGCGCGGGCTTCCACGCGGACCACCGCGCCGAACCCCGAACCATCGCCAGCGTCTGAGACCCCAGCGGCCTCCGGTTCATCGTCAGCTTCGGCATCCTCGTCAGCTTCGGCTTCCGCCTCCTCGCCGGCTTCGGCTTCAGCTTCGGCTTCCGGGTCGGCGGCGCCTCGCGGGGCGGGAGGTAGGAGAAGATGAGGAGCCAGGACCGCAACATACTGATCATCGGCGTCCTGATCATCGTCGTGCTCGTCGTCGGCTACTATTTCCTTCTGTTGAGTCCTCTGCGCGATGAGTACGATGCTCGGGTGCAGGAGAGGTCAGACAAACAGGCCCAACTCCAGCAGCTACAGCAAGAAGTCGCTGATCTGGAGGAGATCCGCCGCAACGCCCCGGAGATCGAACGCCAGATCCTGGAGTACAGCAAGCGCGTCCCGACGCAGCCGGAGATCCCGACTCTCGTCGTGCAGGTGGAGGAGATCGCTGAGGCGGCTGGCGTCACACAGGTCTCCATAACGCCCGGGGCTCCGGAACCGCCTCCCGGAGGTGGTGACTTTCAGCGCATACCGATTACAATGTCCTTTGAGGGCACGTACGAGGAGCTGCAGGACTTCATGCTGCGGCTGCTCGACCTGTCCCGGCTGGTGACGGTGAACGAGGTGACCTACGAGCAGGTGGAGCTCGAAGAGGGTGAGACGACCAACGTGGACGCGGCCATCGAACAGACGTTGCAGGTAGAGATCGTGGCCGAGGTCTACTTCCAGCCGACGGACGTGCCGGCTGGTCCCGCGCCCGTCGCGCCGGCGCCGGCGGAGGTCACGACACCAGACGAGGCGACACCGGGAGGGGCGACCGATGCTGAGTAGATTGCGGAACCTGTCGTCTGCGGGGCCCGCGCTTCGGGATTCGCTCGTCCGGGACAACAAGGTCATACCAGGGGTCCTGATCGTACTGGCGCTTCTGGTCTTTTTCTGGGTCTTCGCCGGCTTCTTCTTCTGGGGTTCCCTTGTGGGCGGCCCGGACGACGAGCAAGTGTCCAACCGCGCCTTCGTGAGCCAGTCTCCGGAGCTTGCCCAGCAGAGCGGCGGAGCCTCGGCGTCGCCGTCCCCGTCCCCGGCGCTTGAGAACCGTAACGCCGACTCATACGCCGCTTACCAGAGCAAAGACCCTTTCCGGGAGCTGATCCCCTCCGCCGAAAGCGCCTCCGCTCCTCCCGCCTCCGGCGAAGGAACGACGCCGGATGACGGGACGACGGACGACGGAGCATCCAATAGCGCCAGCCCAGCGCCGGATGACGGGACGACGGATGACGGAACGTCCAATAGCGCCAGCCCAGCGCCGGACGACGGCGGTGGTGGCGGTGGCTCCGGTGGCGGTGGTGGCTCGGGAAATGGTGGCGGCGGTAACGGCGGAGGTGGCTCCGGTGGCGGTGGTGGTCAGGGTGGCGGTAACGGTGGCGGTGGCGGCTCTGGCGGTGGCGGCCAGGGGGGCGGCGGCGACCTATTCGACAGTGGCGGCACTCTGCCTTATTAATCTTTGGGGCTTTCCGGAGCTTCCTTGCCCCCGGCTAATCTCACGCGATTCGGGATGAAGCGTTATATTTGATCGCATGGAATTGGACTGCATGGGTTTGATCACGGACGGAACGGAGCGCGGTGAGGTTTAGTTTCTCGACGTCGGGTGAGTCGCACGGGCCGGCTGAGGTCACGCTGGTACACGGGGTTCCGGCCGGGCTGGGACTGGTCGCGTGGGACGTGAACCAGGATCTCTCCCGCCGCCAGAAGGGGTACGGGCGCGGTGGCCGTCAGAAGATAGAAAAGGACGAGATCGAGTTCCTCGGCGGCGTGCGTCATGGCTACACCCTGGGGTCTCCGGTGGCGATGTTGATCCGGAACCGCGACTACGCCAATTGGGAGGACCGGATGTCCCCGGCCCCGCCCGGAGAATCCGTGGAGCCAGTGAAGCCCGTGACCCTGCCGCGCCCAGGCCACGCGGACCTCGCCGGGATGCAGAAATACGCCTTCGACGACCTCCGCAACGTCCTCGAACGGTCCAGCGCCCGCGAGACCACCGCCCGCGTCGCGGCCGGTGGTGTCGCCCGCAAGCTCCTGGCGGAGTTCGGCGTCGAGGTCCACAGCGCCGTCTACCGCATCGGGGCGGCATCCTATGACAAAGAGTCGGCCGCCCGCGACGCCCGCCGGGCCGACGAGTCAGAGGTGCGTTGCCCGGACCCGGAAGCCTCGGAGGCGATGAAGGCGGAGATAGACGCTGCCCGCTACGCCCGTGACGCCCTCGGCGGGGAGTTCGTGGTGGTTGCAGAGGGATGCCCGCCGGGGCTCGGCTCTTACGTGGACTGGCGCGACAAGCTGGACGCAAGGCTCGCGGCGGCCGTCATGTCCATAAACGCCATCAAGGGTGTAGAGTTCGGGCTTGGTTTTGGGGTGGCGAGCCGGCGCTCCAGCGAGGTGCAGGATGAGATCGTCCCCGAAAACGGCCATCTCTCCCGGACGAGCAACAACCTGGGCGGTATCGAAGGCGGCATGACCAACGGCGAGCCCGTCGTGATGGCGGCTGCGATGAAGCCGATCTCCACCATAGCGAAGGCGCTGCGTACCGTGGACCTCTCGACCGGAGAGCCTGCCCGGGCGTTCAGGGAGCGGGCGGATTCGTGCGCGGTGCCGGCTGCGGCGGTGATCGGGGAGTCCATGGTTGCCATCGTGTTGGCCGAGGCTTTTCTGGAGAAGTTCGGAGCCGACAACATCACGGACATACGGGCGGCCCACGACCACTACGCGAGGCGCGTCCGGGAGAGCAGCCGGGGAGCGGCCCGCGGGGCCAGGTCGTGAGCGTTGCGTGGACCCGTCGCCATCGTCGGCTACATGGGCAGCGGTAAGAGTACCGTCGGTCGCGCCGTAGCCAGGCGGATCGGATGGGATTTCGTGGACCTCGACCGCGAAATAGAACTCCGCGCCGGACGCTCGATCCCCGACATCTTCGCTTCCTCGGGCGAGGACTATTTCCGGGACCTCGAACATCGCACGCTCCTCGATGCCCTGGATGGCCCGAACGAGCGCATCGTCGCGTGTGGTGGCGGCATAGTGGTCCGTCGGGAGAACAGGGAGAGGTTGAAAGATGTCGCCACGGTCTTTCTGGATGGGGATTTGAAGATGCTGTTCGCGAGGACCCGGGGTGGCGGGCGTCCTTTGCGGGCCTCGGGGTTCGATGATTTCGAGCGGCGCTACGAGGAGCGCCTGCCGTTGTATCTGGAGGTGGCCGGCCTCCGGGTGAGCGCGGGGGGGCGCTCCCGAAAGCAGGTGGTGGAGGAGATCTCGCGTTGGCTGAAACAGTAGAAGCCGCTGCGGCCACCCCCTATCCGGTCGTCGTCGGGGCGGGATTGGACATTGCGGAGGTAGTCTCCGAAGTGCTGCAACCAGGCGCCGCTGTCGTGCTGACCGACTCGAACGTGGGACCACGCCACGCCGGGTCCGTGGCGGGAGACCTCGAGTCCGGCGGGTGGCGGGTGCTGGAGGTGATCTCGGTTCCGGCCGGAGAATCTTCGAAGAGCCTGACGGTGTACGAGGAGGTGATCCACGATCTCGCGGCCTCCGGTCTCACCCGCGACGGGACGCTCTTCGCACTCGGCGGCGGAGTGGCCGGGGACTTGGCGGGCTTCGTGGCCGCCACGTACATGCGCGGCATATCCTTCGTCGCCCTCCCGACCACGCTCCTTGCGATGGTGGATAGCTCCGTGGGAGGGAAAGTCGGCGTGGACCTTCCCGAGGGCAAGAACCTGGTGGGCGCCTTCCTGCGTCCGTGCCTGGTGGCAGCTGACCTCGCGCGCCTCGATACGCTGCCAGACCGCGAACTGTCGCGCGGTCTCGCCGAGGTCGTCAAGATGGGCCTCCTTGCGGGTGGCTTCTTCTTCGATAACCTGGCTCTGGTAGAGGCCGCTAGGCTCAGGGACGCCGTTGCCCTGCGGACCCTCGTCCTCGACTCCGTGCGCTTCAAGGCGGGAGTGGTCGCCGAAGATGAACTCGAGACGGGCCGCCGCGCCATCCTGAACTACGGCCACACCATCGGCCACGCGCTGGAGACCGTCGCGGACTACGCCCTTCCCCACGGCGAGGCCATAGCCGTCGGCATGGCCGCCGCCGCCCACCTCTCCCGCGAGAAGTTCGGAACGGATCTCGTCGCGCTCCACGAGGATCTGCTGCAAAGCGCGGGATTGCCGGCTAAGGTGCCCGCCGCCGACCCCGAGAAGATCCTCGCGGCGATGGGAAGCGACAAGAAGCGCCGCTCCGGTGACGGCTCCGGCGGCAGCCCAACGCACCGCTTCGTCCTGCTGGAAGACATCGGCCGTCCCGTGTGGGGCGTGTCTGTCACCAACGACGAAGCGCGCCGGGCGATAGAGGCCGTCGCATGACCAGGATCTTCGTCCTCAACGGCGTCAACCTCGGGCCCCTCGGTCAGCGCCGCCCTGAGGTCTACGGGACCCTCACCCTGAACGACATAGAGAGCCTACTGCGGGGAGAATTCACTGATGTGGACTTCGAGTTCAGGCAGACGGACTACGAGGGTGAGATGGTCGGGTTCGTCCGGGAGGCGGCGGGGTCGGACGGTTTGATCCTCAACCCCGGCGCCTGGACCCACTACTCGTACGCTTTGCACGACGCTGTGGAGGCTGTGGACGTACCGAAAGTAGAAGTGCATCTCTCCAACGTCCACGCCAGGGAAGAATGGCGGCGTCATTCGGTCGTCTCCCCGGCGGTGGACGCGGTCGTCGCCGGCATGGGCGCGCTTGGGTACGAGGCGGCCATCAGGTACGTCCTGTCGCGGATCGGCTGATGAGATACCAGGGCGGGTGCCGTTGCGGGGCCGTGCGGATTGCGGCGAGCGGCGAACCGGACACGGTGGTGTACTGTCACTGTGGGGACTGCCGCAAGTCTAGCGGCGCACCGGTATCATTGTTCGTGGGCTACCGGTGGGAATGCGTGGACCTGGGCTCGGGGACGCCGAAGGTCTACGAGTCCGCGCCGGGGGTGCGGCGGTCCTTCTGCGGCGACTGCGGGATTCCACTGTTTTACGAGGACGAGAAGCTGCCTGGCGAAGTCTACGTCATCATCGGGGTGTTCGACGCGCCGGAGGCGTTCGAGCCGCGGGCGCATTCCTGGTTTTCCCGAAAGCTCCCGTGGCTGGACATCCGGGACGAGCTGCCCCGGCATGAGGAGAGCAGCAAGCCGCGTTGAACGGAGTCTCGCCGGCATCGCGTCCGCGCGAAGTATGGACCGGACAGGCCATGTTCCCGACCCGGCGTGATCGCCTAACCGGAGAGCCCGGCTCGGCCAAAGCTGTCGCGGATCTGATCCTGGACGAACAGGGTGGCAGGTTGGATCTCTCGGTGGTCTGGCTCTTCAGCGAGCCCATGCGGGGGATCGAACTCCGTTGGGAAGAGGTGGAGAGCGTAACGAGGTCCGGTGGTCCTGGTTTTGGACGGGTGTCAAGTTCAGGCTGAAGCGCGGGGTAGTGGAGAACGGCTGGCGCAGGCCGCTCTACTTCTTCACTTTGGGTAGTCACGTCTCTCAGATACTCGACTTCGCCGGGACGCGCGGCGCCGGAGTCGTCCGCCCGACCGAACGCTTCGTTTTCCTATGGCTGGAGGAGTGACCTGTACCGAGCAGGGCTACCTCCCTGGGGCTCGATGGGATTACGACTACAATTGTCTTGGCGGGGTAGTCGAGGAGTGGGAGAGCTTCGACGCGCTGGAACGGACGACGGTAAGGTATAATGTAGCAACATGTAGCAGCAACGTTTCCAGGAAAGGTTCCAGAGATCATAAACTTCGCGGACTTCGGCGGAATGGGCGGCGGCGATGGAAGCTGATCCTTACCTCCAGGATTATCGGGACCTTCAAGAGAAGGAGTGCCGGGAGCTTCTGGATATCCTGGACGGCATGGGCATCGCCACCGCGGACAGGGTCTACCGTCCGGGGGATGCGATCTACCGCGAGGGTGAGTATGGCGACGCGCTCTACGTGCTCATCTCCGGCGTGCTGAAGCTGTTCCGGCCTTACTCGGGGAGCAAGGAGGCCACCCTTCGGCTCTTGAGGCCGTGGGACATCTTCGGGCACCTGGCGTTCGAGGGCGAGACCAAGCAGCGCGCCTACGCCGAGGCGGTCACCGAGTGCCGGGTCACCAAGGTGCCGAAGGTGTTCGTGGAGCGGGCGGTGCGCCAGGAACCCAGAGTGGCGTTCAAGATCATGACGCTCCTTGAGCTTCGGCTGGTGCAGTACGAGGAGTTGGTGAAGTGCCTGCTTCCGCGCGAGACCGAGGTGCGCCTCGCCAACCTCTTGCCTATCCTCGCCCGCAAGTTCGGAGAGCGCAACGACGGCGCCCGTTCCGTCACCATAGACCTGCGCCTGACCCACCAGGACCTGGCCGCGATGGTCGCCTCCACCCGTGAGTCCGTCACCAAAGTCCTCAACGACATGCGCGCCCGCGATGTCATAGGGATCGAGACGGGGCGCATCACCCTCAAGGACCCCCGCGCCTTGACGGAACTTAGCCGGCCGTAGGGAACTCGCCGCCCGGCCTGGTTCCATCTCCCGTGCCCTCCGCCGGGCTCCTTCGGAACGTCTCGTCCGGGTCTTCTCCTCGCGTCCGTCCACGTCTATGAGCGGTTCGTCCGTGATCCGCCCGTCGGAGTCGCGCCGCAGGTGTATCTCGCGCCACTGTCCGGGCTCCCGATATGGGGCCTTATCGCCTCTATCGCTTTCGGACATTCCTGGTCGCTCCTTTACTAACTGACTATCTCACAGCAGTTAGCGTAAGTATTGATCCGACGCTAGGCTTCAGGCATGAAATCTTACTCGAAGGACCTCAGGATCAGGGTGCTCGCCGCGGTGGACCGCGGTGGACCGCGGGATACCGAGGGAAGAGGCGGCGAGGACCTTCTCGGTGTCGGTGCCGA
>JBPCLT010000273.1:0-3175 GCA_051003015.1 Rubrobacteraceae bacterium | reverse complement strand
CGGTGATGGCGTATGGCACGCCGTAGTGATTCTTCGGGGAGCCTGGGATGCCGCTGATAACTTCGCTGGCACTGATCCTGCCGAGCAGCTTGTGCAACCGCTCGCCCGCCACGCCCCACCAGTTGGCCCGCATGCCGATCTGCATGGCCGGATGCCCGAGGATGCCGGTCGTCCATTCAACGGTGTGGATCTTCGCCAGCAGCGCCGAGTTGATGAGCCGGGCGTGGTCGAAGAGGTCGTCGTCTGACCAGGATGGATACTCGGCACGAAGCCTGTCGCAGATGGCGTTGTGCTCCAGCACGAAGAGCGTCTGCAACAATGCCAGCCCTACCCAGAACCCCGGCTCCTTCGACGCGGCGGCGACCAGCTCTCCGGGGAGCATGCCGTCGGGGCCGGTGACGAGCTTGCCGTCTTCGCCGGAGCGGACCCTCTTCTGGGCCTCGGCGTCGCTGCCGTATAGCTGGGATCCGTCCCACCAGTGGGTCTCGGTGTTGATGTACGTGGGGGGAGAGGAGTCCTCGGGCGGGTGGGTCGGGTCTTTGCGGGTACGCATGACCTGCATCGGGCGTTCCTGGGTCCAGGGATCGTCTTCGGTGAGATCCAGCTTCCACGGGTTCTCCGTCTCGCTCTTGCCGTGGCTGAACCAGTCCCGGATCATGAACTGCAACCATGCCCCCGCCAGCACGTTGAGCGTGGTCGCGGGCAGGAACTCGTGTCGCGTGAGCAACTCGCGGCTGACCGTGCGCGGGCTCGGTCTGAGAAGCGCCCAGTCGTTCTCGGGATGAGTGAGTTCCACGGGCACGTTCCGTCCGAAGCGCGTCCCTGCGCTCCCCATCGCGGGGTCCTCCAGGTCGTTGAAGGTCCCGTCCACCGTGCGCGCGGTGAGGTGGCGGCTGCCTTCCGGTGGAGGTTTCTCCGCCGGTGATGCCGAAGTCGTGTCGTGCAGGTTGCTCTCCCGCAGCCTCATTCGCAGTCCCACGAGGGTGAGAAGGCCGAGCGGGACCGGCAGTCTGTGCCACCGGAACTTCCGGTCGAGGGCTTCGGTCGCCCTGGTGAATAGCCGCGAGAACAGGGATAAAACTATCATCGAGGTCCTTTCGCCGGGTTATGGATCACTCCCCACCACACGCTCCCGATTCGAGCAGGTGGCGATGAATCGTGGATGAATCCGATGGGCCTGAAGATCAGATACCTGGCATGCAACGGGGGAAACGATGCCGGGAATTCATCACCGATTCATCGTGGTCCGCCATGGTGTCCGGGACACGGGAACCTGGAGGGCTCGAATGTGCCTCCCGGAGATGAGGAGGGAAGATGGCACGGGACATAGACGAAGATTCGGGGCGGCCTTTCATCAAGATCAACCACCCCGCGCCGGGGGACGTGGTCAGGGACCCGGCCCACATAGCAGGCTACGGCACCGCCTTCGAGGGGGTCATCTCGCTGCGGATACGGGATGACGACGGGACCGTGATCTCCTCGGAGTCCACGCAGGGCGGGAGCAATGGAATCATCGGCGAGTTCAAGGCGAACCTGGAGTGGGTCCGCAGGCCCAACCAGCGCCTCGGGGTAGTCGAGGCTTTCGAACTGAGCGCCAGCGGGTCGGGCGAAGAGCTTCACCTCGACAGGGTCCCGATCGTCTTCGCCTAACGGGAAATCCGCTCACCGAAACATCAATTTCAGGAGGAACGTCATGCCCGAAATGCTAGACGCGAGGATGCTGGACCCCAATACCCCCGACGAGGTCGAGGTCACCGACACCCCGCGTGAACCTGTCGAGGACCCGACGCTGGGTATTCCTGTGGAGGCGAACAGAGAAGGCACGCCGCTCAACCGGCTAGTCACGATAGGAGACTCGCTGACGCACGGTTTTCAGAGCGGCGCGATCTTCAATACAGATCTCTCGTGGCCCATGATCGTCGCCCACGAGATGGGCTGGTCGAAGTCCTTCCGTTACCCGAAGTACTTCGGTTTCGGCGGGCTGCCGCTCAACCTGGAGTTCTTGATCCGGGAGCTGGAGGACGGGTTCGGCGACCGGGCGAGGTTCTGGGAACTTCCTTTGGCCCTGTTCCGGGCGCGCCAGTTCATGGACCGGGTGGAGGACCACTGGGAGCGTGGACCGGGCGCCAGCGTGCCCCGGATAGCGGGGATCAACCACAACCTCAGCGTCTACGGATGGGACCTGCGGGACGCACTGGAGATCACGGCCGACAAGCTGAAGAGCTGGATAGACGAGCCCACGGACGCCTTCTTTAAGCAGATCGTCGAGAACGCCAGCGAGCGGGCTGGTTTGCGCGTCCTCGATTCAGCCCGGGACGGAAACGGCAAGTCCCTGACCTCCTTCCAGGCGGCGGCGCAACTCGGGAAAGGGGGCACGCATGAGAAGCCTGGCGAGGGGGACGGTATAGAGACACTCATCGTGCTTCTTGGCGCAAACAACGCGCTCCCAAGCATGCTCCGGCTCGAGGTCGCCTGGAGCGAGGACGATGGATACGACGACCTGGGCGAGAAGCGGCGGTTTACCGTGTGGAGACCGAGTCACTTCCAGGCGGAGTTGGACATCGTTGTCGAGGAGATCAAGAAGATAAAGGCGCGGCACGTGATCCTGGGTACCGTCCCTCACGTCACCGTCGCTCCCATTGCGCGGGGGGTCGGGACGAAGGTCCGCAAGGGCTCCCGCTACTACCCGTACTACACGCGGCCCTGGATCCCGGACCCCGACTTCGACGCCAAGAACGACCCTCACATCACGGAGCAGCAGGCCCGCGCCGTGGACAGCGCCATTGACCAGTACAACTACGCCATCACCGAGGCCGTCCGCACGGCCCGCAACGACGGTCTGGACTGGCATCTCTTCGAGGTAGCGGGGCTCCTCGACCGGCTGGCCGCCCGCCGCTACATAGACGATCCCCTGGCGAGGCCCGATTGGTGGCGCAAGTACGAGCTTCCTCCAGAGCTCGAGGCCCTCGATCCTCAACCGGACTCCCGGTTCTTTGTCTCCGGGCCGGAAGGACGAGCGCGGGGCGGATTGTTCTCGTTGGACGGCGTTCATCCGACCACCATCGGCTACGGGATAATGGCGCAGGAGTTGATCCAGGTGATGCAGCAGGCAGGGGTCCGGTTCTATCTCGGCGACGGACGCACGAAGCGAACCGGCCCCGTGAGGGTTGACTTC
>JBPCLT010000272.1:0-7452 GCA_051003015.1 Rubrobacteraceae bacterium | reverse complement strand
GTGGCCCGGGATCTCTCGGGGGTCTTCGGCGTTGAGATCGGGCATAACCTCCTCGATCCCTGGACTCAGCGGGTGAAGCGGGCGATGGATCTAGGCGCCACCTTGATTGGTGGGCTCTTGATCCTGCCGCTCTTCGTGACGCTCTTCTTGCTCGTGTG
Organism: Rubrobacteraceae bacterium; assembly: GCA_051003015.1. Lineage (GTDB taxonomy): Bacteria > Actinomycetota > Rubrobacteria > Rubrobacterales > Rubrobacteraceae > JACDGB01. Next base: position 7,294 of record JBPCLT010000272.1, on the reverse strand, counting down.
GTTGGATTCGCGGGGACCGGTACTCTACAAAACCCAGCGGATGGGCCGGGACGGCCGGCTGTTCCATTGCATCAAGTTTCGGACCATGGTGCCCGAAGCGGAGGCCGCCCTTCAGAAGCTGCTGGAAGAAGATCCCAGGGCGCGAGAGGAGTACACGAAGTACCACAAGCTGCGCGATGACCCGCGCGTTACCCGCGCCGGCCGTTTCTTGCGTAAAACAAGCCTGGACGAGTTGCCGCAACTCTGGAACGTCCTGCGCGGCGAAATGAGCCTGGTGGGGCCCAGGCCCTACCTGCCACGCGAGTCCGGGGACATAGGCGCCTCGCAGGACGACATCTTACGCGTGACTCCCGGGGTTACGGGGCCCTGGCAGGTCAGCGGACGCAATCACCTCTCGTTCGGGGAGAGGGTTCGGATGGATAACCAATACGTGCGCAACTGGTCGGTGTGGCTGGACTTCTTACTCTTGGCAAGTACCGTGCGGTGTGTATTGTTCGACCGAGGGGCGTACTGAGCAATGGTGACTACCGTGGACGAGAGATTGCGGAGCCAGCTCGAACGCCTTGTCGTTAACGCTCTCTGCTCGGCCGTCAAGAGCGGGTTCGCCAGGATCTTCCGGGCGCCAACCGGCGCTCGTGGCGTTGTTCGCCCAGGCGCGCCCCCGGCCCTCGAAGACCGGGTTCTGATGAAGACCGCCGGTTCCGTCTGGCGCGAATTCCGGACCAGAGCTGGCCGCGCGAAGCTACCCATGAAAGCGGCGCTGGTCCTCGGGATCGTCGTGCTCGGGATCGAGGGTTATCTTGTCTACCAATTCCATAGCGCCCGTGTCGTACATCGCCACGACCTCAGCGTCCTTCGATCAGGCGTCCTCCAACCAGACTTCCCGGCCTCCCACCCCCGAACCCTCTCGGTCCTCCGAACCGGAACCCCCTCGGTCTTCCGAACCGGAACCCTCCCAAACTTCCCCGCCGGAAGAGAAGATTCTCGAGGAGGCGTGCGCCGGAGAGCATGATGAGTGTATACGCGAGCTTGTCGTCAAAGTGGCTCCGGGAGCGGAGTATGCGGGAGGAAGGATAGACGCCAACGTGGATGAGGCAGGCCGGAGCAGAAACGTACTCTACTTCGAGGATCCGACCACAGATCCCTGCGAATATACGAGGTTGGAGTACAACGCAGGCAGCACCTCCACCTACTATGAGATCATTGTCGCGGGGGAAGGTTCTTTCGATGGCGCGGCCGATACCGGTTGTCTACCCGAACTCTGATGATTGATGTGTGAGATCGAAGACTGATGCAAAAAGCAGTGATGGGCGCGAGAGTCCGGCGCCTGATGCCCGGAAGGGTGCGGATAATACCGTTCCGCGTTGTTGATGGCATAATGGGGGCATGCCAAAGATACACTACTCACAGGCAATCGTTGAAGACCCAGCAGATTTGAAGGATCTCGAAAAGCAACATCGCTACTCTCACCTCTTCCAGCGCGTCAGGATGCTCAGGCTCCTTAAATCCGGGGAATGCTCCAATCTGGGAGAGGCGGCCCAGGCGTTGGGCTACTCCTGGCGTCAGGCTCAGAGGTGGTTCGCCAACTATCAGGAGGGCGGCATCGAGGAACTTCTGAAGAGCAGGGTGCATGAGCGTGGTCGTCAGGAGTTGGTCACGCCCGAGGCTTTCGAGGACCTGGAGGAAGCCATGAAGCGGGGGGAGATCGCCACCATCGCCCACGCCGACGAGTTCTTGCGCGAGCGCCATGGCATCAAGTACGCTCATCCTGATGGCGTAGGCCAACTCCTCAGGCGGCGCAAGATCAAGCTGAAGACTGGCCGCCCTCGCAATGAGAAGGCCAGCCAAGAAGAGCAGGACGCCTTTGAAAAAACTTCGCTGACGAGATCAAGAACACGAAGGAGCGCCACTGCGAAAACGGCAAGCCGCTGAAGGTGATGGCCTTCGACGAGGCGCGCTTTGGACTCATCAACTGGCACCGTGGACGCTACTGCCCGATGGGGTTCCGTCCGCCCTGGATCGTGAAGCGCTCCTACGAATGGACCTATCTGTACGCAGCGGTGGAACCCACGAGCGGAGAGAGCTACTGCATGTATCTGCCTGGGATGGACGATGGATGCCTGGAGATATTTCTGGATGGACTATCGAAGAGATATCTGGATCATCACCTGCTCATCGTGCTGGACGGCGCGCCCAGCCATCGCTCCGAGCAGATAGTCCACCCCGAGAACATCAGCTTCCTCAAGCTCCCACCCTACTCTCCCGAACTAGACCCGGCGGAGAGATGGTTTCAGGAGTTCAGGCGAAAGCTGTCCAACAAGACGTTCGAGAGCGTCGCTCAAATGCAAGAGGCGCTCACCCGGACGCTCATGCCCTACTGGGAAGATCCTGCCCTCCTCAAGCGGCTCACCGGATACTCCTGGTGGGTGGAGGCGGTGAAGGATACGATATGACATCAATAGACCGAAACGGTATAAATACGAAAAAATCAAGATATTGGGGGAGATCGTTCATGGCTAATGCGTCCAGGTCAACCGCGTTGATGATGGTTTTTCTAGCGGCGCTCGTGCTGGGGAGCCCGGTTTTTGCCCAGGATCAGGAGGCGAAGGTTAGGGTGGCGCACCTTTCTCCAGACGCTCCGAACGTGGACGTGTACGTCAATGACGAACCTGTCAGCGAACTGACCGACGTACCCTACAAGACCGTCTCGCCCTACCTCTCGCTTCCGGCGGGAGACCAGAACGTTAAGATCTACCCGACCGGTGACACCTCCGAGCCCGTCGTCGAGGCCGACGTGAGTTTGCAGGATGGGGAATCCTATACCATCGGAGCCGTCGGTCTGATGCAGGATGGGTCGCTGGCAGCCCAGGTCTATGAAGACGAGAATACGCATCCAACCGAAGGCAACGCCAGACTGCGCGTCATCCACGCCGCGCCGGATGTGGACTCCGTGGACATCGCGCCCGAAGACGGGCCCGAGCTGTTCACGGACCTGGGGTTCCCGAGCGCCACCAGGTACGAGGAGGTTCCGCGGGGAACCTACACGTTGGTGGCGACGGCCGTCGGCTCGAGCGAGGAGCAATTGATCATATCCGACGCACCCCTCTCCGGCGGCACTACCTACACCGCCATTGCCGTGGGGCAGGCCGAGAAAGGGACGCTCGAAGTGATCGTATCCGGAGACGCTGGCGCATCTAGTGGAGAACAAGCGGTCCTTCCCGCAGACCCCATGCCTGATACCGGGGGAGGCTCGTCGCCCGCGCCTTTCCTCTTCATTGGGATGGCCCTCGTCGTCTTCGGGGCCGCGTGCCGAGGCATCGTGGTGGGAGTAGGCTGGGCTGGCGGTGCAGTTCGTGGCGCTGGCGGGGCTTTCGCGCGGGGCGGCGGGGGCGCTGACGTTCGTGATCCGTCTGGCGACGCTGTGGTTCGCCACCCTGGTCGGGGTTATCGGGTTGCTGGTGGTGCGGCGCCTGCTCGGCGACGCCGCGCCACCAGAAGGCCCAAACGCCTGACAAGACTGGAACCCTGCCCGACTACCGGTACTATTTGAAGCGCCGGACGAGGCGGATGTAGCGGTCCCGGTCGAAGTGCCGGCCAGGGCATAGGGTGGCGCTCGCCCGGCGGTGGCCGAAGATGTGATCCCGATCCGCCGGTATGTTGAACCGCCGGCAGAGTTGCGCCGAGAGCTTCGCGGAGGAGCGGACCATCCGCCTGGTCCACGTCCTGCGATTGCTCCCGTACCCCGCGTGCTCTATGCCGATGCTCCTCGTGTTCACCGGCCAGTTACCCGCGTGCCACGCTATGTCCGAGTTGCGTACGCACTGGGCGATACTGCCGGATCGGCCCACGACGTAGTGGGCGGAGACGTTGGCGCGGCGGTTCTGGAACCAGTTTATGGTGCCGGACTTGGATCCCTCGGCCACGTGGATGACGATGAAGTCTATCTTCTTGACGCCCCGGCTGGCGTTGGAGAAGTTCCCGCGGTAGGCCGGACGCCAGGCGGCCCGCCCGTAGTCGGCCGACCTGCTCTGGGTCGTGTAGACGGCCGGCGCCTCCACTTCCTGGGCCTCGAGTCTCAGGCTCTCCCCGGTGGAGTTGGTCAACGAGGCCCCGCTCTCCAGCGTCTCGTAGACCTCCTGGGCGTACAGGGGGCCGTCACCGTACTCCGTCACGGCCTCCTGCCAGCCTTCGAGCCCAGAGGGTTTGCTCTGCCCGGCGATGTCGGCCAGCACGGCAGCGCCGCCCCGGACGTTGGCCGCCCGATCCGTCTTCAGCCGGCTCTCGGAGAGGCCGGTGAGCCCGGCGGCCCTTCCCAAAGTGTCCCGCGACGGGTTCTGGAAGAGCTGCATGGTCCCGTAGGCGCCGCGCCCATGCAGGTCGCCTTCTTCGTAGTCGCTGACGCCTGGAGGCGGCATCTCCCACAGGGTGTTGACGTAACCCATCGCCAACAGTAGCTTTTCCGGCACCCCATACTCTTCCTCCGCCGCCCGGAACTCCGCCGCCAGCGACGCGCCGGACGAAGTCTGGGCCAGCAATCGGTGTGGGCCGAACGCGCCGAGCGCGGCCGCGCCCGCGAGCCCAGCCCCGCCAAGCTTCAGGAATCGCCCGCGGTCCATCGTCTTGATGGACGCCTCGGGCGTCCCGGGACACTCACCACACATATATCCCCCTCCTTCGGCGGCCACGAACGCCGCCTTTGGACGCATTGTCTCTCTATTATCGGACCATGCGGCAAAATTTTGTAGTCCCGGCGAAAAGAAATCCAGGAATTCGGTGCGCAACATCTGGAATTCGGGCGCAATGCCGCCACCAGAGCTTGCATTTCGCTCCTATTTTTCAGCATGGGGGTAGCCTCTGGCATTCGTAAAACGAAAGTCAACGTTGTGTTATAACCGGGATCAATATGCGATTAATAATTTCCGAGAAGGCAAACACCGCAAAGAAGGTCGCCCAATTCCTGGCTGAAGGCAAGGTGAAGGAGGGCAAGCACCGCAGCGTGCCCCATCACACCTTCGACTGGGAGGGCGAGGAGACCGTGTCCGTGGGGCTCAAGGGCCACGTCCTGAGCCCCGAGTACCCCGAGGAGTACTCCAACTGGCAGAAGGTCGAGCCGAGCAAGTTGATAGACGCGGAGATCCTCAAGCCCGTCTCCGAGAAGGGCGTGGCCGACGCCGTCCGGGCGCTCTCCAAGAAGGCCGGCCGCGTCGTCATCGCCACGGACTTCGACCGGGAGGGGGAGTTGATCGGGGTCGAGGCCCTCTCGCTCGTCTTCGAGGCGAACCCGAAGCTGATGGACCACGTCGAGCGCGCCCGCTTCTCCGCCCTGACGAAGGCCGAGATCCAGGGCGCCTTCGACAACCTCGTCGAGGTCAGCCGGGAGCTTGCCGACGCGGGCGAGGCGCGCCAGGACATAGACCTGATCTGGGGCGCCACCCTCACCCGCTGGGTCTCCCGCGCCACGAAACGCTACGGGAGCGCGTTCCTCTCCGTCGGCCGGGTCCAGTCGCCGACGCTAGTCCTGATCTCCGAGCGCGAGCGTGAGCGCCGGGCCTTCGTCTCCGAACCATATTGGGAACTGGCGGCGACGCTCCGCAACGGTGAGACGTTCCCCGTGCGCCACGCCACGAGCCGCTTCAAGGAAGAGGCGGCCGTGCGGAAGGCGCTGGAGAACATCACGGACACGGCGACGGTCGCCGAGGTCAAGGAGAAGTCCGCGACCCGCCCGCCACCCGCGCCGTTCAATACCACGTCGTTCCTGACGGCGGCGGCGAACCTCGGGATCAACCCCTCCAGGGCCGCCCGGCTGGCCGAGGACCTGTACACCGACGGCTACGTCTCCTACCCGCGAACGGACAACACTGTGTACCCGGTGTCGCTCGACATGCGCGAGATCCTGGGCTACCTCAAGGGTGTCGAGGGCGTGGGGCAGTACGCTGAGAAGCTACTGAACGGCGGCAAGCTGTCGCCGACGCGGGGCAAGAAGCAGACCACGGACCACCCCCCGATCTACCCGACGGGCCGCGCCTCGAAGAAGGCGTTGCGCGACGACCAGTGGAAGATATACCAGCTCATCGTACGGCGCTTCCTGGCGACGCTCTCTGGACCGTCGAAGAACCTGCGCACCACCCTGCGCTTCGACTCCGGCGGGGAGACGCTCGTCACCCGAGGGACCGTCGTGACCGAAGAAGGTTGGCTCGAGATCTACCGCTACGGGCGCCGCCCGGATGAAGAGTTGCCTTCCCTGACAGAGGGCGACGAGTTGACGGTCGTGGGGGCGGAGGTCTTCGCCAAAGAGACCCAGCCGCCGGGCCGTTACGGCGCGGGCCGCCTGATCAACGTGATGGAGGACCTCGGGCTCGGGACGAAAGCCACGCGCCCGAACATCATCCAGAACCTCTACGACAGAGGCTACGTCCACGACGACCCGCTGGTGCCGACGGAGAAGGGCATGGGTGTCGCCCGGGCTCTCAAGGACTTCGCCTCGGAGATAGCCTCGCACGAGATGACCGCCGAACTCGAGCGCAGCATGGACGCCATCTCGGAGGGCAAGGTCAGCAAGGATTCCGTCGTGGACGAGTCGCGCGACGTGCTCCGGCGCGTCTACGAGCACCTCCAGAGCTCCGAGACCGAGTTCGCGGACATCGTGTGGGAGGGCATCCGCACGGACTCGGTGCTCGGACCTTGCAAGAAGTGCGGCAAGAATATGGTCATAAAAAAGGCCCGCAAAAGCGGCAAACGCTTCGCAGGCTGCGAAGGCTATCCAGATTGCGACCAGACTTATTCGCTGCCTCAGCGCGGTGAGATCATCCCTCTGGGAACCTTGTGTGATGCGTGCGGCTCGCCTGAGATAAAGGTCGTCGGGGGCCGTGGGCGGCCCTGGATCACCTGCGTGGATATGGACTGCCCGAAACAGGTCGAACGCCGTGAAGCCTCCGCGAAGGCGAAGGCCGCGCGTAAGCAAGAGGGAGGTGAAGCGGCATCGCCGGAGACCGCCAAAGAGCCCGTGAAGTCCATCACCTAGAGGACCGCCTGGACCTCTTCGACCCCGCCGGACACCCTCATCGCCGCCCAGTCGCCGCCTTCGTATCCGTCGGCGGCCATCTGCTCCTGTGGGCGATCCTCGTGATCGTTTGCTATTCTGCCACTCTTTGATTAAGATTAATGAAAGTTATGTTAAGGACGAAGCCAAAGCGCCGCACGACTTGTGCCGAAGAGAGTTTTGGCGGTTCCCAAGAAATCTGGAGAAGGTTTTAGCTTGGCTCCTGTAATCGGTGTGACGGCAACGCTCAAGCAG
>JBPCLT010000271.1:0-3460 GCA_051003015.1 Rubrobacteraceae bacterium | reverse complement strand
CCGGATACACGCGCCTCTCGCACACGGGACCGGCCCGCGTCTTCGACTCCGAGGAAGACGCCATGGAGGCGGTCCAGGCCGGGCGCATCGTGGATGGGGACGTGGTGGTTATCCGGAACGAAGGCCCGAAAGGCGGCCCCGGAATGCGCGAGATGCTCGGCGTCACGGCGGCCCTCGTCGGCCAGGGCCTCGGCGAATCGGTCGCCCTGATGACCGACGGCCGGTTCTCAGGCGCGACCCGCGGCCTCATGGCCGGCCACGTCGCCCCCGAAGCGGCCCATCGCGGCCCCATAGCCGCCCTCCGCGACGGCGACACCATCACCTTCGACCTGGAGAACCGCGCCCTCAGCGCGGACCTCTCGGATGAGGAGATAGAGGAACGCCTGACGGGCTGGGAAGACCCCCAGCCTCGCTTCAGCACCGGCGTGATGGCGAAGTACGCGGCGCTTGTCTCCTCGGCGTCGGAGGGCGCGGTCACCAGCCCGGAGTACCTGTCGCGGTAGAGAGGATCGCCGGGTCCGCCGGAGCATCCTGCCAGTGGACCCTTTTACGCGAAGCGGACCTCGAACGCTCTGGCGTCGCTCTCCACGAAGCGGACGAGCCGTTCCCCTTCTTCCAGGAGGGCGTCGCGGGTCGCTCTCGACAGAGGCTCGAACGGTTCGATCACGAGGATGGCGGTTTTTCGCGATTTCTCCACTTTCCAGGTTCCCGCCACGAAGCCGTCCACGAGGAACGTGGCCATGACCCTGGCGGCGGAGAGAAAGACAAACTTACGATGTTCGTCGGAGATCACACGCCGCCGATCCGCGTGGGAGAGCACCAGGTTGTCGTAGTCGGGCACGAATCGCACGGGCGCCGGCGTATCGGCGGGAGGACGCGGTGCTTCCGGCAGGTCGAGCAACTCCTTTCCGTCCTCGTCCCGGAAGACGCGCAGCTCCGGCTTCAACTCTTCCGCGGCGTCCTCGAGACGCACCAGGTACGACCACGCCTGGATGTCCTTCACCGTCGCGGGGCCGAACGCCGCCAGGTGGCGGAGGATGAGGTGGCGCGGATGCCCGGAGTCCGAAAGCGGCCGTCCGAGCCACGATTCGGCGAGCGCGAAGGGAGCGTTGCCTGGGTAGCCCCAGGGACCGCCCGGCACCTGAACGAGGGGCAGGCTCATGCGCACGGCGTAGGCGAGCGCGGACGGGTCCCGATCCGGCTCCAGCTCCGACAGTAGTGGGCGCAGCGCGGCGAAGGTGCAGGGCTCCGCCTCGAAGCGCGTCCGCGCCACCGCGAGGAGCCGGTCGAGGTCCATGCCATCCAACCGCTTGCCCGCGATGGAACGCATCGAGCGGTCGAGCGCGGGTTGGAGGGCGGGGCGCAAAAGGAGATAGTCCTCCGCCGTCATGAGGTGCAGGGTGGCGCGCATCAACGTCGCCCTCACGACCCTGCGCTCCTGTGCGAGCCGGACGAGGTCCTCGCGGCGGAAGTCCCGGAGCCTGCTCCACAGGCCAACGTATGGCGGCTTGAGGACCTGTGCCTGAAGCCCCACCAGACGCCCGACGCCATCGAGAGCGGGGATCTTCTCCCGCTCCAGCAACATCTGGCGGGCCAGCGTCGCCCGGTTGAGTTCGCGCAGCGTCAGGGGTCGTTCTGTCATGAGCGGCTAAAACGGTAGTGGATCATGCCCTCCCAATCGGGTTCATCGCTCTCGGGGGAGAAGCCGGCCGCCAGGGCGCATCGCTGGCTGGCGAAGTTGTCGGCGTCTATGCCCGCGACGAACAGACGGACGTCCGAGACTTCCGGAGCCTCTATCACGGCGCGCAGTGCGGTCTTGCCGAAACCGCGGCGCCACCTGTCCGGGTCAATGACGTAGGCCAGTCCCATGCTGCGGTGCGCATCCATTGCGAGGACGCGGGGGCCTTCGGAGCCGCCCTCTTCATACCGGGTCCAGCGGTCGTAGACATCGCCGCCAACGTGTCCGACGGGACGGCTCTGGTCGTCGAGGACGACCCAAGCGTGGGCGCGGAGCACGCGGCGGCCGCGGAACTCGCCGCCGGGACGCTCATTGAGCAGGCACAATTCACGGGCCGGCCAGCTCCGGCCGCCGAGCCGCCGCCGCACCTCAGGATGGTCGAACCAGACCTCGACCTCACCCAGCCACTCCGGGGTGAACGGCACCAGGCTAACCTCGGGCGGTTCGTTCACCAGGGCACGGGCTCCCCGTCCCGGAAGAAACCGCCGGCCGGGCCGTCTTCGGGGAACGTGGCCGCCCACACTACGCTGGCGGCGCCCTCCGGCACCGGGCGGGCGCCCATCTCCTCCATGCCTGGGGCGGTGGCGGTGAGGCCAGGACAGACCGAGTTGACGAGGACGCCGGTACCCTCCAGCTCGGCGGCCAGCTTCGAAGTGAGGGCGTTTATCGCGGCTTTCGAGACGCCGTAGCTCGCAACCGACCCGCCGCCCGTCGTCAGCCCGAAGTCCGGGTCGCCGTGGGAATCCGCTCCGCTGGAGACGTTGACGATGCGCCCGTGTTCGCCTCGCCGGACGAGCGGCACGAACGCCTGGCACACGCGCCACGCGCCGAACAGGTTGGTCTCGAAGACCGCGTGCGCGGCGTCCAGGTCGGCGGTGAGCGCCGTCTCTGACCAGTCCACGAAGGCGGCGGCGTTGTTGACCAGCACGTCCAGCCGCCCGAACTCGCTCTCTATCTCAGCGGCGATCCTCTTCACGCTCACTTCGTCCGTAACGTCGAGCGCGGAGGGATGGGCGTCGAGGCCATCGCCATTCAACTCCTCCGCCGCGGCCCCGCTCTTCTCGCGGCTTCGGGCGGTGAGTACCACGGTCATCTCCCGCTCCGCTAGCTGGCGCGCCACCTCTCGTCCGATGCCGTGACTCGCTCCGGTGACCAGCGCCACGGCGCCTCGTTCTCCGTCCACGGAATCTCCTCTCCCGTCGGGTTGCCAGTTCAGTTTACGGGGGTGGCAAGGGCTTTACCACGCTGAATCCGGGGCCTTGGAAGGCGGGAATCAGGCGGGAAAGAAACAGGGCTCGCCAGGCTCCGTGGAAGTCCCCGTCTTGATCTAAGGAGTGTCGTGAAACGCGATGAACGCATCGTACTCGCTACCCTCGATCTTCCGTGGCGCGAGCTTTGCCGCGAGCCCGGCCTCGCGGAACAACCGCAGCCACGTCGCGCGCGGGAACAGGCCCTCGTGGTGTACGTCGTGGGCGGCGCGCACGGTCCCGCCGGGCTCGCGCAGGAGGAACGCGTAGTGCGTGTCGTACGAGGTCTCGCCGGACGCCGGAGGCAGCGTCCACTGGAGGTATCGCGCCCGCCGTCCGTCCGCGTCCTCGTCGTTGCCTGGCATGACGCCGAAGTTATGCCGCCTTGCCGGCAATGAAAGATGGCGCCTCTGCCCGCCTGGAGCCGAACACGGCGAGGCCCGAAGACGGTATTACGATGCGTGGAATTAGGGTC
>JBPCLT010000270.1:0-6038 GCA_051003015.1 Rubrobacteraceae bacterium | reverse complement strand
GCCGCGCTGCTCGCCGGAGAGCCAACCCCCGTCATGACGCTCCCCGAGAACGAGACGGGTCGGTCCCCCAATCTGGTGACGTGCGAGTGGGAGAGGGTCGGCATGGGCGAGGCGCAGGCTTCGGACCTCGCGCTGGCGGACATCGTCCGCGCCCACGCCAGGCCGGCCGAGAAGAGCACCACCCCCACGGTCAACGTGTTCGGGCCGCCTGTATTCGGGCCGAGCGCGGAAGCCGAGTACGATGAGATCTGCCGCCTGCTCTCGCTGCTTGGGATCGAGGTGAACGCCAGGGTACCGCTCGGGGCGACGGTGGCGGACCTGCGCCGTCTACCTCGGGCGTGGGCGAACGTCCTCCTCTACCGGGAGACGGGCGACGCTGCGACGCTGTACCTCCAGGACGAGTTCGGCACGCCCAGGGTGACGACACCCATGATCGGGGCCGCCTCCACCGGCGCGGTCCTGCGAAGCATCGGGGAGCTGTGCGGCCTGGACCAGCGGAAGGCGCGGCGGGTGGTGTGGGCCGAGCTCGCGACGATGGCGAAGCTACCCTGGTACGCTAGGCTCCAGCCGCCTGAAGCTTTCAGGGGGCGCCGGGTCTCCATCTTCGGGGACTTCACCTACACGCTGGGCCTGGGGTACGCGCTCGCCAGGGAGGTCGGCCTGGAGGTAAGAGCATGCGGAACGTACCTCACGCACCTGGAGCGGGACTTTCTCTTCCACGCGAGCACATTCACCGATGAAGCGTTCGTCTCCGACGACCCGGAGAGAGCCGCCGACCGCATAAAAAGTTCGGAGCCGGACCTTCTGATCGGGACACACTTCGAGGAGGAAGTCGCTGACTCCATGGGGATACCGTTCCTCCCCTTCTGCGCACCCGTCCTGCGGCATCCCTTCGTGCAGCGGCCGCTCATGGGCTACCAGGGATCCAGCCTCCTGGCCGACGCGCTGGAAGACGCCCTCCGCCGCCCGAAGCGGGAGCAACCGGAGAAAGAGGAGCCACCACCGGCCGGACTTCCGTGGACCGATGAGGCGCTCGATGACCTGGACGAGATACCGGCCTTCCTGCGGGGCAGGACCCGGCGGCTGGCCGAGGAGCGCGCCAGGACGGTCGGTTCGGGGGAGATCACGCGCGAGATCCTCGAATCGGCCCGCTCCTGATTTTCAGGTTTCAGGCTACAGGTATCAGGTTTCTGTTTTCGTTAATGGATGAATGCCGCCACGAAATCCGAAAGAAGGATTCCGTCACGCACGGGTTCGGGCACCGAAACGTTCGGGGCGTCGCTCTATATAATCCGCCGCGTGGGCATCAGGGACTTCATCCGGCACCTGGAAGAGCACAGGGAGAAGATGGAACGGGGCACGAGCCTCACTTTTGATGAGCGCGAGGAGGTGCTGCGGGAGGCGGAGACGATGGTCGGGATGGCCGACGCGGCCGTCAAGGAGTTGGAGTCGGTCATCAACAACCGTAGGGTCAACCTGCCCGAGGAACACGCCGTCCGCTTCGCCCAGGACGTCTTCCTCTACCTCAGAGACGAGGAGGAGAAAGTCAAGGATCGGCTCCGGTCGCTCGCCTCCTGACGGCGCTTAACCTAGTCGTCACCCTCTTCTTCATCGTCGTCATCCTCTCCCGCGCAGCCCGCCAGGAAGAGCAGCGCGGCGCTGGAGATGCCCGCGACACCCATCCTCAAGAAACTCCCGCGGCTGATCCTCTCGTCCATCCCGGGCATCGGCGCTCCCTTCGTATCCCTTGCTTTTATCTCCGTGAACTTTGGCTCATAAAGAATTTTCTCAAACGAGGCCGTCCGCGGCAAGCGAGGATCTCGACCGAAACTCTGGAGCAGGCCCTTCGTATAATCTTCTGGTTACACGAACGCAATATGCGCGTGCAGATGCGCGTACAGGAGGTTTGTGAGAAATTGAGGTTGAGATCGAGGACGATTCTACTGCCGGTCATGCTGCTGGCGGTGATGTTGGCGACGGGATGTTCTTTGGGGTCCGATGCGAGCGCGAGTCAGGAGAACGCGGCTCAGGCGCCGCCAGAGGCTCCTTCAGAAATACCGGCGGACGAGCCGGTGGCGCGGGTCGCGGCGCAGGTGGAGCAGAGCGTGGTGCAGGTCAACGTCGAGGCGGTGCAGGAGACGCCGTTCGGCTCCCAGGAGGCACTGGGACTCGGGAGTGGCGTCATCTACCGCGAGGACGGCTACATCGTCACCAACAACCATGTGATCCGGGGCGCCAGCGAGGTCAACGTCGCCTTCGCCGACGGCTCCACGGAGCGAGGGGAGATCGTGGGCCGCGACCGGCTCACGGACCTCGCCGTGATCCGGGTTGACCGGAACGACCTGCCCGCAGCCAGCTTCGTCGGGAAGGAAGACCTCCTGGTGGGCCAGCTCGCCGTCGCCATCGGCAGCCCCAGTGGCTTCGAATCCACGGTGACGTCGGGTATCGTCAGCGGCGTCGCCCGCGAGTTCCCGCCGGAGTTGATCGGCACCCTGGACCCATCGCTAGTGGACCTCGTGCAGACCGACGCGGCCATCTCCCCCGGCTCCTCGGGCGGCGCGCTGGTGAACCGGGACGGTGAGATCATCGGCATCAACGTCGCCTACCTGCCAGCAGAGACCGGGGCCGTGAACATCGGCTTCGCCATCCCGTCGGACACCGCCGTCTCCGTGGCCGACCAACTCATCGAGACCGGAGAAGTCTCAAGCCCCTACCTCGGCGTCGAGACGGCGGACCTCAGCCCGCAAGACGCCGAACGATTCGGCCTCCCGGTGGACTCCGGCGCCATAGTCGCCACGGTCGTGCCCGGCAGCGCCGCCGACGAAGCTGGCATCAGCACCGAGGACATCATCGTGGCCCTGGACGGCACGGAGATACGGAGTTCCGGGGACCTGTTCGGCGCGCTACGCGACTACCGGCCCGGCGACACCGTGGAGCTAACCGTCGTGAGAGATGGGGAAGAACAGACCCTCGACGCAACGCTGGACGAGCGGTCTCGATAGCTGGAGACAGACCGTGTGGAGAAAATGATCGGGGAGTGATCGAAGATGATCACACAGGTGATCTCACCGTGGGACCACCGGTAGCAGGTGATGAAAGATTTTTGAACAATGGAAGCGGTGGGCCGGGAGGCTCAAGGTCGAGGTGTATGCGCTGTATCTGGCGTACCGGGATCCGCGCGTTCCTTGGTACGCCAGGGTCTTCGCGGCGTGTGTCGTCGGCTACGCTTTCAGCCCGATAGATTTGATCCCCGACCCCATCCCCGTCCTCGGGTATCTGGACGACCTCATCCTGATCCCGCTCGGCGTCGCGCTTGCCATACGCATGATCCCGGCCGAAGTGCTCGAAGATTGCCGGGAGAAGGCCCGTTCCGCCGAAGGCAGGCTCGTGAACCGGAAGGCGGCGGTCTTCGTGGTCGCCGCGTGGGTGGTCCTCGCCGTCCTCGCCATCTTTCTGGTGACGCAGTGGTGGGGATAGCGACCTTCCGCTCGTGAGGCATTTCTCAAGGAACTCCAGAATACGTGTGCTACGATCCAACATGTCCGTAGCAAGCTAGGAAAAGGCAAAGGTTTGGGCAGGAAGCGCGGGACGCAGGAACGGCGGGTCTCCGAGGGCGGAGGCTCAAGGAGGACCGGAATAATCATCGGGGCGATAGCGGCCGTATTCCTGGTGGGCTTCGGCGCGCTGGTGTTCTTCGACAGCCGCCAGAGGTCGGGGAGCGCGCCTCCCGGCGAGGTCGCCTCCTTCGACGTAGGACCGGGAGGCCGGCACACGGAAGCCAACGTGGACTACGAGCAGAGCCCCCCGGCGGGCGGGGAGCACAACCCCGTCTGGCAGAACCAGGGCTTCTATACCGAGCCTGTCCGCGACGAGACCGCCGTCCATACCCTGGAGCACGGGGCGGTTTGGATCACCTTCCAACCCGACCTCCCTCAAGCGCAAAAAGACCGCATCCGCGAGCTGACCGAGGGACAGACCTGCATGCTCGCCAGCCCCTTCCCGGACCTGTCCTCTCCCGTGGTGGCCTCCGCGTGGGGCAAGCAACTGAACCTGGATAACGCCGACAGCCCCGAACTGGAACGCTTCATCCGGGCCTTCCGCCAGGGACCGCAGACCCCCGAGCCCGGGGCCACCTGCACCGGCGGCGTCGGAGCCCCCTCGTAACCTTGAAATCCGTAATCCCCGGCGCCATCTCGAAACGCGGCACGTACCCGCCCCGGCGCGACCCGATGCTCCTGGCGCTGGCTCTTCTTGCCGCGGTTGCGGTGGCGGCGATGTTCGCGGTCTACCTGTCCATGCGTCCGCCGGGCGACAGTTCGGTGGATGCCGGGTTCGCCAGGGACATGTCCACCCACCACGCCCAGGCCGTGGAGATGGCCGGGATCGCACGCGACAAGACCGGGGACGAGAGGATACGCACCCTCGCCACGGACATCACCCTGACCCAACAGGCCCAGATCGGGCAGATGCGGGGCTGGCTCGACGTGTGGGGTCTTTCGTCCACGGGGACCGAGCCCGCGATGTCGTGGATGGGCCACCCGACCGAGGGCCGCATGCCGGGCATGGCGACGCCAGAAGAGATAAACCGCCTCCGCGAAGCGTCTCCCGAAGAAGCCGACAGGCTCTTCCTGCGGCTCATGATCCCACACCATAGAGCCGCCGTGCCGATGGCCGAGGCAGCCCTCGAACAGTCCGGCAGCCCCGAGGTAGAGAACCTCGCCCGGACCATCGCAACCTCCCAGAAGGCCGAGATACAGGTCATGGAAGACATGCTCCGGGAGCGGGGCGCGGAGCCTCCCGCCACGGACGGCCCGCACCATGGCGGACACGAGTAGATCATACGTAATCCAGGCAAAGGGCAAGCCGCGTTGATGGTTCGGGAATGGGGGATCGAAGAAGTCGAAAGAAGAAATCCCGACTCCCGAAGCGAAGCGCCTCCTGACTCCCCACTCCCGCACGGGATGAGACGCGAAGTGTTCGACCGGGCTCCGAACCCCTCATGAGCCGCCGGACGGGGGTCGTGGCGGCCCTTGCGATCTCGCTTTCGGCCTTCATCGTGGACCAGGGCATAAAGCGTCTCGTCGAAGGCTCCATGCGCCTCGGAGAGAGCCTGCCCGCCATCCCCGGCGTCCTGAGCTTCACTTACATCGAGAACGACGGCGGGGCGTTCGGCGTCCTCGGCGGCAGCCAGTTCGTGCTACTTGCCGGGAGCGCCATCGCGGTCGGGGTAGTGTTGTGGATGCTCTTCTCCGGGGAACCATCGAGGCTGACGAGCGCCGCGTGCGGTCTCATCCTCGGCGGCGCGGCGGGGAATTTGCTCGACCGTCTCACCACCGGGGAGGTGACGGACTACCTCGACCTCCAGTTCTGGCCGCTCCGGGCGTGGCCCATCTTCAACGCCGCCGACATCGCCATAACCACGGGCGTCGCGCTGCTGTTCCTCTCCGCGCTACGCAACCCGGATAAAGGTTAGCCAGTCCGGATCACGGTCGGCGCTACTTCCATTCCTGGTATGCTTCCCAATGCATGGGAGGTTACATGGGAAAGGGCGCGAAAGTCGTGATCTTTTTGTTCCTGCTCGCGTCACTCTCCGGTTGCGCCCGTCAGTCCGGCGGCGGGGAAGATCCTTCAGGCGGAGGATCTGAGTTGGGACGGGAGTTCGCCGTCGAGCGCGGGCGGGAGGTCGGGATCTCCGGTGAAAGGCTAACCGTTCGGTTCGTCTCCGTCACTTCGGAGTCGCGCTGTCCCGAGGGAGCGCAGTGCGTCTGGGAGGGATATGCGAGGATCTTGGTCCGGCTCGTCAAAGAAGGCGAAGATACCGCCAGCGTGAGGCTCAACACGCCCGACACGCTCGGAGAAGAGTACCCATCGAAGGGCGAGTATCACGGCTACACGGTCGGGTTGGTGGACCTAGCCTGAATTATTCACGGGCGTATTCCGTCTGCGCCAACGAAAGCGCTTGCCATAGCCGTTGGCCAGGATGACCAGATGAGAGATGAAGGCGTATCTTGGTGAGCAACTGCCTTACTCTGCCGCCG
>JBPCLT010000269.1:0-6523 GCA_051003015.1 Rubrobacteraceae bacterium | reverse complement strand
TCGGAGGGCCTGCCCGCGGAGGTCCGCCAGGACCCGAGGGTGATCGAGGCCTACCTCGGCACGGCGAAGACGGGCTAGCCGTGGCGCTCCTAGAGGTCCAGGACATGCACAGCTACTACGGGAGCATCCACGCCCTTCGCGGCGTCTCCCTGACGGTCGAAGAGGGCGAGGTCGTCACCCTGATCGGCTCGAACGGCGCGGGCAAGACGACGACGCTGCGCTCCATAAACGGCGTCCTGCCGCCCCGCCAGGGGAAGGTGATCTTCGACGGCGAGGAGATCCAGGACGTCCCCGCCCACGGCATGGTAGAGAAGGGCATCGCCCAGAGCCCGGAGGGGCGCAAGATCTTCCCCCGCATGACCGTGCTCGAAAACCTGGAGATGGGCGCCTACCACCGCAACGACCGCGACGGTATCAGCCGGGACATGGACCGCGTCTTCGAGCTCTTCCCCCGCCTGCAAGAGCGCATCAAGCAGGAGGCCGGCACGATGTCCGGCGGCGAGCAGCAGATGCTCGCCATCGGCCGCGCCCTGATGAGCAGCCCGAAATTGCTCCTCCTGGACGAGCCCTCGATGGGCCTGGCGCCCGTGCTCGTGGAGCGCATCTTCGACATCATCAAGGAGATCAACCAGCAAGGCACCACCATCCTCCTCGTCGAGCAGAACGCCAACGTGGCCCTCGAGATCGCCACCCGCGGCTACGTCCTGGAAACGGGCTCCATCGTCAACGCCGCCCCCGCCGAGAAACTGCGCCAAGACCCGAAGGTCCGCGAGGCGTACCTCGGCGAGATCTGACAGCTTTCTCCACAAGACAAGTGGACTTTAACGGGACGACAGCGTATAGTAGAAGCATGTTTGGTATTCGGTCACTTGTTCGATCTTTGCGCGTGCTTTACGCGCCGTCGCACAGGTACCGGCGGCTCGCGTTCGGTTCCTACGGCTTCGGCCACACCACGATGCGGGAGCCCGGAGACCTGCGCGGCACCGTTATCGGAAAAAAGGGAAGGTATCGGGTTCTTCATGCAAAAGGAGGTGACGCCTAGAGAACAGAACCCAGAGAGGTGACGCATGACGATCGACCTTCGGGTGGGCTTGCACGAGGCCGCCCAGAGAATATCTCCCGTTCAACCGGACTACCCAAACCTACCGATAGAACAGGGCTTCGACTGGCCCATTATCGCCGGCTACGACTTCGACCAACTCTACCTGGTCGGCTTCCGCTCCGTCCGCCGTCCCGACGCCGACCTCGACCTGCTCCGCTGGTTCGATGATCTTGCATACGCGGAGGCCCTGCGATGCGGCGGCCTGCTCCGCTACTTCAAGGGCGACGCCGACGGACGCGGCCACTGCCTCTCCTTCTGCCTGTGGGAGAGTCGGGAGGCGGCCATGCGGGCCTCTGGCGGCAAAAAGCACGAGCAGGCGGCAGGCATCACGGCCAGGATGTACGTCTCCTACGACCTGGAGCGTTACGAGCTGACGCCCGGGGACGCCGGCGGAAGACCCGTCTTTCGTCGTCTCTGAGCGTCTCTCCCTCGTATCTGTATGGTGGGCCCTGTGCGCCACCCGTCACAGCCACGCCATCCGGGAGTTCTACGGGCGCCTGGTGGCCTCCGGTAAACCGAAAAAGGTCGCGCTCAGGGCCCGCGCGAGGGAGCTGTTGACGATCTTCTTGCGCAGGTCTTCGGAGTAGGCGTTCATGTTGCCACGTGGATCATCTACGCTGCAGGCTGCTCTAGGATAAACTTCCAACCGTGCCTATGGCGTCCGTGGCCAGCGTGGGCACGTCGTCTTGAGGGGTGGTACGCCGTGAACACGCGCCACCAGCTGCGTATAACCTTTCCTGCGCTCTTGCAGCCATTCACCGAGAGTCCGGGCGGGCGTCTTCCGCGGGACGACCGCTCTCGTTCGACCGAAGGAAGCTCCGGATTTCAGTGTTGAAGGTCTCCGGCGCCTCGAGATTGCTGTCATGACCGACGCCGGGCATGACCACAAGTTTCGAGGTAGGAATCTTAGCGTGGAGATCCTCAGCCACGTTCAATGGGGAACGCCGATCAGCCTCGCCGTACAGCAGCAGTGTCGGCACCTCAATGAGCGGGAGCACGTCACGCAGATCCGCTTCGGCGAAAGCGGACATCATCGCTTTCATCCCGGCCGGACGGGTCTCTGACATGATCGCCACCGCTTCGTCGATCAGCCCTGGCGGCGCTGTTTCGGTGAACAGGCCCGGTAAGTATCCGGGCACCCACTGCTCGGGCGGCAGATCGGCTTCCCGCAGGGCTCGCTGACGGCGCCGTTCGACCTCCTCCGGTGGGAGGGAGCCGGCCCAGCCGGCGTAAGCCGAAGCCAGCACCAGCGTCTTCGGCACCGTGGGATGGCGACGGTAGAGCTCCAGCGCTAGTCCTCCGCCAAACGACAGCCCGAGCACGTGCGCTCTCCCCAAGCCGAGCGCGTCGACGAGTCCCGCGAGACAGTTGGCGTAATCGGACAACCGAAACGTCTCGGGTGCGGGTGGATCCGAGGATCGGCCGCACCCCGGGGCGTCCCACGCCACCACGGTGAACTCGTCGGACAGCTCATCGAGCTGTCTGCGCCATACCCGGCTGTCGCTCAAGGCCCCGTGGAGTAGGACGAGCGGCGGCCCTTCCCCCACCCGCTTGAAGGCGATGCGTAGCCCTCCGATATCGATCTCATCCATGCTACCTCCTGACTAGATCCAGGTAGCGGATCATTCCTGTGCTGTTCAAGCGATTCCAATCGCAATTATGTAACAATAGTAACATATAAACCTCGTGCATGGCCTAGTTCAGATAAGGTTCTTCTGCTCGGCATGCTCACACGCCGTTCGAGGCTGGAGTAGGGTTCATAACAGCCTCCAGATGCCGTGTTCGGCGCGTCGATCCGGACGTGGGCTCCCCGCACGGGCGGCCACCTATCCTGCCGCCAAAGACTGCGAAGGGCTTAACAGCGCAGAGCGCCGTGATCCACGAGATCAGGAGGCCGAGATTCTCGGATGGCACGGCCTCATCGCCGATGTCGCGGCACCAGAGCCAGTGGACCTGGGGCGCCACCAAAAGGTCGAAGACGCCCGGCATCGTGGTCGCCGGGAAAGAAGGTTGGGAGCCAGGAGACAAGGACGGGAAGCCTTGCGAGGATCGCGTGCGCGCACTACGCGGGCGTGGCGACCACCGATCCCTCGACGGACAAGATAGGGAAGCGCGAGACACCCAAGAGGACGAAGACGGCCAGGAAAGCCAATAACGTCGCCCCGGCGTCCGCGTCCGGCTCTCTATCATTTTCGGGCGGGATCTGGCCGGCCGCTCAGGTATAATCCCACCGAATGCGTGTCTACCTTATCGACGGTTTCTCCCTGCTCTACCGGGCGTTCTACGCGCTGCCGCAGAGCATCTCTACGAGCGGCGGTTTGCCGACCAACGCGCTGTACGGTTTTACGAGCATGATCCTGAAGCTTCTGGACACCGAGGAGCAGGTCGGACTCGGCGTGGTGTGGGACAGCGGCAAACCCCAGTTCCGGATGGAGGTCTTCCCAGAGTACAAGGCCCAGCGCTCGGCGATGCCTGAAGAGCTAAAGGTCCAGCTCGATCACCTGGACGAGATCCTGGAGGCCATGAACATCCCTGCCGTCAGGGCCGAGGGTTTCGAGGCCGACGACGCTCTGGCTACGATGTCGCGCCAGATCCCGGACGACACCGAACTGTTCATCGTGACTGGCGACCAGGACGCGATGCAGCTCGTTGACGGGAACGTGAAGGTGCTGCGCACGACGCGCGGCGTCTCGGAGACTAAGACGTACGGGCGCGACGAGGTCGTCGAGGAGTACGGGGTTACGCCCGAGCAGATCCCGGACTACAAGGCCCTCACCGGAGACCCCTCGGACAACATCCCCGGCGTCCGGGGCATCGGCCCGAAGGGCGCCTCGAACCTCCTGCAAAGCTTCGGCACGATTGCGGAGATCTACGATAACCTGGACGAGATCTCCGCCAAGGGCACGCGCACCAAGCTGGAGGAAGGCCGAGACAGCGCCTTCATGTCGCTGGAGCTGGCCCGGATGCGCTTCGACGCGCCGGTCCGGTTCGACCCGGAGGCGCTACGCTTCGAGGGCGTTTCCCCCGAGAGCTACGACGTCGTCCTGCGCCGCTACGAGTTCCGCAGCCTGCAGCCGCGCTTCGCGGCGCTGCCGGTGGTCGGCGGCGATGCGCCCCCGATCCCGGAGAGGCTGGAGGTCAGCGTCTCGGAGGAGCCCGTGGAGCTGTCCTTCGAGCCGGTCGCGGCGGCGCCGGTGGGGGAGGGCGGGCGCTGGTGCGTGGCCGTCTACGAGGGGGAGGTGCGGCTCGTCGAAGGGGTTCCAGACGTGCCCCTGAAGGTCCACGACGCGAAGAAGCTCGGGGTGCGGGGTGCGGGGTTCGACACGTTCCTGGCGGCGTACCTGGTCAAGCCGGGTCTCGGAAGCTACGAGCTGGAGGCGTTGGCCGGGGAGCGGGGGCTGGCCGAGGTCGAGGTGGGCCACGAGGACCGGGAGATCGAGGCGGCGGCGCGTCGTGCGGCCTTGATCTTCGCGCTCTTCCCGCGGCTCCAGTCGGAGCTCGAAGAGATGGGGCTCGCCCGGCTCTACTACGACGTCGAGCTGCCGCTGGCGGACGTGCTCGGGGAGATCGAGGACGTCGGGATGCCCGTGGACCGCGACGCCCTCGAAGAGATCGGCGAGGACCTCGTGGGGCGGATAAGCGACCTCGAAGCCCGGATTTATCAAGAGGTCGGCCACGAGTTCAACATTGGTTCGCCGAAGCAGCTTGGCGAGATCCTCTTCGAGGAGATGTCCATACCGCCGATCCGCAAGACGAAGACCGGCTACTCGACCGACGCGAAGGTGCTTGAGCAGTTGCGCATTCAGGGCCACACCATAGCCGAGCTTATAGTCGAGTACCGGGAGTACGCGAAGCTGAAGGGCACCTACATAGACGGGTTGCGCGACCTCATTACGCCGGAGGGCCGCATCCACACCACGCTAAGGCAGGCTGCGACCTCGACCGGTCGGATCTCCAGCGACAAGCCGAACCTCCAGAACATCCCGATAAGGACTGAGACGGGAGCCCGCATCAGGGACGCCTTCACCGCCTCCCCAGGCCGCCGGCTCGTCATCGCCGACTACTCGCAGATCGAGCTTCGCATATTGGCCCACATGACCGGCGAGCCCTCGCTCGTCGAGTCCTTCGAGAACGGCGAGGATATCCACACGCGGACCGCCTCCGAGGTCTTCGACACCAGGATGGAGAGCGTGACGCCGGAGCTCAGGCGGCGGGCCAAGATGGTCAACTTCGGCATCCTCTACGGTATCTCCGGGTTTGGGTTGGCCACACGTCTCGGTAACGTAGGTCCGATAGAGGCTGACCGGTACATCAAGCGGTACTTCGAGCGTTATCCGCGGGTGACGGAGTTCATGCAGGAGACGTTGGAGGAAGCCGAGGAGCTCGGGTACTCGACGACGCTCTTCGGGCGCCGGCGGTACGTTCCGGAGCTAAGGAACTCGAACAAGAACGTCAAGAAGCTGGGGGAGAGGCTCGCCTTCAACGCCCGCGTTCAGGGGACGGCCGCCGACATCATGAAGGTGGCGATGGTGGACTTGCAGGCACGGCTCGGGTCCTTCGGGGCGGACATGATCATGCAGGTCCACGACGAACTGGTCTTCGACGTGGACCGGGGGCAGGAAGAGATGGTCGCCGCCCTCGCCATCGACCGGATGGTCGCCGCCTATGATTTGCATCCGCCGCTGGAGGTCGAGGCCAAGGTGGGGGAGCGGTGGGGGCGGGTGAGACCTCTGGCGGTGAATGAGGTAAACTAGAGAAGATTTCGCAACGATCCGGTAACGGTTCATTGTTATAATCCCTGTTCGGCAAACTAGGCAAAAAGGAAGCAACCGGTTAGATGACTGACACCACCGAAAAGACCACCCGCGAGTTGACGATGAAGGACTTTTTCCGTGAGGAGAACGGAGAGGTCATTCCCGTCGACGAGAGCGTCCTAATAGACTTCAAGGACGGCGACATAGTCGAGGGCGAGGTCGTCCGCATCGACCGGGACGAAGTTCTTGTCGACATAGGCTACAAGTCCGAAGGCCTCGTGCCGTCCAACGAGCTCACCATCCGCAAGGGCGCCGACCCGCACGACGTGGTCGACCTCGGCCAGCGCCTAGAGGCGCTCGTCCTCCAGAAAGAGGACGCGGACGGGAGGCTCATCCTCTCCGCCAAGCGGGCCGCCTTCGAGCGGGCGTGGAACCGCATAGAGGAGTCCTATAACGAGCAGCGGACCGTCGAGGGTCCTGTCATCGAGGTCGTCAAGGGTGGCCTTATACTGGACATCGGCCTGCGCGGGTTCCTGCCGGCGAGCCTGGTGGACATCCGGCGCGTCAGGAACCTGGAGAGCTTTCTCGGGCAGAAGCTCGAGTGCAAGGTCATCGAGCTCAACCGGAGCCGCAACAACGTGGTGCTCTCGCGCCGCGCCGTGCTCGA
>JBPCLT010000268.1:0-10741 GCA_051003015.1 Rubrobacteraceae bacterium | reverse complement strand
GGCCTCGCCAACACCACCTTCGGGGACTCTGACTTCGCCTGGGCGGGGATAGTGCTGGGCTTTGTGGCGGAGGCAGGTGTCGTCTTCGCCTGGATCCTGGCCGTCCTCTTCGTAGTGCTTGTCTTCGTACTGGGGCACCTGTTCCCCGTGCTGCGGCCTCGTCGCCATATTCCCGAGGAGGCTTCGGCGGAAGGGGAGGTTGCGGAAGCAGAGTCCGCAGAGCATGGACGAACGACGGAGGGCGTAGCAGGAGCGGCCAGCGTCACGAGATGAGGTACCGTCCTCGCCTATCGACGTGCCCGGATGAATATAGGAGCCCACTTGCTCTTATAGAGATGAACGTGGAAGAGATGCGTCCGCTCACCTACGTCGGGGCTTCGTGGAGGGCTGCTTGGAGAGGCTCGGTGACGACTCAGAAGGCGAGGATCTCTCGCAGGGTGAGTGGGAAGAGGGGGATAGGGAGATGGCGCTGGAGGTTCTCAAGGACAAGTGCGAGATCCGTACGGGGCACGTTGACTCGCTTCTTGCCAACTGCCTAAGATACGATTGGGTGGCCTTCTAGCGAGGGGGGATGTCATGACCGAGGGAGTCGTGTTCAACGATCCGTTTGCCGTCGGGGCGGTCGTCACGGCCTTAATCGCTCTGGCGTTCTTCCTGGACCGGAGGTTCCGGGTCTTCTCCTTCTTCGGCACGGCCATCGTGGTTATCACCGGGGCCGCCCTCCTGGTCAACCTCCGGGTGATACCGCCCTCCATTCCCGTGGGAGATCAGCAGACGATCAACCCGATCTACGTCTTCGCCTCGGACTACGCCGTGCCGCTGGCCATCGTGCTGCTGCTGATGACCGCCGACCTGAGGAGCCTCAGGCGCTTGGGCAGGCCCGCGATTATGGCTTTCGTGCTTGGGGCCGTCGGTACTCTGGTCGGGGCGTTCGTGGGAGGCCTGCTCCTGGCCGGGGCCATAGGCCCGGAGTCCTGGAAGATCTCTGGCCAGTTCGCCGGGAGCTACATAGGCGGCGGGGTCAACTACGCGGCGGTGGGGGAGGCGGTGGGGACCTCCGACACGCTGTTCGCCACCGGGGCCGCCGCCGACACCCTGATGACCAACCTTTGGTTCGTCCTGACGGCCCTGGTCCCGGTGGTGCTCTTGAGGTTCTACCCTTCCATCTACGGCGGGCGCTCCGACGGCGAGGATAGTCCCCCGGAGGAAGCCTCCGGGGAGACCGGAGAGGCGGAGGAGTACTGGGAGAAGCGAGAGATCTCCATCTACCACATCGTCTACCTGCTCGCCGCGACGTTCGTCATCGTGGCCGTCTCCACGCTCATCGCCGCGCCCATAAACGAGCTATTGGGCTTCGAGATCCCCGTGGAGCTGTGGTACACGACGTTGGCGCTCTTGGCGGCCCTGACCCCCGCCAACCGCTTGAACGGGGGGGAGGAGATCGGCAACGTGCTACTCCACTTCTTCTTCGCCGTCCTGGGGGCGGGCGCGGTCCTCTCGACGCTCGTGGGCAAGGGTCCGGTGATTTTCCTCTTCCTGGTAATCCTCGTGAGCATCCACGGGCTCATCATCTTCGGCGTGGGGCGGCTGCTGAAGATCGAGATAGAGACGCTCTCGGTAGCGAGCCAGGCCTGCGTGGGCGGTCCCTCCACGGCACTGGCCCTGGCGATATCCAAGAAGTGGAGGGCGCTGGTGACGCCCGCCGTCCTGATCGGGGTACTGGGCTACGCCATCGGCAACTACGCTGGGGTCGGCATGGCCTTCCTGCTCCGGGCGATCACCGGGTAGCCGCTCCGGACTTGCCGCAACGACGGCTTCCGGCGACCAGGAGAGGATTGACGAACTCGCGGTTACGTCCTTGTCTAGAACGCGTATCGACTTATTTTGTAGAGGGAAACGCCTCGCGCTGTTCTGCGAAACTCTGATGTGGCTCGTAGAGGCGTTCACTGCGCCGGGCGACCTGGTGATTAACCCATGCTTCGGGAGCGGGACGGCGACGGTGACAGTGGGCTACCCCGGATGCTGGGCCATAGGCACGACGAACGGCGACGGGAGCTACGAGAGGTTCATGGTAGGATGCGAGAGGCGGCCGAGGCGCTGGAAGTACGGGCCGTAGAGGTGCTGGAGCTCACGAAGCTTATCGAGGAACTCACCGGCGGCACGCCGGAATGGTACGCTGGGATGAGGGTGGAGGCGGCGGAGACGGTGCGCCAAGCGCGCGTCCTTGCGCGCACGTTGGGGCCCCTGGACGAGAGCACCGACGTTTCGGGCGGTATCGACGGGGTTTCGGACGGGATCAGCACCCCGGGCGGACGGTGCCTGACCTTGCGGGAGGATGCGAGCACGCGCGACGTTTCTTACGGGCGCGGTACTCGTCGCCGAAGGCGGTTTTGTGGCACAGTAGGTCTGTCTTTGTGCGATAGAGAGGAGCAAATTCGTGCGTATAGCGGTCACGCAGTTCAAGGTACACGACGTCCCCAATTTCGACGAGTTCGCGGATCACGTTTCCTGGCACGTCGATGGGGCAGTGTGGCAAGGTGCCGACTGCGTGGTCTTCCCCGAGTACTTTACCTCCGAGCTCCTTACGACCTTCCCCGAGGCGAGAACCACACCCCATCAAGACGCCGAGCAGATCTTCGACCGGATGGGGCGCGAGTACAAGGAAAAGTACTTAGACCTCTTCAGGACCTTGGCCCGGAAAAAGGGGATCTACATCGTTGGCGGCACCCTCTTCTACTTCGACGCCGATGACGGCCGCTACTACAATGCCAGCTTCCTGTTCGATCCGGACGGGGGCGTGGAGGAGCAGCGCAAGACCCACCGCGCCTACGAGCTCGTCTACAACCGCGGGATGGTCACGGCCGGCGACGAGCTCAAGGTCTTCGAGACGGATTTCGGCAAGGTCGGCATCACCATCTGCTACGATGCCGCCTTCCCGGAGACGGCCAGAATCCTCATGCTCGGGGGTGCTGAGGTCATCTTCAACCCCTCGTGCGTGTTCAACGAGTGGGGCGTGGAGCGGATGCGCACCTACTCCGCCGCCAGGGCAATAGAGAACCAGTGCTATGTTGCCAACAGCCAGGTCCTCGGTGATATCTCCTTCCCGAGCGACAGGCCGATCCACTACGAGGGTCGCAGCGCCATACACTCCCCGGCCGACCCCTCGATGGGCCCTCCAGACGGCATCCTCGTGCAGGGCACCCTCGGCCAGGAGCAGGTCATCTCGGCCGAGGTGGACCTCGAGAAGCTCCGAGAGTACCGGGAAGAGGGCATTCCGCCCATGCTCAAGGACCGGCGAGTCGCGTTTTACAAGAGGTTCTTGTACATGGAGGCAGACGAATACTCTCCGACGGCGTAAGGTTCGTCCACCGCGCGGCTCAGGAGGCGAGCAGTTCTTTCAGGGCGTTGTCGATGAAGCGCACGTCTTCCGGGTTTCTGCCGCTCCCGGCGAAGTGGCCCCAGATCGAGGGTATGGGCCGCAACTCGGCGCGCGGCATGTGGCCGACCTCGTACTCGCTATCCTCCGGGGTGAAATAGAGGTCGGTCCGACCTGGCATCACTATGGCCCTGGCTTCTATGGACCCGAGCGCCGCCTCCAGATCCCCGTCGAAGCCGGGCGTGGCCCCGATGTCGGCGTTCTGCCAGGTCCAGAGCATCGTGAGCAGGTCGTTGGCGTCCTTACCGACGTAGTTCCCTTCCCAGAAAGAGATCAGGTAGTCCTCAAGCGAGGAATAGCCTTGACCGAGATAGACGCCCTCCCGGTAGAACGCCTGCGAGAGAGCCCAGCCGGCGTAGACCCTTCCGAAGGCCCTGAGGCCCGCGGCTGGAGGTTCGTCGTACCATCCTCCCCCGAAGACGGCGTCGGCGGTGAGTGCTGCTCTCAAGCTCTCCAGGAAGACGAAGTTGTGGGTAGAGGTCCTCGCCGCGCCGCAGAACGGCAGCATGCGCTCTACCATCTCCGGGTGGCTCGCGCCCCATTGAAAGGCCTGCTGAGCCCCCATCGAGTACCCGACCACCAGCGCCACCCGCTCGATGCCGAAGCGTTCCGTGAGGAGGCGGTGCTGCGCGGCGACGTTGTCGCCAACGGTGACGTGTGGGAAACGGGCCCTGCCATAAGGTGGCGGCGTGTTGGAAGGGGAGGAAGAGACGCCGTTGCCCAGCATGTTCGGGACGACGATGAAGTACTTTTCCGGGTCGAGCGCCATGCCCTCCCCGATCAGCCACTCGTTGTCCGAGTGCCGCCCGCCGAAGCGGGTCGGGTAGACAACCGCGTTGCTCTTCTCCCCGTTCAGGGAGCCGTAGGTCTTGTAGGCTAACGTGGCACCCCGCAGCGTCGCCCCGCGCTCGAGGACGAAGGCTCCGAGCTCGAAGTTCTCGTGGTCTACCATAGTCATGATTACCCCCCGGTAACGGACCAGCAATGATCTTTCGGACAGTATGGAGATTTTTCGCCAGGCTACAAGATCCAACGCGAACAACGGGCGGGAGTCCGACGGTCGCAGGCATCCGCGTGGTGCAACCGCCGAGGCATGGGCGGCGTGTGCGCAGAGCAGGAGGCTTCGCCGAACGATCAGTGTTGCGGTTTCTCTTGCAATGACCTAATGTAAACATAAGGAGCAACCGGGAGAGGGTATTGGACCGTCAATCAGTGCGGAGCTGCGGTGGGGTTATGCGCGTTTTGCGAGGGACCGTCCGCGCAGTCGTCGGCCGCGCGTCGAAGGCGGAGGAGAACGGAGATAGAGTAGCCGCGTAGCAGGGGGAAGGGGAGAAAGTGAGCGAATCGGTCAGAGGAGACGCCGGGCAAACCTCTTCGATAAGGACGGTCGCCACGGCGAGCCTGGTGGGCACCAGCATCGAGTGGTACGACTTTTTCGCGTTCGCCGCCGCGTCCGCCCTCGTCTTCAACCGCATCTTCTTCCCCAACTTCTCGGAGGCTGCCGGGACGTTGGCCGCCTTCGCCACCTTCGGGGTTGCGTTCTTCGCCCGACCGTTCGGGGGCGTTCTTTTCGGGCACTTTGGGGACAGGGTGGGGCGTAAATCTATGCTTATCACCACGCTTCTTCTGATGGGGTTCTCTACCTTCTGCGTTGGGCTGTTGCCGACGTACGCCTCCATTGGAATCCTGGCCCCGATCCTGCTCGTCGTGCTACGGCTCTTGCAGGGCCTGAGCGTCGGCGGTGAGTGGGGCGGGGCCATCCTTATGTCCACCGAGCACGCTTCTGACGACAACAGAAACTTCTACGGCAGCTTCCCGCAACTCGGGTCCCCGGTGGGCTCCATATTGTCTTCTTCGATGTTCATTCTCGTGGGCTTGTTGCCGGACGAGCAGTTTTTCGCCTGGGGTTGGCGGGTGCCCTTCTTGCTCAGCGCCATCCTGATAGTGGTGGGGCTCTACGTCCGGCTCAAGATAGAAGAGTCACCGGCTTTCAGCCAGATGAAGGAGACCCAGAGCGAGTCCAGGATTCCGATCCTGGACGTGCTCCGCGACCATCCGGTGGCGTCGGTTCTCGGCGTGGGGGTGGTGTTCTACAGCATTGGTGGCTTCTACCTCACGAACACCTATGCTCTCTCTTACGCCACCGGCCAGCTGGACGTGGGCAGGAGCGTGATGTTGATCGGCGTTTTTATCGCCTCCGTTGTCCAGATCTTCGGCACGATTGCCAGCGGCAAGCTCGCGGACAGGTTCGGACGTCGCGGAATGGCGCTCGGGAGCGCGCTGGCCGTATCCTTGCTCCCGTTCCCCTTCTTCCTGCTGATCAACACGCAGGTGACCGCCCTGATCTGGATCGCCTACGCCCTGGTCGGGTTCTTCGGGGGTGCCCTGTACGCGCTCGTCGGGGTGCTGCTGGCGGGACTCTACGCCACGCGCCTCCGCTACAGCGGGATCTCCTTTGGCTACCAGGTGGGTGGCATGGTCTCCGGCGCGCTTGCACCGGCGGCCGCCGCGGTCCTAGTAGCGGCCGCTGGCGGCAGTTACTGGCCGGCGGCCGCCCTGCTCAACACATACGCCCTCATATCCCTGATCTGCATCTACCTGGTCTCGGCGACCAGGTTCCAACAGGGAACTTACGACAACCGAACCTACGACAGAGACACCGTGGAAGGACGAGCGTGAGCCGGTCTATAAACAGGGCGGGTCTGTAGTGGACGATACGCAACGCCGGGTGCTCAATCACGTCGAGCGCAACTGGGATAGAGAGGTAGAGTTCCTGCGGGGCATGGTCCGCCGTCCTAGCACCCTCGGCAACGAAGCCCTGGTGCAAAGGTTCGTCGCTGAAGAGTTGCAGGGGATGGATCTTGAGGCAGACGTTTGGCAGATCGACCACGCCGAGATCGCTGTGCTGCCTGGCTACTCTCCAGTCGAGTGGTCCTTCGACGGGCGTCCAAACGTCGCGACGACCTGGAAGTCCTCCTCCGGCGGTGGTCGCTCCCTGATCCTGAACGGCCACGTGGATGTGGTGCCCTCGACCCCCGAGCATCACTGGACCCACGACCCATGGGGCGGCGAGGTGGCGGACGGTCGCATGTACGGTCGCGGGGCGGCAGACATGAAGAGCGGGGTCGCCGCCATGATCTACGCCGTCCTGGCCTTGAGGGAGGCCGGGGTCGAGCTTGCCGGCGACGTGTCGCTCGAGACGGTCATAGAGGAGGAATGCACGGGGAACGGCACCCTCGCCGCCCGCGCCCGCGGCTACGAGGCCGACGCGGCCATCATCCCGGAGCCGCTCGGGCAGACGGCCCTCGAAGCGCAGGTGGGCGTAATGTGGGCGCGGGTCACCGTCCGCGGCAAGGGGGCGCACGCCGAGAGGGCCTCGGAGTCGGTCAACGCCATCCTCAAGGCCTACCCGCTCATGTCGGCCGTCAAGGAGCTAGAGCAGCGGGTCAACGATCCCAAGTACCGCATCCCGCAGTTCCAAGGTAGCCCTCACCCGCTCAACTACAACGTCGGGATCGTCCAGGGCGGGGACTGGACCTCCTCTGTCCCGGAAGAATGCACCTTCGAGGTCAGGATCTCCGCTTACCCCGGCGAAGACCTCGGGGAAGTCCAGTCCCGCTTCAAGTCCCATCTGGCAGAGGCGGCGAGTAGAGACCCGTGGCTCTCGGAGAACCCGCCCGAGGTAAGCTTCTACGCCTTCCGCGCCGAGGGCTGCATCGTGGACCGGAACGAGCCCATCTTCTCGGCCCTGCAAGAGCACCACCGGAGCGTCATGGAGAAGGACCTCGAGTTCTTCTCTTTCACGGGCACGACGGACATCCGTTTTTTCAACCTCTACCGGAGCACCCCGGCCACCTGCTACGGGCCGGTCGGAGCGAACCTCCATGCTCCGGACGAGTGGGTGGACCTTGAGAGCGTCAAGGACGTAACGAAAGTTCTGGCCCTGACCGTCATGGGCTGGTGCGGAGCGGCATAGCATCTACCGTGCGTTGCACGAGGACGCTCCAAGAGGCCAGGGTGCGAAGATCGGGGCTTGGTATGGACTGGCCTCGGGGTAGGATAGAGGAGAGAGCCTAGTGTGGGTCTGCTTCGGTGCCTTCTGGGGTTCTAGGCGCGTTCACGCAACCGCCACACTCTTGGGCAAACACGGGAAGATCGCGTAAGCGAGGAAGGGCATGCCCATAGACGCCGAGCACTCTTACGCTGTCGAGGGTTTGAAAGGTCCGGTCGAGATCCTGGTGGACCGTTGGGGGGTGCCCCACGTCTACGCCTCCTCGGCCGACGACGCCTTCTTCGCCCAGGGTTTCAACTCCGCCCGCGACCGCCTCTGGCAGATCGACCTGTGGCGCAGGCGCGGGCTCGGGCTCCTCTCGGAGGCATTCGGGCCCTCCTTCGTCGAGAAGGACCGGGCCTCGAGGCTCTTCCTCTACCGCGGGGAGATGCGCCGCGAGTGGCTCTCCTACGGCTCGGACACCAAGCGGGTGGTTGCCGCCTTCGTCTCCGGCGTCAACGAGTACGTGAGGCTGACGGAGGAGGACTCTGACCTTCTGCCGGAAGAGTTCAAGCTGGCTGGCTACTGGCCCGCCTACTGGTCACCGGAGGACGTGGCGCGTATCCGCAGCCACGGCCTCTACAAGAACGTGGCGTTCGAGACGGAGCGCGCCCGCGTCCTGCGCGAGTTCGGCCCCGAGACGGACACCCTTCGGAGCCGCCTGGAGCCGCCGCGTGAGGTCGTGGTGCCCGAGGGGCTTGACCTCTCCCTGATCCCCGACGGCGTGCTCGCGGTCTACGAGCTCGCGACGACCCCGCCCGTGCTTGGGGCGGACCTCGTCGCGAATCCCGCGGGGGCCGAGAAGCCCCCGGAAGGCTCCAACAACTGGGCCGTCTCGCCGGGGAGGACCGCCACGGGCCGCCCCGTCCTCGCCAACGACCCCCACCGGGCCTTGTCGGTGCCATCTCTGCGCTACGTGGCGCACCTCTCGGCCCCGGGGATGGACGTGATCGGGGCCGGAGAGCCCGCGCTCCCCGGCATCTCGATAGGCCACAACGGCAAGATAGCCTTCGGCCTGACCATCTTCTCCATCGACCAGGAAGACCTCTACGTCTACGAAACCAGCCCCGAGAATCCTAACGAGTACCGTTACAGGGACCGCTGGGAGCCGATGGAGGTTGAGCACCAGACCGTGCCGGTGAGAGACGGCGAGCCGGTAGAGGTCGAGCTGAAGTTCACGCGCCATGGGCCCGTCATCCACGAGGATCCCAAGAGGCGCGTGGCCTTCGCGGTGAGGGCGGCGTGGCTCGAGCCCGGGATGGCCCCATACCTCGGCAGCATGGACTACATGCGCGCTCGTGACTGGGACGGGTTCCTGGCGGCGATGAACCGCTGGGGCTCGCCGGGCGAGAACCAGGTCTACGCCGACGACGGGGGCAACATAGGGTGGAAGCCGGGCGGGCTAGTGCCGAAGAGGCCCAACTGGGACGGCCTCCTGCCCGTGCCCGGCGACGGCCGCTACGAGTGGGACGGTTTCCTCGACGCCGACGAGCTGCCGGTCGAGTTCAACCCGCCTCGCGGCTGGGTCGCCACCGCAAACGAGATGAACCTGCCCGAGGGCTACCCGCACGAGGAGAGAATGGTCGGCTTCGAGTGGTACGCCCCTTACCGCCACGAGCGGGTCTCCGAGGTGCTCAAGGGCAGCACCGGCCACTCATTGCAGGACTCCGTCCGCCTGCAGAACGACCACCTCTCCGCGCCGGCACGCCGGATTGTCGCCAGGCTCGACGGGTTGCGCTCCGAAGACGAGAAGGTGGAGCAGGCTCTGGGAATGCTGAGGGGGTGGGACCGCGTGCTCTCGGCGGGCTCCGCCCCTGCGGCGCTCTTCGAGGTGTGGTACCGGCTGCACCTGCGGCCCGCGCTTTTCGAGAGGGCGTTGGCCGGCAGCGTGCCGCCCGAGAGGCTGGCCGAGGCGGTCGCCGCGTCCACACCCCCCGAGGACCTTGCGGCGGACGCCCGGGCGGACTTGGACCTCCTAGAGAAACCCGACGGCAGGCTCGGTTCCGAGCCCGAGAAAGCCCTGGCGGAAACCATGCTGTCGAGCCTGAAACGGGCCGTCGAGCACCTGGAGGAACTCTTGGGGGCGGACCGGGAAGAGTGGGAGTGGGGTAGGCTCCACCACGTCCTCCTCGCGCACCCCTTCTCCGCGCTCGTCGATGAAGAGGCGTGCGGGCGGCTGAACGTCGGCCCAGCGTCGCGCGGAGGAAGCGGGGACACCGTGGGCAACACCGCCTACCGCGCGGACTTCCGCCAGACCGGGGGCTCGTCTTTCCGCATCGTGGTCGACGTCGGAGCTTGGGACGGCTCGCTGTTCATGAACTCGCCGGGGCAATCGGGGGATCCCGAGAGTCCACACTACTCGGACCTGTTCGAGGGATGGGCCGCCAACGAGGCCTTCCCGCTGCTCTACGGCCGAAAAAAGGTAGAGGCGGCGACGGAGGAGAGGATCGTGCTGGAGCCAAAGGGGACGTAGGTTTGTTCCGAGGGTTGGGGCAACGAGGAGCGGTGGGGAAAATCGCTCCTTCCTGCCCCCACAGATGCCCGAGTCCATACCGAAAAGTCGCTCTTACGATGCTCGGACCGGAAGGCTCAGCACGAAACCTAGGCGGAGTGGATGCGACCGTAGACACCGCGCGGAAAGGCGACCGTACCGGTAAGCGATGCGACATCATAGGAATCCGTGGTGGGCTGATGTTTGACGACAGTTTGACGGCAACCCAACCCGCGCGCCGTGAAACGGCGGACAACACTACGAAACACAATACCGCTTATGTATGGGGTTTATGAACCAGGCAGAAACCCGCTGAAACACCCGGAGGCGCACTCGTAATGAGCAGGTCAGCGGTTCGAGTCCGCTCGTCGGCTCTCTCTTATTTCCCACAGGTATGCCGAATAGACGGAATCGTACGCCGTGCTTCGGGCATTGTTTCTCCGCGAAATGTGCAACCCAAGGAGCAGGCGACGAAGGTCACGGCCGACTCGAACGCCGAGGACGGATTCGTCTTCCAGGCGGCCGAGTACGAGGGCGGCACCGTCAACGGGCTGGAGTACATCTGGACCCACGGCGGCGACGTGCTGGCCGGGCAGGACCTGAACGACGTGGTCATAGACGATCCGCGGGCGATCGCGGGCCTCGCCACCGAGCGGAGCATGATCGAGAGCGGGGTCGCCCCGCAGGCCGTCTCGACCTACACCGAGCAGGAGTGCCAGGCGGCCTTCCTGAACGGCCGGGCCGTCTTCTGCCGCAACTGGCC